>NZ_JAKKSH010000012.1:0-159028 GCF_025653395.1 Shewanella sp. SW24
CCTTGCTCACCGGCACCACCAGTGTCGATGGCCCGCTCAGCATTCAGAGCTTCAGCGTCGCCGGACAAACCGGTCCGTTCACCCTGGGCACCGCCTACGTGATCGCCGGCCAAGGCACCCTGACGGTCAATGCCAACGGCACCTACAGCTTTGAGCCCGCCGCCAACTGGAACGGCAACTTCCCGGTTGTCACCTACACCGTCACCGACGGCGTCAGCACGGACACTTCGACCTTGAACATCGGTGTGACCCCTGTCACCGATGGCTTCACCGATGCCGATGAAACCCTGACCGTGGCTGAAGACAGTGGCGTCACCAATGGCTCCTTGCTCACCGGCACCACCAGTGTCGATGGCCCGCTCAGCATTCAGAGCTTCAGCGTCGCCGGACAAACCGGTCCGTTCACCCTGGGCACCGCCTACGTGATCGCCGGCCAAGGCACCCTGACGGTCAATGCCAACGGCACCTACAGCTTTGAGCCCGCCGCCAACTGGAACGGCAACTTCCCGGTTGTCACCTACACCGTCACCGACGGCGTCAGCACGGACACTTCGACCTTGACTATCACGGTCACGCCAGATAATGACGGAGTTTCTTTAGGTGGTCTCAACGTCCAAGATGGTGAGCTAACAGTTAACGAAGCTAACCTTTCAACGGGTTCAGCGCCTAATAGCAATGCGCTGACTCAGACTGGTAACTTTAGTTTTACCTCTGTTGATGGATTAGCCTCTATCACCATCAAAGGACAAAGCTTTAATTTGGCGGCATTACTGGCACTAAGCCCCAATACTGCGGTAAATATTACAACTCCTTATGGTGTCTTAACACTGACTGGTTTCACAGGCGATGCAAGCGGTGGCTCCATCAGCTACAGCTACACCTTAAATAATAATGTCGACAATGACTCTCCCCCTGCAACTAACACTAGTTATTTAGATAGCTTTGCTGTAACCGTTGTGGATCAGGATGGTAGCCAAGCAAATGGCAGCCTTGATGTGAAGATTGTTGATGATGTCCCTAATGCCAAAAACGACACAGGCAGTGTCGATGTGATCGTGGATAGTTTTATCGTATCTGGCGTTGTGGCAAATTGGACATCATGGACAAATGGCACAAGCGTAACCAGGTTCGATGGTACAACTAGTCCTAATGGTGGTGGGACGGATAATGACAGTGGTTTAGATCAGATCAGATGGGGAAATCCAACTAATACCTATCAATCTGGCTATGGTTTTATTGATAATGACAGTGCATTAAATGGTCAGTTCTCATTAAACCAAGATATCATTTTAGGTACTTTTACCCACTATAATTTCCCAGTCTCTTCAGGAGGAGCAATTACCAAAGCAAGCATGGATGTCACTTTCTCGGTTACTGATGCCTATGGGGTAGTCACACCAGTGACCCTTAAAGTCAACTTTGAACACAATGAAACGCCTAACACCAACGATCCTGAAGCATCAAAGGATATTATTAAAGTCAGCAATACGAATGTAACCTTTGAATATCAGGGGGCAATTTATACTCTGCAGGTAATTGGTTTTAGAGATCCAATTACTAATCAAGTTGTGACTGAAATTAGGACTTCTGAAAATGATGCAAGTAGCTATGAACTAGTTGTTCGTGTAGTAGCTGGTAATGGTTATGAATTACCCTCAACTACTGGCAATGTGTTAGCTAATGACATAATCAGTGCTGGTGCTGATGATGATATCACGGTAATTGGTGCCGCAGCGGGCAACCAAACAGGTTCAGGTACCTCTGGCAACCTAGGAACCATTATTTCAGGGCAATATGGCACGTTAATCATCTTCGCCAATGGTAGTTACACTTATTCAGTAACAGCCAACGCCTCTGCGATTCCAGCTAATGCAACGGAAACCTTTACGTACACCATGCAAGATGCTGATGGTGATAAATCCAGTGCATTACTGACTCTAAATGTAAATACCGTTAATGCAAATACGCTTAAAGCGGCTCAAGATCAAGATAGTGGTCCTGAAGATACTACTGTAATCGGTAATGTGCTGGATAATGATGGCAATAAAAATACGTCTGTAACCCATTTCACTGTTGCTAACAATGCCGCTCAGCATGCCGCTGGTAGTAAAATCACCTTGGCAGAGGGTGAACTGACTCTCAATGCAGATGGTAGCTATACCTTCAAACCTGCCGCTGATTGGAATGGTCAAGTCCCAGTGGTTACCTACACCACTAATACGGGAGCAACAAACACGCTGACCATCAAGGTAACGCCTGTTGATGATCCAACGGTAACTCAGGCAGATAGCAAAACCATTTCTGAGGATGCCTTAGCTAATGGTAACGTGTTGGAAAATGATACGGATGTGGATAGCACATTATCCATTACCAGCTTCCAGGTGAATGGCACAACCTATAATGCCGGTAATGCTTGGTATCAATTACCTGAAGGCAAGCTGCAATTGAAGGCAAATGGTGAATACAGCTTTGATCCAAAAGATCACTGGAGCGGTTCATTGCCTGAAATCACCTACACCACTAATACAGGTGCCACAAGTACATTGAATATCACTGTTAAAGCAGTAGCAGATGTACCTAACCTGACAATTAATGGGTACACCTCTGTTGCTGCTATCAACTTTGAAGATGCCCAATTCTCTGGCAGTTGGGATGGTGTTAAGGCAAATGACATTAAGGGCCTAAATACTATCGGCACTTGGCATACCAGCAATAAAGGTGGCCAAGTTGAGATTGGTTATGAAAGTGTCTACGTCTCTGGTGGCTCCAATAGCAATAAAGTCATGGAAATTGAGTTCAATGGTGGCGATAAAACCTTATATACCGATATTCAAGCGGATGCTGGTCGATTCTACGAACTCGGATTTGATATTGCGGCCCGCTCAGGTAGCGTAAATACCTCTGGACTGACGATTAAGCTTATTCCGCTAGATGCTCAAGGCAACCCATTAAATGCTCAAGCCATAACGCTATACGATTTCGATCCAACGAATGCTAATTGGTTAAGAGATCAAAAGATCACCTTACCTATTGATCACTCAGGTAAATATCGTTTGCAGTTTGAAGGAGATAATGGGGACTCATACGGTGCCTTGTTGGATAACTTAGCATTTAAAGTGGTAGACAATATGGGCTATCGCGGTGAGTTTATTAAACTCAGCAATATTTCGTCGTCGCTCAAAGATACAGATACTTCAGAAACACTGAATCTTAAGCTGCAAGGCTTACCTGAAGGCGCTGTGCTGAAAGATGCTGCGGGCAACGAAGCTACCGTAGGTGTTGATGGCACTGTGGATATCAGCAACTGGGATAAATCCAGCCTACAGATTAAAGTCACTAGCCATGGCAACTTCACCATCACTGTGGTGGCTACGGCGACTGAAACCAGTAATCAGGACACAGCGCAGAGCACTGCGGACTTCCAAGTCACCGTTCTGCACCCCAACAATGTTGTCGGTGGTCAGAGTGTTGATTCATTCATCATGACCGATTGGATCAATAATACAGCTCAATTTGCCGTTAATTTAGGAGGATACGGTACTGTCGCTTCATCATCCAAGACTCAGTACATTGCTAAAGATACTGAGCTGCTGATTAATGCTGGCAATAGTAATGATTACATCGACCTTGGTGTTTCTACTGCTAACAATATTGTGAACACAGGCAGTTCTTTGCCAAACCTAAATAACCCTGTAGTCACTCAGGCAGAGATCCTTAGTAGCAAATTTATGGCTCAGGATGATATCACCACCGATGCAGGTACATTGATGGCTGATGTGCTGCAGCCACTGCAACCAAAAACTGACACTGTTAACCTTGGTAGCGGTGATGATACAGTCTATGGTGATCAAGGTAGTCAACTTGTCTACGGTGGTAGCGGTGATGACTTACTGATTGGCGGCGAAGGTATCGATGGCTTACGCGGCGGTGACGGTAACGACACTCTGATCGGAGGCCTTGGTAATGACGTCCTGCGTGGTGATAGCGGCGCTGACACCTTCGTATGGCGCTATGCAGAAACGGGTATAGACCATATTACAGACTTTAACGTGAATGAGGACAAATTGGATCTGAGTGACTTGCTCAAAGGTGTAAATAGTAACGACCTAAATGACTATTTAAGCTTTAGCTTTGATGGCGGCTCAACTTCAATAACCATTGATACAGATGGTAACGGACCAAACTCGGTAACCCAGTTGATTATTCTTGATGGAGTGGATTTATCTAGAGAGTATGGTGTGACCAGCGATGTTGGTATTATTAATGGCTTACTCGGTACCAATGGTAATGGCCCGTTAATTGTTGATACTCAGCCAATTGTTGTAGACCCTGAGCTCAAGCATGAACCATTGAAAACTACAGAACTATTCTAGAAATAAAATTGTGAACAATTTAGTTTTAATAACTAATTGGATGGCCTATAGAAATATAGGCCATCATGACCGATACTTGCCATAACCATATAAAAATCCAAAGGATAAGTAATTAGGTGTCTGCTGCAGCTTCTGAAAAAATTGATCAATGGACCATTTCAGCCTCACAAAGAGTGTTAGTGGATCCTTTGCTGGATTGTTTAGTGTTACTCACTGAGCATTTTGGCAATCCGTGCTCGAGCGATTCGCTTGCGGCAGGTTTACCCTTGTCAGGTACAGTATTATCACCTGACTTATTGCCTCAGGCAGCTTCAAGAGCGGGGCTAGCGGCTAAGCTGTCTCGAAAAGGCTTAAACGAAGTATCACCTATATTGCTCCCCTGTATTTTATTATTAAAAGACAAAAAAGCCTGTATATTGCGAGAACTTGATGTTGCATCAGATAAAGCAATTATTCAATTACCCGAGACGGGCGGTGAAGAGACACTGACAATTGAGTCGCTCGAAGCCTTATATGTGGGATATTTATTCTTAGTCAAACAAGAATACCGTGGCGACATGGGCTTCGATGTTTATCTACACGATAATAAAACCCACTGGTTAGTCCAAACCCTCAAAGATTCAGCACCAATTTATCGTGATGCATTAATCGCTTCTGTATTGGTGAATTTATTCGCCTTAGTTTCACCGTTATTTATTATGAATGTGTATGACAAAGTCGTCCCAAACCTCGCTTTTGAATCCCTTTGGGTTTTAGCGATTGGTGCGGCGATTGCTTATATGTTCGATCTTATCATGCGGCAACTTAGAAGTTACCTCATCGATGTTGCAGGAAAAAAAGTAGATATTATTGTGTCTTCGCGACTTTTTGCTAAAGCGATAGGTATTCCCCTAGAAAAACGTTCTCCTAGTATCGGCGGCATGGCGAAGCAGTTAGGTGAATTCGATAATATTCGTGAAATTTTAACTTCGGCAACGATCACAACTTTAGTCGATCTCCCCTTCGCGATATTTTTCTTAATTATTATTTTTATTGTCGCTGGTGATCTCGCTATAGTTCCTGTCATTGGCGGCATAATCATTATTGGCTTCACGCTTTATATTCAACCTAAACTCAAAGCGGCAATCGAAGAAGGCAATAAATTTTCAAGCTTAAAACATGGGCATTTAATCGAGAGCTTATCAGCGCTAGAGTCAATTAAAGCTAATGGTGCTGAAGGAATTGTGCAAAAAAGCTGGCAACAGATGATAGGCCACAGTGCAAACTGGCAATTAAGGTCAAAAAAGCTCTCCAACTCAGTATCGAACGTAGCGAACTTTACGGTGCAATTTACCGTTGTCTGCGTGGTGATTTTGGGCGTTTATCGTGTGGCTGATAATGCGATATCTATGGGCGGAATTATTGCTGCGGTTATGCTATCGAGCCGCGCCATTTCACCTATGGCACAACTTGCAGGCCTGATGACGAGAGCAAACCACACAGCTAGTGCACTACGCCAACTGAATGAAATCATGACTCAAGAAGATGAGTTTGAAAATAAAGGGCATTTAGTTAGCAAACAAAGACTCATAGGCAAGATCAATGCTGATCATGTCGGTTTTAGTTATCCAGGTTCTGAAAAGCCTGTGTTGCATCCGATGTCGCTGACGATTAATCCTGGCGAACGCATTGCCATTATCGGTCGAAATGGTTCAGGTAAAAGTACGCTAGCTAAGCTACTGGTCGGGCTATTTCAACCCACGGCAGGAAGCTTGCGCTACGACGGTTTAGACTCAGCACAGATTCATCCGAGTGATTTACGTCGTAATTTTGGATACCTACCCCAAGATGTCACCCTATTCCATGGTTCTATTCGCGACAATATTTTATTTGGTACACGTCAAGTCACTGAACATCAACTCATCCGCGCGGTACAACTTTCTGGTGTGAGTCAATTCACCAACCTAGAAGCAGAAGGCCTAGACCAACAGGTCGGCGAAGGCGGCATGTCACTCAGTCGCGGACAAAGACAAACTGTCGCTCTTGCTCGCGCCACACTGAATGATCCCCCAGTGTTACTGATGGATGAGCCTACGGCGAGTTTAGATGCTCGCGCTGAACAACAATTTATTCGTTCAATGCAAAATGTCAGCAAAGATAGAACGTTAATTCTTATTACCCACAAGATGCATTTATTGCAACTCGTCGACCGCATTATTGTACTTGAACGCGGCCATGTGGTTGCCGATGGACCTAAAGCAGAAGTGCTAGAAAAACTCAATTTTGGCCTAGTGAACGGAGAGGCTAAAAGATGAGTAAACATTTAACAACAAACGACTTAGACATGGTTGATGATGTCTATGGCGCCATGATGACAGACGCTCCCAGCGGACACAGATTAATCATATGGGCACTTGCTGCTATGGTAGTGTGTTTTTTACTGTGGGCGGGGTTTGCTCAATTAGATAAGGTTACGACTGGAACGGGAAAAGTGATTCCTTCATCACAAGTTCAAGTTATCCAAAGTCTAGATGGCGGCATAATGCAAGAACTCTACGTTCAAGAAGGTGAGATAGTCACAAAAGGGCAGCCTTTAGTGCGTATTGATGATACCCGCTTTCGCTCCGACTTTGCTCAACAAGAGCAAGAGGTTTATGGCTTAAAAACCAATGCTATCCGCATGCGCGCCGAACTCGACAGCATTCTAATATCAGACATGACCTCTGATTGGCGTGAACAAGTGCTAATCACTAAAGAAGCATTGATATTCCCTGAAGCTATCATTGCTGCGGAACCCGCCTTAGTGAAAAGACAACAAGAGGAATACAACGGACGCTTAGATAACTTAAGTAACCAACTTGAGATCCTCGTACGTCAAATTCAACAAAGACAGCAAGAAATTGATGATCTCGCCTCTAAAACAACGACATTAACGACGAGCATGCAGCTAATATCCCGCGAGCTTGAACTCACTCGACCTTTAGCCAAAAAAGGTATTGTTCCTGAAGTTGAGTTACTCAAACTCGAACGCACGGTAAACGACTTGCAAGGTGAATTGAATTCAATGCGTTTACTCCGCCCTAAAGTGAAAGCGGCATTAGATGAGGCTATCTTAAAACGTCGTGAAGCCGTATTTGTTTACGCTGCAGAACTGCGCGCACAGCTCAATGAAACTCAAACCCGCCTCTCTCGCATGAATGAAGCACAAGTTGGCGCGCAAGATAAAGTCAGTAAGGCGATTATCACCTCCCCTGTTAATGGCACCATTAAAACCACACATATCAATACACTGGGTGGTGTAGTGCAACCTGGGATCGATATTATCGAGATAGTACCGTCGGAAGATCAACTGCTGATAGAAACTAAAATCTTGCCTAAAGATATCGCTTTCTTACATCCAGGATTACCCGCCGTAGTAAAAATTACCGCCTATGATTTTACCCGCTATGGCGGCCTTAAAGGAACTGTCGAACATATTAGTGCCGACACTTCTCAAGATGAAGAAGGCAATAGCTACTATCTCATCAGAGTTAGGACTGCAGAATCTAGTTTAACCAAAAACGATGGCACACAGATGCCAATTATTCCGGGAATGTTAACTTCAGTTGACGTTATCACGGGGCAAAGATCCATACTTGAGTACATTTTAAATCCAATTTTAAGGGCTAAGGACACAGCGCTCAGAGAGCACTAAGCCTTTTTTTATAAACCGGGAGGTTGGTCATGAAGACTTCAGCAATACGACAATTTCAATGTTCAAAGATAGCCATAGTGCTGTCATTAATCCTGTTACCTTTATCGGCTCAAAGTCAGACGTTAGAACAAGCCGTTGCACATACGCTAGATACAAACCCAGATTTACGAGTGGCTTTCAACCGCTTTAAAGCGCGAGAAGAACAAGTTAATCAAGCGATAGCAGGCTATATGCCAACTATTGATGTCAATGGTGGCTACGGTTACGAACAAACCGACAGCGTATCGACACGTAGACGACCCAATATCGGCGAAGTCGATAGCAAAGGGGTGGCTGAATTAAATCCCGGAGAGTTTGGTGTTAGCATAAAACAAATGCTTTTCGATGGTTTCTACACCAGCAGTGAAGTTGATCGTTATAGCTTTGAAGCTAGCGCAGACCAATGGGCACTGCTTGCTGCAGCTGAAGATATGGCACTCGATGTCAGTAAAGTCTATCTCAACTATTTACGCACCGATGAAGTGTTAAAATTAGCCGAGAAAAACCTTAACAGCCATAAAGAAATTTATGACCAGATTAAACAACGTACTGACTCAGGTTTAGGCTCAATCGCAGATCTATCCCAAATCTCGGGACGTTTGGCGCGTGCTAATGCTAACGTTATTTCTGCTCGCAACAATTTACTTGATGCAAAAGCACAGTACGTCAAAATTGTAGCGGCGGCACCAGCAGACTTAATATTACCAGTGCCAGATGCAGACATGCTGCCAAAGGATCTTAGCTCTGGCATTATTGTTGCGCAAGAGAATCACCCCATACTCAAATCTGCAGCAAACGATATTAGTGCCGCTGAAAATGAACGATCTTCAGTACAATCCAATTACTATCCTCAGGTTTCTTTAGAACTGAATGGTAACTGGAACAACGATATCAGCGGCGAAGACGGAATATCAGGTGCTGGTGCTTTCCGCAGTGATGTGGGTGGCCATAGTAACGATCTCGTCGCCATGGTGAGGGTGAGATACAACTTATTTGCGGGGGGTAAAGATCTTGCCCGTGAAAAGGAAACTGCTTACAAGTTAGGTGAAGCGAAAGAAATCCGCCAACGTGCCCAACGTGAAGTTGTTGAAGGGGTAAACCTAGCTTGGAACGCATTTGAAATGCTAGCGCCGCAAAAACAATATATTCGCGATCATGTCGTGGCCGCAAAGGATACTCAAACAGCCTATGCACAACAGTTTAACTTAGGCCAACGCAGTTTACTCGACTTATTAGATACCGAAAATGAGCTCTTCGAGGCGCGTAAAGACTACTTACAAGCTGAATATGATGAAGTTATTGCTAAGTATCGCGTGCTCAATTCTACAGGGCGATTATTAGACTCACTTAAAGTCACTAGACCTGATGCGTGGCGCGGAGAGCGCAATTATGAAGGAGGAGCTAACAAATGAAAACTCTCACATTTTTTCTAAGTGTCACTCTTTTAGCTGGTTGTTCGATGCGCGATACGGTTAATATTGACGAAATGGTCACAACTCAAACCTATGATCTATCTGATAAAGATAGCGATGGTGTCATTGAAGCCCGTGAACGCTGCAACGACACGGCCCAAGGGGCAGGTATTGATAACTATGGCTGTGGCAAAATAAAAGCGATTAACGAGCGAAAGGAAATAAATATTTTATTCCCGAATGACTCTGCTTATATTGCGCCTGAGTACTATCCTCAAATTGAAGAGGTGGCTATTTTTCTACGTCAGTATCCAACGACCAAAGTGACTATCGAAGGTCACACGAGTCGCACAGGAACCGATGAACGAAATACAGTATTATCTCAAGAACGTGCAAATGCTGTCACCGCAGTACTGGCTGAACGCTTTAGTATTGATAGAAGTCGATTAACTGCTATTGGATATGGTTCTAGCCGCCCAATTGTTTTAGAACAGACGCCAGAAGCAGAAATTCGTAACCGTCGTGTTGTTGCAGAAGTCACTGGTGATGATACGGCAGCAGACATGAAATGGACAATTTACTCGGTCGATGACAACTCAAAATAAAGGACTAACACATTAGGTTATGAACGGCAGACTTGATTATAAAGATTCATTATTGCGAGTCTGCCGCTTTAGCCTAATAGCGTCAGCCTTAGGCATATGTTGCCTATATGCGGCCCCCACACAAAACCTTGATGAAGTGAAGATAACTTCAACCCTAGAAAAACATTACGGCGAACGTGCTGGAATGCGAGCAAGGGCTTGGTTCAAAGTGTTATCGGAAGCGAGTACGCTAGATGAAAAAGAAAAGTTATTGAAGGTGAATAACTTTTTTAATTTATTCCGTTTTGTGGATGACAGTAAATTATGGGGAGACTCGAATTATTGGGCAACGCCGATGGAGTTTATTGGTGTGAATGGCGGTGATTGCGAAGACTTTTCGATCGCAAAATACTTCACCCTACTCCAACTTGGTGTTCAAGAGGACAAGATGCGGATCACTATGGTTAAAGCCACTACGGTTAATCAATACCATATGGTATTGGCTTACTATGAAACACCATCATCAATTCCTTTAGTGCTCGATAATCTTGACCATGAAATAAAACCCGCCACAAAAAGAAAAGATCTACTGCCTGTTTATAGCTTTAACGGTAAACAGTTATGGCTCAATAAAGAGCAAGGTCGAGGCGTACTGGCAGGGTCCTCAAAACGATTAGAAAAATGGAACGATCTTAACCATAGATTAGGTGTTGACCGTCTTAGGCAACCAAAATTAAAACTGGAGTAGCACCAAAAATGACACTGTTTAGACAGATTTATTCGCTGCTTTTTAGCCTGTTCTTGCTTGTAGTTGCAAGCCTTGGCTATGTGCAATTCACTGAGACTCAAAGCTTTTTAACAAAGCAAATGGAGTCCGATCTAAACAATGCCAGCACTTCACTCGGTCTAATGCTTACCCCAGCACTCGAAGCCGGCGATACCGCAGCGGCAGAAACCTTAGTGAATGTTATTTTTGAAGGTGGTTACTATCAAAATGTAAAATTGACTTGGATGGTCGATGGTAAGCAACAAGAGTGGAATAATCCTTTAAAAATTGAAGATGTCCCTCAATGGTTTATCAATCTAGATCTGTTTAAAACCATAAAAAAACAAAGCACTATCACCTCGGGTTGGCTGCAGCTAGCACAGCTTGAAATCACTGCTCATCCTGGTTTTGGTTATCATGAACTATGGCGAATCATGTCCAATACCATCATCGCCTTCTCACTACTTTTTCTCGTTGCTATTTTTACAGCAAGAGTAGGCTTAACATGGATATTGAAACCTCTCCACACCCTGTCTGAACACGCAAAAAGTATCGCAGCACGCCAATTTGGTCCAGACATGGCACTCCCCAAAACAACCGAATTAAAAGACTTAGTAACTGCATTTAACAGCATGTCAGCTCAATTGAAACAAGTGTTCCATTCTCTTGACGAAGAGGTTGGCGCGTTACGTAAGAAGAATCTTGTCGATCCCGCGTCAGGCCTGCCTAACCGCCAATATGTAGTAAGTCGTTTAAATGGTTGGTTAAGTGAACCTAGCAGCGGTGCTTTATTCCTCGCCAAACTCGACTGGCTCGAAGAAGTGCACAGTAAATATGGCTATCAAGTTCGAGATGAAACCATACGGATCCTCGCAGAAAAGTTTCAACAGCAATTAAACGAAATAACGCCTTCGGTCATAGGGCGTATTGCCGCCTATGAATTTGCATTTTTAGTGACCGATGTTGAACACGATCAGATCAGTAAATATTTACAAACACTTATCCGTACCATCAATCAAGAAATGTCAAAAGCAGGCTGTAAGCCCAACGAAGACTTTGCTATCGGTATTGCGGAACGTATTGGGCAAATGAATGTGTCTGATATTTTGGCCCAAGCCGACAATGCCCTTCAAAAAGCGTTACAAGAGAATAAAACCTTCCACTGGTTTGAAACCACAGAGCAGCAATTATTCACCCGCGAGCAATGGCGCGATAACCTCAGCCATGCTATCAGCAATAAGAAGTTTAAGTTTAGATGGCAACCCATCCAATTTTGCGATGGTGATGGCATAGCGCAACGGGAATTGTATTGCCAATTAGAGCTTGGTGATCAACTCGCCCATGCAGGGCAATTTATGCCGTATATCGAGTTATTATCACTTGGTGCCTTACTCGATAAATGCTTAATTGAAACTGTCTACGAGCAAAAACTGCTCGAGCGGAGCTATGAACCGCTCGCAATTAACTTAACCCACCAAAGTATTAACGATCCTCAGTTCCATGAGTGGCTAAATCAATTTTTGCGAAATGCCGCATTTATTGAGCGTATCTGCTTCGAAATCCCTGAGGCTGGTGTTTATAGTGATCTTAAGTCATGTCAGCACTTATGTAACATCATTCGCGATAACGGTGCTAAGTTTGGTATTGACCACTTTGGTCGTCAGTTTGGCTCTATGTCTTATCTACAGGAATTAAGACCTAGCTATGTGAAGCTGGATCAATCCTTCGCCTACTATGATGAGACACACCACAATAGCGAATTGTGCCGCGCCCTAATCAACGTAGCAAAAGGATTGGACATTCAAGTCATAGTTACGGGTATTCAAGAAAAGGCTCAGCTAGAACGTTTTAACGAGCTTAGAACAGATGCCTATCAAGGCTTTATCGCCCCGCCAGTGAATCTTGACTAAGCCGTATTATTAAGAAGTGGTTTTGCAAACAAAAAGCTCCGTAAGTTATATATAGTACATTAAACTATGTATAATGTGTATAAAGGCAGAGAAATCTGCCTTTTTTATTGATATTTTTAAGCGTGGGTATATAGTGATTTGTATGTATTATATGTATAGGCATTCAGAACTTGTCATCAGTAAAAGTAAAAGCGACTGTTGTCGAAGATAACACGGGCATAAAAAGCCAACTACCAGTGTTGCTTACCGAACAAGGCGAGTTGAGTGTTGTAACGGATTACCTTCTTAAAATGGAGGCAAACGGTGTCAGTGCATCCGTTATGAATCAATTCATTCAAGTCGTTTCTTTGCTTTTAGATTATCTGGAGGCTAACAAGGACTTGTTCAACGACCCAAAAATTCTATTCCAAACCTTTGCTAAACGCCTGTATAGCGGCACAGTCGGTGAAGATGGACTCGATCCGTCTGGCTTATATTGGATGCCCAGCTCGACAGAGCATGTCAATAAACACATCCATAGGCTGACAGCTTTTACTGACTGGATTGCTAATAAGCAAGGTACTGAGCCAATGAATCCCTTGAGGGATGCGACTCCGCATGAACAACGTTTAAATTATGCGGCATGGTTTCGTAAAAACCAGCATGATTTTCTTGGGCATATCGAAGACAAGAGCATCAATAAAACTATTCGCAAAGCCAGAACAATGAAGGGGCGCACTCCACTCACCAAAACGGAAGACGATGCGATTGCCTTTCCAGAAAAACAATGGGAGTCATTCTTCAAAGACGGAATGGGTGGCGCAAAAGACCCACGGGTAGTGCTAAGAGATAAGCTTATTCTTCTGCTGATGCATGGCGGTGGTCTACGAGAAAGTGAAGCATTATTAATTTGGGTGACGGACGTGTTTGAAGACCCTTACAATCCAGATAATGCTGTGGTTCGGGTATACAACGAAGTTGATGGTAAAGCACCTGATGGCTGGCGCAGTCGAAGTGGGAAGCATACCAGAGCAGCCTATCTTAAAGAAGAGTATGCCCGCATACCTCGGATCAAAATGCAGGGTACAGCGCGGATTGGTTGGAAGAATCGTGTTGTAGACCATCGTGATAATTACATCCAAGTGCAATGGTTCCCCACGGAGTTTGGCAAGGTCTTCATGTCATTATGGAAAGACTATCAAAAGTACCGAGCCAGTATTGATTGTCATCACCCGTATGCGTTCATTTCATTCCATCACAGCGCCCTCGGCAACCCATACACGCTCAACGCTTTTCATCAAGGCTATGCGGCAGGACTAAAACGCATTGGGTTAGCACCGAATAAAGCGGAAGGGTTAGATCCTCACGGACATCGACATAACTATGGTAGACGATTAGAGCGCTCAGGCCTTAACCCATTAATCATTCGTCGCTGTATGCACCATAAATCACTGGAGTCTCAAGTTCCCTACACAGGTAAAGGGCAGCAGGAAATCTCCGATGAACTCAACAAGGCCACGCTACAACTGGCAAATCCTGAGTCCAAAGTCAAAGCACTCGACTGGAAAACATTGGTCGAACATGGCTTTGACAATATTGACCCGCAAGGCTATTTCACAGGCAAGCATCCGAAATTACGAGGTAAATAATGTCAAAAAAAGGCAAGAAACGTGACGGGCGTGCATCGGACTTAACGTTTAAATGGATGCTCACCACCCTTGGCCCTGAGTGGGAGCAATGGCAGGAACTAGCCGCTGAGTGGATGGCGACACAACATTCAGGAATAAACCACAAGCTTAAGGCGTTGAGCCGTTTCTTTGAGTCCTACCTGTTGGAGTGCGCTCCCTATGCAACTGATATTGGTCTGTTTTTCAAGGGGTACAACGGTCATATCTGCTCCACTGAAGAGCTAGAAATTAGGGTGAGAAAAACAATTAACGCCCACGAGGAAGTATCAAAAGGTATCAACTACCCCTGTGACTTCATTGATTACATCATTGAGCATCATTTATCTGAAGAAGATGATAGCGGCAACTTAACACCACTGGTTCAAAATCCGTTAAGCAAAATTAAGACCCAAGGCTCACACACTGAAACCGTGCGTAACCCACTGCCGTATCGTTATATTCAAAACCTGCGCCAAATTCTGTGTCCATTGCCAGACAAAGCTGAACTGGCGGTGATTGAGCAAAACCTACCGCAAGGCGAGTCGTTACTGCCTAGCTATCACTACCGACATTTCAAGCATTGGACTTGGGCACAAGAGCAGACAGGGCAAAGCAAATCAGGTAAAAGTGGCGACTGGTTCGAGGTCGAGCCTGAACTAATTGACAAATCTGACCCCGATTGCGTGTGGCGCACTAAAGAGGTGACTAGAAATAGTAAAAGAATCACCCTCCACCAAATGTGGTCGCCCGTCAAAGCGATGCTTATATTTATGAAGCTGCATCTGCCACTGCGTACCTATCAGGTATGCATGTTAGATAGTGGTGAAGCGGATACGTGGCGCTATGAAAGCGGTCATTGGAAGCTTAATGATAAGCATGACTTTGCGCTCGGTAGCGAAAAACGCCCCTTTGGAAAAGGTATCTTTCGCCGCATTCATGACACTATGACGGGGCAACACTCAACAGGTTTGTATGTCAATACCAACAAAACCGCAGACCAGAATAAATCGGAACTAGAGCGCGGCTACATTATTCCTTGGCAAAACGAAGAGGTACTGTATTGGCTGGAAAAGTTGCGTAACTGGCAGGAAAAATACAACCCAATAGTGAAACCGACTGACTGCACCACACTGCTAATTAAGCATGCTGGCCCAAAGAAGTCACAAACTCAGTTAGCAAGTATGGGTGAAATCGCCTTTCTGTTTCGGGATGCGTCAGCGAAAGGAGATGACAAATACAAACCATCTTATGGGGGAGTGTCTCTGGCACCTCTTTGGTATCAACTCTTGCTAACACTGGAAAACCAGCTCGCTGAACAGGGCAATACGCTGGATAATGGCGAACGACTTAAACTGGTTGTGGGTTACCCAGAAGGCACTCCAGAAAACGCTAAGGTTGCCACGAACCACCCCCTGCACAGTTTGCGTGTATCGCTGATAACTGCCTACACGATGGATACCCAGTTACCGCTACCTGTCATATCCAAACTACTGGCAGGGCACTCACGCATCCTAATGACCATCTACTACAATAAAATCACCCCGTCCGTGATGGCGGAAAAAATGAGTGAAGCCGAAGGGGAGCTTGAGGGTAAAGCCAAGCAGTCAGTGCGCAACTTCCTTAAAGATGCCTCACTAGCGCAAATTCAGTGCAGGATGGTCTATCACAAAGAAGATAGTATTCAGGCAGCGTTAGTTAATCGTAACCCCATCGGTTGGGAAGAGCGCTCTTCTGGCCTATGTTTGGTCGGAGGCAACACCGTAAAATCCGATGAAGTCAGTACGCTGGGTGGTTGCTGGAACGGCGGTGAGTTGATTAGAGATGCAAGTGCTGCCGCTAATCGCATCTATGGCAGCGTGCCACACGGCCCTGAAAACTGTATTCGTTGCCGTTGGTTTATCACCGAGGCGCGATATCTGCCAGCGCTTAACGCGCAGTTTAATCAACTCAGTTACAAGGCGCACCAAGCGGCTAACCTGTCGGTTGAAATCGAAGGTGAGCTGGAAGCACTCAAAGACGAGCAGTTCTTCTGTGAAGAGCAAGGTACGCCTTTTACCAAACATAATGACATGCAGGTTCTACAACGCCGCTATGAAAAGCAACAAGTCGAGGCTGATGAATACACCAAAGACTGGATAGCCTGTTTTGAGTTAATCGGCAAAATCATTCACGTTGAAGAAGCTAGAAACAGTGGTGACACGAAAGATAAAATGATTGCGGTAGGTGATGAGCATGATATTAGCCATGCCTTGAGATTTGTTGAAACAGAATCTGAATTACTGCATCTATCACTGCTGTGTGAAGATGCTGAATTCTATCCTGATTTGCAGGATGAATTGCGTAAAACTCCCGCCATTGAAAAGCGCTCTCGCCAACTCAGTCGTTTGCTGATGAAAAAAGGCTTTGAGCCTATCTTCATGGAAATGGATGAAAAACAACAGCTAATCGCTGGCAATGCCATGCTTCGCCAAATGGCAAAGATAGCTGATCCTGATGATAAAATGGAAGGCTACCGCAAAGTCGCTAGTTACATCGAAGCGGGTGAATATCTATGCGACAACAAGCTATTTAGCGCAGGTATCAATGCCTTATCAGATAAAGCTTTGCGCTTAGAAAGTTTCACCCAACCTGCACTACTGGAGAAATAGCATGGAGCTGGATATAGATGTCATTCTTGAGGATTTAAAGGACGGTAAAGTACCGAGAACCAAACAAAACTTAGATACGCTCAATACTATCTTAAAAGCGTATGCTGAATCAGGTCAGGAGGACTTTTCCATTACGCAGATTGGACGAATCTCGGCAGCCAAATCTGGCCCCGGTTACGAAGCACTTAGAGCGACCCGTAACGCGCATTACCGTACCTTGATTGAAGCATGGGCGCAAAAGTGCAAGACTACCACTAAGAAGCCGCTATCGCCTACCTCGCGCTCTAAGTCTGTCCCACAGGACAATAAGCTATTAGAGCGTATTCCAGACCCAGCGGTACGAGCCTTGTTCGGCCAAATCATTGCCGAACGTAATCGTTACCGTAAAGAGGTTAACCTACTTAAACAACACGCGAACATTACCATTGATAAACGTCCTGTCCGTCAGTTTGACGCAAGTGCAGAGCCGAGTGTTGAAGTGTTGCCTTCACTATCTGGCATCTTGACGGAATCCGAGAAGAAAGCCTTGGCCTATGCTATCTCGGACGAATGTATGGAAAAGCATGGCTGGCAAACCACACAAGCAGGCCAAGTAAAAGATATGGAGTGCAACACAGAGATCTTCCCTAGAGGCTTTGCAACAGGTCTACGCAAGTTGTTAGGTGAGGTAGACGAATAATGGCAAGTGGGCAGCAAAAAGCACAGCAAAACCTTGAAGCATTCGAAGTTTGGCAAGCTACTCAGTCTGATGATGACTTTAAACAAATAGCCTTCAAAGGCAAGCTCAACCGCATAGAAGTAGCAAAAGGGGTCGGTTTCGGCAAGTCTGCCCTTGCCCAGAACCCAGCGCTCAGGAAGGCGCTCAAGTCGTTAGAAGACAAACTGCGAGATAAAGGTGTGCTCCCACCACTGACCGAATCCGCAAAGAAAGATGCCGACAAGCCAAAACAATATGACAACACTGCTAATCGTAAACTGCTAGATTCAAAGCGTGTTTCTGGGCTGGAGGCTGAAAACATTGAGTTGAAAGCGAAGGTTAAGGAGCTGGAGAGCAAGCTAGAGCGATTCGGGGAGTTGTCTGAAACCCTGTCTGAAATGGGATTCATACCACGATGAATGTAGCACTCCATCAAGACCAAATGCGCGTTACCAGTATCCCTTATAGCTCAACCAATATGGTGATATTCAGTGGTGTGCCACTGGCAAAAAACTCATACAAGACCAACAGTGGTAAGTATTACGTCACCATTAAAGTTAACCCTGATGAAATTCCCGTACAGCCTGCCCTTGGTCAGCATTGGTCGGTGAAAGGCGCTCGTTCAATCGATGAAGTGCCAACGGGGGATTTCGTGATGCAGCAGCACACATATGAGTCACCAGTGCATATTGAATGCAGCCTACCAGAAACGGGTGAGCAACTGATTCGCTTTATCGCAAAAGAAGCAAGCTTCAAAGGTATTGGAGAAAGCAAAGCTAGAGCGCTATGGGAGCTTCTAGGTAAGAGCTTCCACTCAACGGTTAGAAAAGACACTCCTGAATCAAGAGAGCGCCTTAGAAGTGTCCTGAGTGAAGATTCTATCAATGCGTTATTTGAGGGTTACGCCAAATATAAGAATCTGGCCTACTGCAACTGGATGACCGATCACAAGATACCAGCAAGTATTCAGCAGCGCTTATTGAAGCATCATGGAGAAGAGTCCATTGAGGCTATTAAACAAAATCCGTATGTACTGATTGGTTTTGGGATGTCATTTGAACAAGTCGATCTTGTGGTCACAAATTATGACTTCAAACCTGAGTTCACAGATTATGACCACAAGAGGCTCAGCGCAGCACTTGAAACCGCTATTCGAAAAGAGATTGAGAAAGGCCACACCTATACAACTCAAGCGTGTTTGCGCCCATACCTATCCAAATTACTCAAAGATAAGGAACTGGTGACGGAAGCGTTTAAAGCAGGTCACAACAAAGCGCAATACATCCTAAACCCTGACACTGGCTCTTATCATCCAACCGCCCAGTTGTTGATGGAAAATGTCGTTGCCAAACGACTTAAAGCACTAGCTAATCAAAACAACCTTTATGACGAAGTTGCAAATTCTGCATATTGCTCTGCGGTTGATGAATTGCCATACGAGCTAACCAAAAAACAGGTTGAAGCAGTGACAACGTGTTTAGATAACGCCGTGAGCTGTATTACGGGCGGAGCTGGCACAGGTAAAACCACAGTCCTTAGAACCGCACTTCGAGCCTACCATCAAATGGGATTTGAAATACACGCAGTAGCACTGAGTGGCCGAGCTGCTATGCGTTTGCATGAGTCAATTGGCTTTATCACCTCAACTATCGCTAAGTTATTACGTAGAGAGCCTATTGAGCCAAGTTCAGACCAGCCAAAGCATTTACTGGTAATAGATGAAGCCAGTATGATTGACTTGCCAACCATGTATCGCCTGGTCAACCATATTCACCCATTGGTTCGTATTATTTTTACTGGCGACCCTGACCAGTTACCACCTATAGGTTGTGGCAAGGTTTTGGCTGATATCGTTCTATCTAAAGCCATTGCTAATACTATGCTAGATATCGTTAAGCGTCAGAAAGGCTCAACGGGTATTCCTGAATACTCCAAGCTCATTAATCGTGGTATCGTGCCTGAAAAACTAAGTACGGGGGCTATTCACTTCCACGAAACGGCAAAGAGCGACATTGCTCAAGTTTGCTGTGACTTGTATCAGCAATCCCCTGAAAATAGTCGCGTCATGGCACCGACCAAGGCACTCGTTGCTGAAATTAATAAACTGACCCAAGAGGCTGTTAACCCAAGCGGTAGAAGGCTTGAGTTTGAAATGCACGGTGAGAGATTCTTTCAAAACCTCAGATTGAATGATGCGATTCTATTTACGCAAAACCACTATGATAAAGGCATTCAAAACGGCTCTCTTGGTACGCTTACCAGCATTGACTCATCAGGTGAAAGTTATGGTGAAGTAACGCTGGATACGGGGGATAAAGTTGAGGTCACACAATCCGTGCTCGATTGCATGGAGTTGGGTTATGCAATAACCCTACATAAAGCTCAAGGCTCGCAGTTTCCTAGAATCATTATTGCACTACAGAAAGGCAAAATCGTTGATAGAGCGTGGCTGTATACCGCGATTACCAGAGCCGAGGCTGAGATCCATATAGTTGGTAGCTCGGATGAACTAAGGGTTATTACAGAAGCCCACAGTAACTCACATAAGCGAAATAGCTACTTGAGTGAACTACTACACCAAAATTAGTGATTAATTGCACTTAATTTACCACCCCATTGCAACCGCTCCTTACCACGTGTTGCAAATTAATCGCACCACAACTTTCACGGAAAGTACCACTTCGTCGGATCTCGGCTTTGTGCCAGAAGCGGATATTACAATGTGCAGGTATTAAAGTCCGCTATTAGTCGTTAGCAGAACGTTAGTGTAAGGGCGATGAGCAGCGCAGCGGGTTATGGTCCCAGTATTCTGTGTAAATTATCTTGGCCGGTTTCAATATTATGCTGTAAAAATCATGGTAACAACAGAGTTTAAAATTAATCACTCATAGATAGTAATTTTTTGGTAATAGGTTTGCCAGACCTCACGCTAGTACAACCGAATAGGTATTACGACCACGTTGTTTACTTAAATACAGCTGCTGGTCTGCCAGTTCTATAATATTACTATCGTAGCCTTTCGCTTCATCGGCGACGGCAATGCCAACACTGATGCTCAGTTTGGTGGCGGGAGTTTGGGGGTGTGCGATATCTAATTCCAATACATGATGCAGCATCTTTTTTGCCACGGTTACTGCGCCATTTATATCGGTATCGGCTAGCAACACTACAAATTCTTCACCTCCATAGCGGGCGACCGTGTCAGCCTGTCGCCCGTTATGCTTTAGGGCACTGGCCACTTTACGTAAAGCATCATCTCCTGCTAAGTGGCCAAACGTATCGTTATATTTCTTAAAGTAGTCGATATCAATCATCAATACTGCAAGAGGACTCAGTTTACGTCTATGTTGGGCAAGTTGGATTGATAAAACGTTATCAAAATAGCGGCGGTTATAAATACCGGTTAACCCATCCAGATAAGCGAGAGAACGCAGTAAGTCAGCTTGTCTTTTCAGGGCTAAGTGAGCCTTTACCCGGTTACGTAATGTATTTGTATTAAATGGCTTTTGAATAAAATCGACGCCACCTGCATCCCAGCAGGCATCTTCATCCGTTTCATGCTGCAAGCCTGTGACGAATATGACCGGGATATCTGCCAGTTGTTTATCGGCTTTTAATTGCCTGCATGTTTCTAATCCATCCTGCTCAGGCATTACTACATCTAACAAAATGAGATCAGGCCGACTGTCGTGGCAAACTTTTATTGCCTGTTTGCCGCTTGTGGCCATCAGAATATTGTACTCGTTGCCTAAAACCTGAAAGACAATCTGAATATTAATAGGTTGATCATCGACAACTAAAATGGTTGCAGGGAATTGGCTGATAGCTACATTTGGTATAGTGTCAGCTGACATATAAACTACTCTTTGAATTGACTTAACATTTTATCAACTATCACGACTGCTTGCTCAAAAGTCAAGTTGACTAGAGCCTCTTCAAGCTCTTTATTTAGTTCAGGTGTTTGAGCCTGCAGTGACGGTGCCAATTGCTGATAAAGTGGCAACGCTGCCATGTTGGCAAGATTGAGATGTTGCTTTAGCGTCATTAACTGAGCTGCCTGTTCCGTCCGGCTAACAGGGGCTTGTGCGGTAGCTATTTGCTGTTCCACTTGTAATAATTTCACCAAGTCTGTAGCGGTGTTAAGAGTTAACTTCAGTATATCCAGAACGTTGTTATCTACCTGATAACCGTCATCACTGTGCTCACGCAGCTCATCTTCCAAGCGGGCAGTAAGCTTTGCCAGATTGCTAAAGCCAAGTGTGCCTGCAGCACCTTTTAAACTATGAAACAACAATCGTGCATTACGACGGGTAAGTGTTTTATCCTCTAGTTGTTGTAATGCTTGCCTAAGGTCCTGCTCAAATTGCTTTAATACATTGACATAAATCGTCAGGGAATAACCAAGGCGCTGAACAGCAGCTTCGAGTTCAATATGATGCTGCTGGCAGAACGCTAACGCTGCCTGATCAAAATTCAGGTTTGATTTATTAACTTGTTTGACGTGAGGTGCTTTTTCTGCTTTATGATGGCTGAGAATTTTGGTCGTCAACTCGTTAAGATCAAAAGGTTTTGCGATGTGGTCTTGCATACCTGCTGCCAGGCAAGCGGCTATATCATCAGACATGGCGTGCGCTGTAATAGCAATAATCGGCAGCAACTGATGTCTAGGTAGCTTTCTAATCTCACGAGTGGTTTGATAGCCATCCATTCCCGGCATTTGTATGTCCATCAGTACCATATCAAAGTGCTCTGCCGTACTTTCCAGCATCTCTAACGCTTCCTCACCGCTGCTAGCAATTTTGATGGTCGCCCCTAGTTGCTGCAGTAACTCACTGGCAACCAGCTGGTTCGTCAAATTATCTTCTACCAGCAGTAAGGATATTCCCTGCAATGGCAGCTCGTGCGGGAGGGGGGAGGTCGGGAGCGACAGGTCGAGATCGCCAAAAACAACACTCTTTACTGCCTGTATCATCATATTTTTTGTAACAGGTTTAATTAAAAATCCATCCAGATAGCGCTCATAATCGTTATTTTGCTCATCGAGCAGTTCTTTTCCATGAGCGGTAATCATTACAATCAGTGAAACCACGCTACTATGCAATTCCCGTAGCTCGCGAGCGAAGGTTAGGCCATCTTTACCCGGCATACGCCAGTCTACGAAAACGACATCATAGCGAGTACTATCGCGGTGGGCTTGCTTGACTAATAGTGACGCCTCTTGCGCATCGGACGCAATCTTTGCCTGCCATCCCAACGAGACCGCAATACCTTGTAAAATTATTCGCGCACTGTCGTTGTCATCGACAATCAACACGCTCAACTTTTCATTACTACGAGTAAACGTTTGAGAGTTTTGGATCGCCCTCTTCTCCGCATTGCGTACGACGACGTTAAAGCTAAAGGTACTTCCACAACCAAATTCACTCTCTACGCCGATTTCACCACCCATCAAATTCACCAAGCGCTTACTGATGGCTAAACCTAAACCTGTCCCGCCATAGCGACGACTTATTGAAGAATCTGCTTGTTGAAAACCGGAAAAAAGAGCGTTCTGTTGCTCCAGCGTGATACCGATCCCAGTATCTTTAATACTGAAAGACAAGTTAATCTCGCCCTCTGGCAGTGATTGAGACCTAATTGAGATGAGTATTTCACCCTTATCAGTAAATTTTATGGCATTGCCGACCAGATTTATCAGGACTTGTTTAATACGGAAACTATCACCTAACAAATGCTCAGGCACATCCGCTGTGACATCGTATAGCACTTCCAATCCTTTTTGCTCTGCACTAGATGAAAAAACAAGGCCGATATCCTGCAGCAAATCCGTCAAACTAAATGGATGCGGGTCTAGCTCCAACTTACCGGCTTCAATTTTTGAGAAATCCAGAATATCATTTAACAAGGTAAGCAAAGACTTAGCTGCACTATAGGCTTTTTCTATATAGTCGGCCTGGCGTTGATCCAGCGTGCTGTTGGCTACCAATTGTAATAATCCCAGAACTCCATTCATCGGCGTGCGGATCTCGTGGCTCATATTTGCCAAAAACTCAGATTTTGCTTTATTAGCAGACTCAGCTTGTTCTTTTGCTTGTGCCAGTTCCGCTTCGTATTTAAGTTGTTTAGTTAAATCAAACGCGATACCAAGAAAGCCTGCTAGCTGACCTTGCTCATCTTTTAGTGCACTGAGATTTAGTTTTACTTGCACCTGTTCACCGGTTTTTGTCAGGTAGGTCCAGCGCACATTATCCGTTTGCCCCAGACGCGCTTTCGCTACAAGGGTTTCAAAACCGACCGCGATGTTGCTACCGAGCTCAGTGGTCAGCTTAGCGGCATGGTGCTCCACTTCTGCGGGCAGATGAAAAATAGACGGGGTTTGTTGGAAAAGGACCTCCTCTGCGCGATAGCCTAAGAGTTTTTCTGCTGCTGGATTAAAGGCCGTAATAATGCCTTCTTCATCGGTAGCGATAATGGCGTAGCCCGCGCTGCTAAGAATACTGCGCTGCAAGATATTAACACGTGAAATCTCCGCCGTTCGCAGTGCGACCTGCTGTTCAAGCTCAGCATTCGCTTTTAGTAAAGTTTGCTCTGCAATACTTGCCAGCTCCTGCTTATGACGGATTAACTGACTTCTGCGCATTAACATAAGTTGCAGTAGATACACGCCAAAGGCCAGGATGGTACTGACTGCCATTACTTCAAAAAATAAGCTGGTGCCAGAGCGCAGTTGCAGTTCATTAATAAAGCGATTGGTTGGCGTAAGCGACAGCTGCCATTGGCGGCCAAATACAGAGAGATTTAATTTATGTTGTAGAGCAGCGTCGTAAGTGTCTTTCACTTCTTGGCTGAAGAACTCGATTGGCGTTTGTTCGGTAATGTCACTGATTTGCAGAAAGACATCGTTTTCCAGACCAGCAACTGAATTAAGGACGTCGTTAATCAGGATTGGGGCGTAACTCCAGCCAAATAAATGTTCAAGCCGTTGCCGACTATCTTGTGGCACGGTTGTTGTTTTATATACCGGCATTAACATTAAAAAACCCTGTTGAGCTCGCTCATTTGCTTGTACTAAGGTAATGGGCGCTGTTAACCTCACATCGTTATTGAACGCCGCATCTAATGCTGCCTTGCGGCGCATTGCTTCGGAACCAATATCAACCCCCACGGCCTCTCGGTTGTTTTGCTCAGGTTCAATATAGGTGATCACAAAAAGGCTATCTTGGTGTGGCGTAAGCTGCCTGATTTGGAAGTTGTAGCTTGGTCGCTCGGCAGCCATCCGGTCTAGAAATGCCGCAGTTTGGTTTGGTTCAACTTTGATGATTAAACCAAAACCATGAGCCCCTGGAAACTCCCTTTTATAGTCTCGCACTTGCGTATAGACCTGCATATCGTTGTAATCAAAATGCTCAGGGGATAGCGACATTACTGCACCACGGGTGCCGCGCAAACCATATTGATACAGCGTGACCTTTTCCTGAACCCCTTCTGCAATTAGATTTAACCTGACAGTAACCGCATCACTAATTCGCTTTGCTTGGGTTTGTTGTTGCTGATCTACCATGGATGTTGCCACAAAGTAGCCAATAACTAATAACCCTAACGGTAGCCATAATGACATTAACCAACTGCGTAATGAAAATTTGGGAACAGAGATAAGTGACTTCATTTAATGCTCAGGAGGCTCCGATTGATATAAAAAGGGTAGGGCCGATAATTTAGATGGAAAACCAAAATCAAATTCAGAAACAATCCAGCAACTGATTTGCCTGTAGGACTCGCTCATTATGAAACAGTCGCACCAGCGCGCCGTGTTTTTAAAACAAGTTGAGCCAACCAGTAAATTAGAAACTTATTAAAAATATCAATCTAAGCTCAAAAAGCAAAACTTTCAAGTTGCATTGAGCTTATGTCGATATGAATAGTCATATTTAATCTACAGAGCAAGGACAAATTAGCGCCCCCTAACATTGTCAATCCAACTTAATTGCGTGATCTACGGAAATCAATAGAAGCAGATCGCTTTGAAGATGATTGTTGTAGTAAAAAGTTAGCTTGCCTTACTGAGAAGCACGATCCGAGTGACAATCAACTCGACGAATGGATGCTGGACACTGTGGTTGAGACACATGCCATTTTGCGGTTAAAAGTCCGTCCAACTTCAGGCGTTAATGTCCGCTCTATCAAGCAAAGCATACTTTCGCATGAGTACTATGATGCGGAGAGAAATTTCTGCTTTTCGCTCAAAGCTTACGCTCAATTAATTTGATGATTGATGCTACTGGTGGTTACATGAAAGTGCAACGGGTGGTAAGCAGCCAGTGATCATGGTGGTAAATTGGAGTGAAGTTTTACTATTAGCAAAGCCGCATGGATGCGGCGACAACTCTGTACTTGCCGCAAACAACTATCCCCGCCCTGCTAAACCAATGACGTAAACTCCGATCTCTCCCGACTTGTTGGAACAAGTCGCACTCACAAGGTGCAATTAAACACTGAACAAAAATTCATGGATGAATGGTTACCGCCGAAGGACTCGGCGCAAATAAAAAACGTACATACCATTATACACAGTATGTACGTTTGAAATGGAAACCGCTGACGCTATATGTAAAGCTCCGTCACTCACTCACACGCGAATAGACACTGTTTTTACTATATACTCCAAATTGGAGCTTTTTGTTTTTCTACGGTTGAGTGACTATGCCGATACAGTTCAGCAAATCTGCCAGGTGTAAATAAGAACTGTAGCCAACTTCTATACTCATTAAGGATGCGCTATCAAGCGACAACAAACATGATAATGTCAGTGAGTAGTTCCATTTCGCCAATGCAAAAAAGCCTCAGTGTATTCATTAATGAATGCTGAGGCTTTTCTACTTATTTGGTCGGTGATAGAGGATTCGAACCTCTGACCCTCTGGTCCCAAACCAGATGCGCTACCGGACTGCGCTAATCACCGTAAATTTTGCACTATTATTTACATACGCTTAGAGGGTTCACCCTCTCGTCCACTTTCATCCAAAACATCTGGATGCGTTATAGGACTGCGCTTATCACCGTAAAACATTAACTATTTACTTAACTTACATTAAGCTCGCTAGTCACGCGAAGAATTTGGTCGGTGATAGAGGATTCGAACCTCTGACCCTCTGGTCCCAAACCAGATGCGCTACCGGACTGCGCTAATCACCGAGAATAAAAATCTTTATATCAAAGTAAATGAATGGGGTGACTGATGGGGCTCGAACCCACGACAACCGGAATCACAATCCGGGACTCTACCAACTGAGCTACAATCACCACTGATTTTCACTTACTTTACTAACCTTAAAGCTCACAACTCTATTCGGAAGTGGTGCGCCCAAAAGGATTCGAACCTTCGGCCTCACCCTCCGGAGGGGTGCGCTCTATCCAGCTGAGCTATGGGCGCTCGCCTTGGTTAGCGCCGCATATACTAGGGTCAAATCCCCTTTGAGTCTATAGCTGTTTTGCACTTTTTTTACTGACTGCTCAAGTTTTATCACATTAGCTGACTTTTAAAGCGGAATGCAGCCAAAATATGACTTGGATGTTACAGTATTTCATGCTAATTATAGACTTTGGTAAAAGCAAACATATATTTAACTAGTGAGTATCATGTTTAAGGATGAAGATGAAACTGGCCAGCCGCGTGTGAGTGAAACTGAACGCTTACGCAAAAAAATTATTCGCTTAAAACAATTAGCGCATAAATATAAGCATGCTGAGATCATTCAAAACGCATTACTCGAAATATCCAATATTGCGACTCATGCTTCTTCACTCGAAGAATTCTATGTCGGCGTACATAGCCATCTAAAACAGCTCATTCCCGCTGATAATTTTTTTATTTCAACCCTGGATACTCACACAGGTGAACTCGCCATCCCCTTTTTCGCTGATGAGAAAGATGCCCATCCAGCGGAGCTTTATCCTGAACAATCACTATCTACATTATTACAGCAAGGATTAACAGGCTACGTACTCAGAACTGGGAAAGCTTTGTTGTGTAACAATGACACAGTCAATGAACTGATTGCTGCGGGAGAAATTGTTAATTTAGGTTCTCCCTGTCATCTGTGGCTGGGCGTGCCCATCAAACAAGATGACATAGTAACAGGTGTGTTAGTGGTGCAAACCTATGACACAAACATCAGTTATGGTGAAATCGAACTCGAGTTAATGACGTTCATTTGTCACCATATTGCTGGGGTCATGGAACGGCTAAAACATCAAGAACAATTAGAACAAGCTATCCAGCAAAGGACAAAAGAACTCAGCCAAGCCTATGATAAGTTAAAACTAGAAGTCTATGAACGGCGTAGAGCTGAACGCTTACAAAAATCACTGTTCGAAATCGCCGAGCTAGCAAGTTCCAGTGCAGACAACCCAGACTTTTATACCCAATTGCATAATGTTATTCGACATTTAATTCCGGCCAATAACTGCTATATCGCACTTTTGGATGACACAGAAACCCACCTCACGTTTCCTTTTTATGTATCGCAATTAGCCAATAAGCACCCTGGCACTCGGCCGCTACAAGACGGCTTAACCGAATATGTGCTCAAACATAAGCGCCCACTATTGCTAGATCAAAGCAGTATCAATGCATTAATTGCCTCTGGTGAGCTGTATTCCCAAGCGCCAGCATTAAATCATACTCAAACCATGCATCAGTGGATCGGAATCCCGCTTTTTATCCATGATCAAGTTCGTGGTGCGTTAACGATTTACAGTTTTAGCATGACACAGAATTACCAAGTTAAAGACTTAGAATTACTGACATTTGTATCACAACATATAGGCTCGGCTATCGAGAAAAAGCTGTCCGCAGAGTCCTTACAACGCAGTTATGAAGAGCTAGAAGAAAAGGTTATTGATCGTACCAAAGCGTTAGCCGAACTGAATAAAAGTCTTGAGAAAGAAATTCAACAACGCCGTAGTATGGAAGCCAAGCTAGTTCACGATGCCAAACATGATGCACTTACAGGCCTGCCTAATCGCGCTATGTTTATGGAGCGTTTATCTCAAGCGATCAAGCATGTTCGTCGCCATAGCTTAGAACAGTTTGCCCTACTGTTTATCGACCTCGACCGCTTCAAACAGATTAACGACACTATGGGACACCTAGAGGGTGATAAATTCTTAATTGAGACGGCAAGCCGCCTCAAGTCCTGCATTCGTGATAACGACACCTTAGCGCGACTCGGTGGCGATGAGTTTGTGATACTGCTCGATAGCATTAACAACATCAACGACGCGAAAGATATATCAGAAAGAGTGATCCAAAAAATATCCCAGCCCTATCGACTTGGCACAATGGAATTTAGTTCTGGAGCCAGTATCGGTATCACCATCAGTGGCAAGCACAGAATTGATACCAGTGAATCTATGTTACGTAATGCAGATACTGCCATGTATCAGGCGAAAGCCAATGGTAAAGGCTGCTATGTTATTTTTGATGATAACGCCCAACATCAGGCCATGCAGGATGTCGAGTTAGAAACTGAATTTAGACATGCATTACACCATGCTGAAATCCAGCTTAGTTACTTACCAGTAGTCAATTTTAAAACAGGTCAAGTGCATGCATTAGAAAGCCGCCTGTTCTGGCAACATCCGCAACGTGGGCTCTTACAGCAGGAACAACTTAGCACGCTTGCTGAACAGTCACACCTTACCGTTGAGCTCGATAAATATACGATCAGCATCATAGATAGCAGCTATCCCCAACTCCTCAAGCAATATGATGAATCTGTTGAATTACATGTCATGCTTTCGAGCCAACATCTCAAGCATAAGCATGTACTGCGCAGTTTGAAAAACACTCTCAAGCAAACCCAGTTAAACCTGAGCCATTTGTGGTTATTCTTCAATGAAAAAGCCCTAGTGCAGGAAACTGAAAATCATATCAATGGCTTTGAATTGTTGCAGAAACTCGGGGTAAAACTCGGCATCAGCCAATACGGTAGCGGCTATAGTGCCTTAAATAGCTTATTGTTTCTGCCGATAAAAGGCTTAAAACTCGATGCCAACCTCACCAAACAAATACAAGGCGAGCAACAGCTTAAGTTAATGTCTGCCTATCAAAAAACGGCATCAACCTTAGAACTGCAAACCTTTGTCGATGGCATTGATAACCCTGAACAAAAACGTATCTTCAGTGAACTGGGTTATCAACTGGGTCAGGGGGCTGCTTTAGCCGACACTTTTACCTTATGTGAAACCCAATCACAGAGCTGTGCTCAGCTCGAATATGCCTAGTAAAAAATAAGTAGCTGATTTAAAAGAATAGTAAGCGAAACCGCTCGCTATTTTTTAAACATATCTCTTAAGCTAGAAATATTTGCCCGCCCCGTTTGCATCCGTTCCTGTTCCGTTTGTTGTGGCTTACGATTTTCCCACACCACATCATCTTGAGGTAACTCAAGTAAGAAACGGCTTGGTTCACAACGCATGGTTTCACCAAATTGGCGCCTTTCGCGGCAGAGAGTGAACCAAAGCTCTCGTTGAGCTCGAGTGATACCCACATATGCCAACCGACGCTCCTCATCGACGTTATCTTCGTCTATGCTGGTTTGATGGGGCAAGATACGCTCTTCTACTCCAACCATAAACACGAAGGGAAACTCTAAGCCCTTAGAAGCATGCAAGGTCATCAACTGCACCTGATCACCTCCTTCATCCTCACTATTACGCTCCATCATGTCCCTGAGCGTCAATCGAGTCACCACCTCTGGCAAGGTCATAGGCTCATCTAACTCATCACCCGCGAGCATCTCAGTCACCCAACGGTAAAGCTCTGAGATATTCTTCATCCGCATTTCAGCGGCCTTGGCACTGGTGCTGGTTTCGTATAAGTAATCTTCGTAATTGATCTTACGGATCAAATGCTTCACCGCCTCGACGGGTTCACCACGTTCGGCATGATCCCCAGTCTCCACGATAAAACGACCAAACTGATACAAAGATGACATAGCCGCAGGCGGTAAATGATGATTCAGTTCAGGCTCAAAAATCGCCGCAAACATAGAAATATGTTTCTCGTTGGCAAAATTACCTAAACGTTCTAAGGTTGATGGACCTATGCCACGTTTAGGCAAATTAACGATGCGCAGGAAAGCATTATCGTCATCGGGATTCACCACGAGTTTTAGATAGCCCATGATGTCTTTAATTTCAGCACGAGCAAAAAATGACGTACCACCACTCAATTTATAAGGAATACGGTTCGTCATCAGGGCGCGTTCGAGTAACCGTGATTGATGGTTGCCCCGATACAAAATCGCATAATCGCCAAACTGAGTACGGCCGACAAACTTGTGCCGCACAATTTCGGCAACAACACGTTCAGCCTCTTGCTCCTCATTGGCGGCAAACAGCACCCGCAACGGTTCACCATAGGCAAGCTCGCTAAACAGGGCTTTATCGTAAACATGGGGATTATTAGCGATAAGAATGTTCGCAGCCCGTAGGATCCGCTGGCTAGAACGGTAGTTCTGCTCCAGTTTAATCAGCTTAAGCTGTGGAAAATCTTTACCCAATAACACGAGGTTTTGTGGCTTAGCACCGCGCCATGAATAGATTGACTGATCGTCGTCCCCCACCACAGTAAAGCGTGCCCGCTCACCCACTAACAGCTTTACCATTTCATATTGGCTGGTATTAGTATCTTGATATTCGTCCACCAGCAAATATTGGATCTTGGTTTGCCAGCGCGTACGCACTTCTTCATGGTGGCGCAACAATAAGGTTGGCATCAGAATCAAATCGTCAAAATCTAAAGCGTTATAGGCTTTCATATGTTGAGCATAACGCTGATACAACATAGCAAATAAGTGCTGTTGCTCATCTTTAGCGATTTTGCGTGCATGCTCGGGAATAATTAAGCCACCCTTCCAGTTTGAAATCGTACTGGCAAGCGCTTTGAGTAAATCTTTATCTTCATCCAACTCGTCTTGGGTTAACTCTTTGAGCAGTGCCAAGGTATCTTGATCATCAAACAGCGAAAAACCCGGTTTTAAACCTAAGACCCTATGCTCGCGTTTAATGATCTCAAGCCCTAAAGTATGGAAGGTTGAAATCCACAGACCTCTGGCTTCCTTGCGGCCCATCGACTGAGCGACCCGCTCTTTCATCTCGCGGGCAGCCTTATTGGTAAAGGTCACCGCCGCGATATTACGCGCCTTATAGCCACATTTTTCGACCAAGTAAGCGATTTTATTGATAATGACGCGCGTTTTACCACTACCCGCACCCGCCAATACTAGGCAAGGGCCTGAAACATAATGAACAGCATCGTTTTGGGCGGGATTGAGTTTCATCTTTGCGCAATATCCAAACAAGTCGACAGAAAGGGATGGGATCATAGCAGAATCGACAGTTTTAAGGCTAACAAATCCCCGCTTAGGGTGAGCAGAACTCAACTCTGTAGATAAGCTTCTCCGTGATATAAACCCCAACAACAGCCAACTAAAGTGTTCACGCGTCTGCTTTACTTTTGAAAGCTAACGTACTGAGTTACAATCGAGCTATTCAGTAAAGAGGCGGACAAGATTATGATCAATCCAAAGAAAATCGAAGAAATGGCGAAACAATTGAGCGAAAGTTTGCCCAGCGGTCTAAAGCAATTTGCCGGTGAATTTGAAGAGCGCAGTAAGCAAGTACTGCAAAATCAATTGCTCAAGTTGGATATGGTTTCCCGTGAAGAATTTGATGTGCAGCAACATGTACTACTGAAAACCCGCGAAAAATTAGAAGCCCTACAAGCTCAAGTCAATGAGTTAGAAAAAAAGCTCAACGCGGCGGGCTAACTTATCATGCATGTTTGAAAGAGCACAGTTAGCGATAGCGCAGCTGTGCTTTTTGTTTTTAACACTTCAAGCATTGAGTCACTTGGGGAAATAATGCAACAACTCGCCAGCTATATCCTTGCTATTGAAGGCTATCCAAGCCCTGTCTACGTGGTAAGCCAATCAAACGAGCAGCAAACCTATCACGATGATAATGTGGAGATTTGTGAGTCCATAACGCTTTATCACTTCGATAACGGGGTTGTGATTAGCAAGCTAAGCGAGCAAGATAAACAAGCTTATGAGTCAGACATGGTTTGTGAAGATTATTGGCTCAGCTATCGGGTTGTAACAGCTCATATTGCGATTTCGCCGCAGCAAAAATCCTTTAGCAATCTATGTCAGCAAAGCTTTTGGCTTAAGATGCAGCAAGGGCTGGCAGTAAAGCCACCGCTGCAACCAGAGCATAAACAGACTTAATGCTTTAGCGTCGAACAACCAAGGAATGAAGCTACAATGGATGTCACAATCAGCACACACTATCAGGACTATCTTCTTTGGGGATTATTGTTGCTTGGTGGCCTGCCGCTACTCACTTATCCCGGTGTGCTTCTCGCCAGTTTGATGGGACTGGCCAGTCAATCAAGCATTAAACCCGCTTTTATCTATCGATTGATGAATCAGTGTTTTCTATGGGGAAGCCTAGTTTATCCCGCCGTGTATATTCCCTGTTATCGCATTACTAGCGATAGTACTGCGACTTCTTCATCTTTAGTCATTGCTGCGTTGCCACTGCTGTATCTAATCTTACTGTATGGCTGCTTTCGCTTTATGGATGCTCCAACTAAAGAGACAAATAGTTAAAGCTTTTGTTGGCGAGCATACTTTTGCTTAAGGCCTTTATGGTTAGCTTTAACTAACTTCCAGCGGTCACATCCATTGAAACGAGCATATTCACTGACTGCGATATCAAAGGCCGCACAGAAATCCTCATCTAAGCCATTCACCATCATGCCCTCTTCTAAGGTCAATTGCTGTAATAGCAATAGGTTAGCTTGGCGATCGGCTTTAACATCCACGCGGCCAACAAAAGTATCACGCCACAGAATCGCTAAAGAATAATAACCATACTGACGCTTTTCGGCTGGGACATAAACTTCAATTTGATAATCAAAATCAAACCATTGCTTTAACCTTTGCCGTTGGATCAATAAATTATCGAAGGGATTAAGCAGCCACACTTTATTAGGTAATAGTGCATTTAGCTGTAATGAAGGGCGATAAAAGTAGCTTTGGCCCGCAGCCTTAAAACACGCTAATAACCCGTGAGCTAACAACTCTGCCAATTCTTGGGCTACTGCTGATTTCATACCTTTGCGTAAATAAGCCATTTGCGCCGCAGTACCGAAGGCGTGGGCATCAAGATAACGATCAATTAGATAGCGGGTAAATTCACTATCTGTCGGTGCTTTGGCATTTACATCTTGTGGCAACACGCGCGCGGTAAGATCGTAAACCTTTTGAAATTTCTCCCGCCGCACCACCATCAACTCGCCACGCATAAACAGCTGCTCTAGGGCTTTTTTCGCGGGCTTCCAATCCCACCAGGCACCGTTTTTAGCTTCACTATGTTCAAAATCACTGGCCTTGAGTGGCCCTTCTGCAAGGATTCGCGCCCGCACTTCCTGCATTATTTTATCGTCGGGCTCAAACCAATGCTTACCGCCATTTTGCAGCTGCTGTTTACGCTGCAAACTAAAACGGTAATCGGCAATCGGTAAATAAGCTGCCGCATGGGACCAATATTCGAAGATCTCTCCTTTGGCTAAAGCCATATCGAGCATCTTTGGCTGATATTCTGGCATACGACTATGCAGCACATGATGATGCGCTCGCTCAACCACGTTGATAGAGTCAATTTGTACATAACTGAGATGTGAAATTGCCTCGGTGACAGAGGTATATGGTTGCAATAATCCTTGCTGCTGCATATTTAATTGCAGCCACTCGCGGGGTGAAAAGGGATTAGGCATCGATTCTCCAAATTCAACGACAAGCAAATACCAAACCAGAGAAAAAATATAACAAACTGAAAATAAGTGTATTTAGCACACTATTCAACGAGCAGGTTTGTGAAATGTACGCACAAGTCTACTCACTAGGCAGTATCTTCGGATAACATAAGCCATTTATACCTTAACGGCTATCGGTTTACCTACCCGTTAGTTTCACGACTCGAAATAGAGCCTATCTGGCATAGGCTCTTCATTAAGGATTGATGATGAATATCTACTATCGCCAAGCACAACTCTGCGGCCGCAAAACGGGTAATGGCACTAAGCTGCCATTTTTGATGAATATCTTGTATTCACTTGCTGCTAAAAATGGCGATCACCGGCCCTTTTTAATGGATGACATTAACGCCGTACTGTTTAATCAGCATCAGTCGATTGGTTGCTCTATCGAGGCGCCGCTACCGATAGTGAGTTGGCGCACCGAAGCGATAGAGTATGAGTTATTTAAAGGCGAAGAGCTGGTGTACCTGCCCCAATGTATCATCTTTAGCAATGGCGCCATTGCCTATGTCATTGTCGTCATGGGTGATGAGTATGAGCTGCGTATTTGGCCCGATTACAGTAACCGTGATCGAGAAAAACACCACTGGTTTTCCCACCATGCCGTAGTCTATTCCGCAGAACTTGACGTCTTTAAACAAAGCTTCAAAGCACTGCTCAAGCATATTAAAAAAGAAAATGACTACGAGAAAAAACACCCAAAATTTGGCAAAGACATCCCACTATCAGATTCATAAACTTGAATAATGAGTATGGATTTAGCGGCAATCGCCATAATTTTGCCACTATTGATCAGCAACTTGCCCGCAACTTTTGTAAAAAAATCTGTTTTAATACCCGCCGTGATACCGAGTTAACTCTGCACAATCTTAGCGGATAAGTCTCGGTCGTATTTCATAGGGAATGAAATTCAATGTTCAGCATTATTTTCTGGGTACTCACCCTACTTAGTTTGGCCTTATTTGGTAGCGCAGCCTATTTAGTGGTGCGCGCACTCCTCAAAAAATTTAATCGAAGTCAAGGAATCGATATGTCAGCACAAGAACCGTGGGCAGCAGCCACCGCAAAGGGAACAGCATTAAAAAACACCACCTTATTAAAAGCCTTAACCATTGGCATACTGTCAATCCTCGCTTTGATCCCGCTAGGGATCATTATGGATATGACTTCTGATCGCCAAGCCCTTTACCACAGCGTTGTCGATGAAATCGGCCGTTCATGGGGTGAGCAGCAAACCCTCTCAGGTCCTGCGCTGGTGATCCCTTACAGCTATTTTGTGTTGCAAGAAGAAGTCAGTAACGACGGTAAAACTCGCCATGAAGTGAAGCGTACCTATCAAGATGAGCTAGTGATCCTACCGAAAAAGCTCACCCTCGACTTAGACCTAAAACATGATTTTCGCACCCGTGGCATTTATCAATCGCTGGTGTATAACGCAGCTCTACAAGGTCAGGCCGACTTCAGCCTTAACCGTTATGATATTCCTAACCTTATCGCCTTCGATAACAAAAATGCCCGGTTAGTCTTTGGGGTGTCATCGAATCAAGCAATTGATAAAGTAGAAAAAATTGAAATCACCGGTGAATCGACCTTACTCTCTGGATCACTGATGTCGGGCACGGGGTTAACCACTGGCGGTTTAGAAAAAGGCTTTAATCAAAAGATCCAAGTCAGCGAAGCGAGTGATTTTAGTGTGGATTTTGCCATGACACTACGCGGCTCTCAGTCTATCAGCGCATTGCCACTAGGCGAGCAAACGCTAATCAATATTCGCGCCGACTGGCCGCATCCAAGCTTTAAGGGATTATTACCCGCAGAACGGGACATCAACGCGCAAGGCTTTACTGCAAGTTGGAATATCAGCCACTTAACCCGTAACTATCCACAAGAGTTTATTAAGAGTAATCAATCGACTCTGACTGAAGTGTCGGCTAATGCGATTTTATTCGAACCAGTGACTCACTACGGCAAGATTGATCGCTCGGTAAAATACGGCCTATTGTTTATCGTGCTGACTTTTATCATGTTGTTTATCTTCGAAATTGGACAAAAAACGAGCCTTAGCACGATTCAATATGTGTTAGTCGGCAGCGCCATGGCCTTGTTCTATTTGCTACTACTCTCGCTATCTGAGCATCTAGCCTTCTTGCATGCCTATTTAATTGCCGCTTGTATTCCCGTGCTGTCGGTATCGGCTTATGTAGGGAGTGCCACAGCAAGTATTAAGCGCGGTGCACTAGTGGGCATTATGCTGGTGAGTTTATATGCAGTGCTGTACTCGATACTGCAACTGGAAGATTACGCCCTATTGATGGGTTCAGGTTTACTGTTAGTCGTACTGTTGATTTTGATGTTCGTGACTAGGCATCACCCTAAGAACACGGCGCAATAGCGCCCTACCGATCCACCCTTGAAGACCCCCGACAGCGCCATCTTTTGCTGTCGGGATTTTTTTATTGGCAAAACCATTGCCGCGTTGTAGCCTATGGCGTTTTATGAAGAGGCTTATATTTTGACCCATAGCGTCTATCTTTTACGCCGTTTAGGTTTAGCTTGGATACTGTTGGCAACCATTCCGGGCTTACTATTACTGACACAGAATCAGCTGTTTCCACTGATCGATCTGCACTCTACCTTAGCCAAAACCTTATATTGGATTACCATGACTGGCACTGCGCCCTATGGCGTCGCAACAGTCTTGTTTGTATTGGCGATCGCCTATCGTCATATGCCTAAACCACTCTTTATAAGTTTATTTTTTGCCATCAGCCTCAGCCAAGTTATCAGTTTAGGCTTAAGCCACACCCTCAAATCCTATTTTAAAGAACCCAGACCTAATCTCGTTTTTCTAGCAGAACAAGCACTGCCTAAGCATGAACCGCTTTCACTCGATGCCTTTTATCAATTGGATAAACAGTCACGTTCAAAGACAATTGCCAATGCACTCGATAGCTTGATCGCTGCAGAACCAGCCTTGAAACTCGACTCACGGATCCATCAGCATTGGGAAGATGAAATCGGCTATTCTTTTCCTTCGGGACATACCATTTTTGCTGTGACGCTAGTGCTTACCGCCAGCTACTATTTGCTACTCGCTGGATTACCTAGCTTAGTCATGGCGTTATGGAGCTGGGGATTTTTGATGGGATTAAGCCGTATGCTGCTTGGCATGCATTGGCCACAGGATGTACTGTTTTCAACCTTTTTAGCCGCCATCATCAGCGGATGTAGCGTGTTTTTTGTCAGTAAGTTGCGTCCACTCTCCCATGCGTTTGCTAAAGGATCTGAACGCTAACGCTGTTAATTCAGCGTCTCGATTTGGCTGTCGACTCAAATACAACAGCTTCAAACACTATGAAGTTAAATACTTAGGCATTGCTAAGCACTGCCTAAGTATTTTGCCACTAGGGCCTGATAAATCCCATTGGCCTTAATTCTAGCGAGCCCTTGATTGAAAGTATCCCGCGCCACTGAGTTGTGGAACACCATTCGATAGGATGTTGGGGGGAAAATAAAGTGGTAGCTTAATGCTTGCTGGGTATCAACATCATCCTCAACGAACTTATTCAGTTGAGCGAATATATAACGATCCGCAATCACTGTATTAATGCGACCTAAGTACAACATACGGTTCTGGCTTAATTGGCTATCGACTTCACGATAAATAGTCTGTTGCGCTACGGCATTAAACTCAGGGCCAAGTAAGAAGCGAGCATTTTCAAAAGCGGCGACACTGTACTTTTTAAGATCCACAATACGTGTTATTTCAAGGTGTTGCTCGGCCAAACTGATCGCCACATTGGTATATTCAACATAATCATTGGACCAATAACCATCAACGCCATTTGCAGGGTTCATCGTCATTACAGCATCTAATCTATCTTTATTGAAATATAAAACTTGGCGTTTACGAGAGTAGAATTTGAAGTTGACTGGCTGCCCCATTTCCTTAAACGCGGCCTTAATAATATCGATCTCAAGCCCTGATTCAGCATCTTCGATAATATAAGGCGGTCGATTTAGAGCACTACCAATGGTTAACGATGCAGAAAATACATAAGTCGGTAATATGAATAAGCAGATTAGCAACAAACTCAAGCGCATACAGTGTCTCACTCTTATTAGTATCATAACAATAGCGGTAAATAACGGGAGTTCCAAACAGCGCGACTCCCAAAATCTCTATCCGTTATCACTGTCACAACCTTAAAATGTCTCATTTGATCAAGATTTTTGGCAAAGTCCGCTAAGACTGGCAAACTAGAGGCTGACTCAGTTAACCCTAAGCTTTCGATGACAGACACTCACCCCTACAAACTCGATCAACTCGATTTAACGATTCTGCGCTTACTGCAAACCCACGGCAGATTATCGAATCTCGAACTGGCCAATAAAGTCGGACTATCGCCATCTCCTTGCTCGCGCCGTGTTAAAGCCTTAGAAGAAGCGGGTTATATTGCCGATTATGCAACGCGTCTGTCGGCGGATAAGTTCAACCTGCATTTGACCGCGTATATCCATGTTCGAATGGAGAAACATACACCGGCGATTCTCAATCAATTTGAAACCAATGCACTCGCCTACGAAGAAGTCCAAGAATGCGCGCTGATCACGGGCTCAGAGGCCGACTATCAACTTAAAGTGCTAGTACAAGATATGGCGCACTTTCGCACTTTCCTGTTAGATAAACTCACGACCAACGTGCATATCGCAGGGGTGCATTCCAGCTTTGTCCTCAAAAAGGTTAAGGACCACACGGCCATTCCCTTAGGGCACGTCAACATTCAAGCATAAGCCAACAGTCACAGCAAACACCGCAAACAAGACAGCGGCACAAGTAACAGTCATAGCACAAAATAGCGGTTAGACATCTGCCATACGGTATTTTTTGACCATAAGATCACAATTCAATGAATTTTTATCATCGCAATGATTCGCCAAATCTCGACCATCCGCCGCACCTGATAGCAATAAAATCTCGCAAAAAACAGATAGGCGGCACACAACATTAACCTATAGCCAAAAACCGATAAATTATTGCAGATTAACACCAAATTAACGCACTAAAATTGCGTTGAAATCCTCATTTATCCGCCTAAGATACGCCTTCTTTTTACGGGAGGCACAATGCAATCGGCCAATACAAGTTCAACTAACCACTTCAGCTCACGCTTAGGTTTTATCATGGCGGCCGCAGGTAGCGCCGTTGGCGTCGGCAATATTTGGGGATTCCCCACCCAAGCGGCCACCCATGGTGGCGGCGCCTTTCTACTTGTGTACCTAGTGCTGATTTTCATCCTAGGCATTCCCATGCTGATGGCTGAACTCATGATAGGTCGCCACGGACAAACCAACCCCGCCGATGCCATGGGTAAACTCGGCTTCAACTCACTCACCCGCGGTTTAGGCAAGAGCATAGGTTTGCTTTCCATAGTGACAGCGGGATTGATTTATACCTTCTACAGCATTCTCTCCGGCTGGTTTGTCAGCTTTGCCATCGCGCCTATCGCCACTGCCTTTGGCTCGAATGATACCGCCGCTTGGCTAGTGGATTTTTCGCTGTCACGTAATCTGGTGTTTACACTGATCTTCAGCACGCTGGTGTTTCTGGTATTACTGCAAGGCGTGCAAGAAGGCATAGAAAAATGGTCGAAACGCTTAATGCCGTTATTACTGATCATGCTGATCGCGGGCGTGGCGTATATCTTCACCCTAAATGGTGCGAGCGAAGGGATAAGCGCGCTACTAACACCTAACTTTACCAAGGCACTGGCGCCAGATACCTTGATCAGCGCGCTCGGACAAACCTTCTTCTCCCTTACCATAGGCACAGGTGCCATGATGGTGTACGGCAGTTATCTGAACCAAAAAGAGAATATCGCTAAACTGACCGTCTGGGTTGCCTTTACCGACAGCGGCATCGCCTTTCTCGCCGCCTTTTTAATCATTCCAGCCATGTATGTGGCCCAGCACAATGGCGTGCAGATTTTTAACGCCGAGGGTAAATTACTCGATTCGGATGCATTGGTGTTTACTGTCTTACCCGCGTTATTTTCCACCTTAGGCGATACGGCTAACCTCATCATCAGCGTGATTTTCTTTATTCTGCTGATCATCGCGGGTTTAACCTCGGCCATTTCCATCGCCGAAGTGCCGACGAGTTATGTGATGCAAAAGTTCGGACTCAGCCGTCAACGCGCCACCTTGATCATCGGCCTATTGTTGACCTCATTATCCTTATTACTGGCGGTATTTTTTGAGACGCTATTTAGTTTCACTATAATGCTGACCACCCAAATCGCCCAGCCGCTGGTCGCCCTCGGTATTGCGGTTTACTTAGGTTGGATTTGGCGCCAAACCCAACTGCTCAAGGCAATTCGTGGGCAAGAAGGTGTCGATAGCACAGGGCTTTTCTGGCGCATTTGGCCAAGATATGTAAAGTATGTTTGCCCAGTGCTGATTATCGCCATAGCCATCAGACAATTTGTGTAACCATTTGAAAAAATAACAAAATCCACGCTAATGGCGGGGATTTTTTATTTAGCAATTGATGCACTAATTAACTACTTTAAAATAATCAGCAAAGTCTTGCTGCCGCCAATAGTGAATGCGATGACAGCCGGATTTTTTCAATCTATCGATGACGTTGAACTGCTAGGGTAAGGCTGGATTGAAACGAAAGGGGATGTAAACAGCAGCCTTAAGAGATTAAGGCTGCTTTAAACACTGAGCTGATTACTGTTCGATACCCACAATTAACCAAGGTGAGTTGGCTTGCGTTACGTTACGCTCTAAATGCCAGATTTCCTTAATGTCCTCTTCTACGCCTTCAACGGTATCGCAATAGCGGCCGCTAAATTTAACACTCACTTCCGCAAGATTTGCATTGTGTGTGGCGCGGACAAGTTCTGCATCCAAAAACATCACTTCTGTGTGCTGATCGCCAACTAACTCGCGACGTTGGTTGCTGAGTTCATTGTAAAGATCAATAGAAACATACTCTTGGATTTTGCTTAAATCGTTTTCATTCCACGCCAATTGCAGGGTTTTGTAGTGACTACGAGCGCCTTCCAAAAAGCTTGGTAAATCAAAACCCGCGGGTAAATTAAAGGGCACATCGCTTATCGCTTGGCCAAAGCCATTGCTGCCGCTGTTTGCATTGGTGGCAAAACCTGTTTGTTCAGTCTGTTGGCGCTGTAGATTAGTACTTGGCTGACTCGCCCCTGCATAGGCCGGTCTTGGCTGCGCCCCCGCTTTTGAGGCCATCACAGTACGAACGATTTTGAATAGCACGAATGCCAGCAAACCGATAATCAAAATATCCATGATTTGAATATTTTCAAAACCACCGCCCATAAACAGCGCAGCCAATAAGCCACCTGCTAATAAACCGCCTAACATGCCGCCCATCATACCTTTTTTGCCCGGTGCTCCCGCTGGCGCCGTAGTCGGTGTGTTGGTCGCCGCTGGTTGAGCCGGAGCCGTTTGATGGCTTTTGCCGATAGATTTACTACCGCCGAATTTTTTTGCTTCAACGACTGGGCTAGTAACTAAGCTAACCGCAAAAATCATCGCCAGCATAATAAATAACTTTTTCATTTATAGGATCTTGTTCGTGTAATCTGAGGTGCTGCCATAATAGCGGGATGACATTATATGTCAATTAGCAAAAAGCGAAGGCTGATTGTCCTGTGCATATTTAGTGAGTTGCGATTAGCACTGTCATTCCAGTGACGCGCCAACTTTGGTTTAAAAATAAGTCATCCATGCGGGCTCGACGGCTGCATCTGCTGTATATGGACATACGAATGTCGCGATCACATGGATGTGAATGAGCGGCCATGCCGCCAACGGTCACTTACATGCCAGTGCTTAATCCCATAAACTGCCGTACATTCTGATAGCCTGAACTACCCAAACCGAAGTCCAGACAGAGGTGACCATCTCAGCAGTCATATCTTTTGAATCAAGATTTAGAATAATCGCCATGAAGAAAAGATGCGTTTGTCCTATATTTTTTCATCTTTTTTAAAAAGAGATTATTTTTCTATTTTTATAGATAAACCTGTACGGTTAATTAGTCAAATCTTAAAATAAATGCCATTAAAAGGGGGGCATCGTTTATTAATTTTGCAGAAGAGTTTTCTATTTCCTCAGACTCATCGTCGTCAGTAATTGAAACAAAACACACTGTCGAATTTAGCTCAATAGGCAGTTCTCTTTTTATTCTGATTAGTACATTTGATAATGTCTTAATTAGTTCATTTTTAAACTTTGCAAAGTTTATTTCTCGAGATGAGTCCTCTCGAAGCATCTTACTTATTTTAGAGAAGGCTCCCGCATTATATCCATCATAAAACCACTCAGATACTGCCCATCTATAGTAATTTTCACACTCTATGCTCTGATCTTCTTCAGCAACGAGAATGCTTTTAAGCTTACCCTCAGAGCTAGCACTTAATGATGCTGACATGGCACTACTGTCAGTGTAAAGAGATACCGCATAGAATGCCTCATCTTTATTTTCTAACAATAACATCTTGATTGTATCGTATGTAATTTCAAAGCATTTTTCTTCTAACTCAGTCCAGTCCATTATTCACTCCTTGTACTTAGCTTCAATATTTTCATTTTATGATACACTCAGCTCCATGCAGAATACTGATAATTATCATTTATTTCCTTAAAACTCACACCCGTTAAACCAAGAGCCTCGTACTCGTTTTTAAACTGAATAGAACATACAGAAGCCGCTATCTCGTTACAAAAGAATAAATGTTCACGAATATTATTCTTTATTTTAAATTTATCTATAGACTCATAATATGTCTTCTTTAACCCACGTTCCTCTTGCGTGTTCAATTTTCCAGAATCTAAGTCAATCGAGATAGTATAAGTGGACTCATCTTTATCTAAGATAGACAAATAACTTAGTGGAAAAAATAAAAAGTACTTTTTCTGCGGCCGAACTCCTCGATGCAGGTTAATATCGACAGGAATACGAATACACTTAACATTTAATTTTTCACACAAGTATAACATTTCATTAGAAACTAAATTTTCATCAACCAAATAATCACCATTCAGTTGATATGTTTTTGCTTTAAGAGAATAAGCATTTAAAAAATCACCCTCACATGGTGGTGAGTCATAAAACTCATAGTCAGGTAGCTCAGGAGTCCAATGTTTATCCATAAAATACGGTATTCCCTTACCATCAGGATCTGATTGCACAATAAAAAATGCCTGTGGATTTATACTCATAATAACTACCCTGTAATAGGTTAAAAGTTTAATGTCCCTAAGAAAGCATTAGCGCAAACTTGAATTTATTTTAAACATCGTTTTACTCTGTTGCCAGCAATAATATTCCCTCGCAAGTCAAAAAAGCTTAACGAGCCACCCATTGTTAAATTCTCGGTATTAAATTATCGGAATGCATAATTATAAATAACAGACTATCAGGTATACCAAGGGTTTAACGGGATTAAGCACTGTCGTGGAAGTGACCGTTGGCGGCATGGTCGCTCATTAACATCCATGTGATCGCGACATTCGCACTTCCGTATGCATCAGATGCCACCGTAGAGCCTATTAGGGTGACTTATTTTTAAACCAAAGTCGGCGTGTCACTGAAATGAGTGTGCTTAATCAATATCCCCAGAGTAAAAGTACAATTTTGTTAATAAAACTCAACTATTACAAATACTTCTTATCAGAACAATAGTCGAAAGAAAGTGCTCAAAAAGATCGGGCATACAAAATGCACTTGGCATTAACAGTCAACACCGAGGCTACAGAAGTTCACCTCCCCTCGAAGTTGCCGCAGGGCGAATAGACAAATTGCGTGAGTTCGGTCATGGATGACCGACTAGCTTTCGCAGGTGCAGGGACGCATCCTTCGGAAGCGATAGCAAATTTGGCTATGAGCACAAGGGGCTTTCAACTCCGTTGGGGCGTCTTGGAGAATCCAAGGAGGATAGGACGAGCAGTCCTCCTTGGTCGGGTGTGGGGTGAAGCCCCACGACCTTGATTCACCTCGGCCGTAAGGCCGCAAACATATAGTCAGCCAACATTAAAACTCAATTATTACAAACACTTTCCATCCGATGACTTATCGGAAAAAAGTGCTCGGCTGATGCCGCCAAAGATGACATTCAAGAAGCCGATACCGACATCTTTTTGCCGCTCATCGGCGCTGCCCGTATCGTGGCCGCTCGCATCGCGCATGCTTTGATTATTGTTGGTTCCGCGCACAAAATCGCAGGAGACATTGCTCGTATTATTCACCGAGCAGGCACTGAGCAAAGTGATCATTAGCCCGCAAAGTGCAAGGCGTAATCTTGGCATATTAGTTCAACACCTCTTCTAATGCCTTGAGGCATAAGGCGACATTTTCACGACGGGCACCAAAACCCATGAGGCCAATGCGCCATGCTTTACCCGCAAGGGCACCAAGGCCGGCGCCGATTTCGAGGTTATAATCCTTCAGCAAACGAGTCCGCACCGCAGCATCATCGACTCCAGCGGGGATGTAAACTGCGTTAAGTTGTGGCAGACGCGAATCTTCGGCAACCACAAAATTTAGCCCTAACTTTTCCAGCCCAGCACGCAGCACTAAGTGCATGTCATGATGGCGTTGCCACGCATTTTCTAAACCTTCAGCCGCCAACATACGCAGGGATTCATGCAGTGCATAAAGTGCATTAACGGGCGCAGTGTGATGGTAACTACGTTTGCCGCCCGCGCTGGTCCAATAGGCCATCACTAAGCTTTGATCGAGGAACCAACTTTGCACTGGGGTCTTGCGATTCTTGAGTTTTTCGACGGCTGCAGGCGAGAAAGACACGGGCGATAAACCCGGTACACAGGAAAGGCACTTTTGACTGCCAGAATAAATGGCATCTATGCCCCATTCATCGACCCTTAACTCGACACCGCCAAGGGAAGTCACGGCATCGACTATGCTCAAACAACCATAGGTTTTAGCTAATGCGCACAGGGTTTTGGCATCGGACAGCGCGCCAGTTGAGGTTTCGGCGTGCACAAAGGCTAAAAATTTGGCATCGGGATTGGCTTTCAGCGCCGCTTCAACCGCTGCAGGATCAACAGGTGTGCCCCACTCATTGTCCACCAGCACGGCAATAGCGCCCATACGCTCGACGTTTTGGCGCATACGCTCACCAAACACACCGTTACGACAGACAATCACCTTCTCACCCGGCTCGACTAAGTTAACGAAACAGGTTTCCATGCCCGCACTGCCCGGCGCTGATACCGCCATGGTCATTTCGTTTTTAGTTTGGAAAGCGTATTGGATCAGGCTCTTAAGCTCATCCATCATGCCCACAAACAGCGGATCTAAGTGGCCAACTGTAGGTCTGGACTGTGCCGCAAGCACTTCGGGATAAACATCCGACGGGCCAGGGCCCATTAAAATACGGCGAGGAGGATTAAAAGCGGTAAAACGCGGTGCTGGTAACATCATGTCTCCTTAATGCGTGTAGGTGTAGGTCGAAGTCTAGTTATTATTCGTTAGCCAATCGTCAGCGGATTAAGTCAGCGACTTAACTGTGACGTATTAATCGGCGGCTAGAGTATTAAGTCTACAAAACTACCACAAAAAGGAGCGCCTGTGCGCTCCTCCTTTAGCCTTAGTTATGACTAACATAACTATCACGCGCATGGTGCGCTAAGGTTGTAACGCCTTGTTGCCGTTACCCGCATTTAAAAACAGCTGATAGGCAGGACTTTGAGTTTCCTCTTGATAGACAAAACCCAACTCAGTTAAAAACTGTTGGAACGGCAAAGCATCACTCGCGGGTACTTCAAACCCCGCCAGCACTCGGCCAAAGGCCGCGCCGTGGTTGCGATAATGGAACAGACTAATGTTCCATTTACTCTGCAAGGTAGTTAAAAACTTCAGCAGCGCACCGGGATGCTCGGGGAACTCGAAGCTAAATAAACGCTCCTCTAAAGGCTCAGGTGGATGACCGCCGACCATATAACGCACATGCAATTTCGCGGTTTCATCACCGGATAAATCCTGCACTTCAAAACCATTGGCCTCTAAGGTGGCAATGATTTGTTCTAGCTCACCTTGGCCTCGGCTTAAACGAATGCCGGCAAACACCACGGCAAGATCACGACTACTGAAACGATAGTTAAACTCTGTCATCACCCGCTTATCGAGCAACTCACAGAATGTTAAGAAACTTCCCGGACGCTCAGGGACTTTCACCGCCAGTACCGCTTCTTTTTGCTCGCCGAGTTCGCAGCGCTCCGACACATAACGCAGACTGTGAAAATTCACATTCGCGCCACTTAAAATCGCCGCGACCTTTTCACCATTGCCGCAATCACCACTGGCATTAGCGCTGACATATTTTTTAAGCCCAGCTAAGGACAAGGCCCCTGCGGGTTCGGCGATCGCACGGGTGTCTTCGAAGATATCTTTCACCGCAGCGCAGATTTCATCCGAAGTGACAGTCACTACTTCATCGACATAGAGTTTAGCGACTCGAAACGGCTCAGTGCCGATACGTTTAACCGCCACGCCATCGGCAAATAAACCGACTTGCGCCAGCGTCACGGGCTCGCCCGCTTCCATCGCTGCCTTTAAACAGGCCGCGTCTTCTGGCTCGACACCGACAATTTTCACCTGCGGCATCACCGCCTTGTAATAGGCAGCGATCCCCGCGATGAGCCCGCCACCGCCTACGGGCACAAATACCACTTCGAGATCGCGCTGCTGCTGCAACATCTCTTGGGCGATAGTGCCTTGGCCTGCGATCACGGCTTCATCGTCGAAGGGCGCGATATAGACTCGGCCCTCTTCTTTGGCCATCGCCATCGCAAAGCCATTGGCTTGATCGAAGGCTTGGCCGTGCAATACCACGTTGCCACCTAAACGGCGCACCGCATCGACTTTAATATCGGGCGTCGTCTCAGGCATCACAATCACAGCATCCACACCGCGACTCGCCGCTGACATAGCCACACCCTGAGCATGATTGCCTGCCGAAGCGCACACCACGCCGCGCTGGCATTCTTCTTTCGTCAGCTGGGCGATACGGTTATAGGCACCGCGTAACTTGAAGGAATGCACTGGCTGCATATCTTCGCGCTTCAAAAATACCTGACAACCCAAACGCGCTGATAACTTGTTCATGCTGGAAAGCGGCGTCACTTTCGCTATGTCATACACGGATGACAACAGGATTTTTTGCAGATAGCTTTGTGCCAACTGAAAATGGGCTAAATCCGCCTGAGTTTGCGATGAGAGTGGCAACATAGATGCAGTAAACATAATTAGTCCTCCAGTTTACTGCGATCGCGCACCGCGCCCTTGTCGGCACTGGTGGCGAGCATGGCGTAGGCCTTAAGCGCGAGTGACACATAACGCTGGCGACCAATAGGTTTCCACGCCATTGGGCCAAGACTATGCATTTTTTCACGGCGAGCATTGAGTTCAGCATCGCTTACCGCCAGCTTGATGCTGCGCTTGGGTATATCAATTTCGATGCGATCACCATTTTCAATCAAGGCGATTGTACCGCCAGCGGCAGCTTCGGGTGAGACGTGGCCGATAGATAAACCAGAAGTACCACCAGAGAAACGACCGTCGGTGATCAGCGCGCAGGCCTTGCCTAAACCACGTGATTTTAAGTAACTGGTTGGATACAACATTTCTTGCATACCTGGGCCACCTTTCGGGCCTTCGTAACGGATAACCACCACATCGCCCGCCACCACTTCACCGCCTAAAATGCCCGCCACAGCATCATCTTGGCTTTCATAGACGCGAGCAGAGCCGATGAAGGTCAGATTCGATTCATCCACGCCCGCGGTTTTAACGATACAGCCGTTTTCGGCCACGTTGCCCGACAATACGGCAAGCCCGCCCTCTTGGCTAAAGGCAAACTCACGGCTACGGATACAGCCTTCTTGTCTGTCATTATCCAGTGACGGCCAGCGACAATCTTGGCTAAAGGCTTTAGTGGTCGGAATCCCCGCAGGTCCCGCCATAAAGAAATGTTTTACTTTTTCATCTTGGGTTTGCATTATGTCGTACTTGGCCAATACCGATTTCAAGGTCCCGCCGCCCAGCGTACCGTCATTATCGGCCGCCACATGGAACACATCGGTATGCAGCAATCCGGCTCTGTCTAGCTCACCTAAAATCCCCATCACCCCACCCGCACGGTGCACGTCTTCCATATGGTATTTAGGCGTCGATGGCGCAACCTTACAAAGGTGCGGCACTAGGCGCGACATGCGGTCGATATCAGCCATGGTAAAATCAACATCAGCTTCCTGCGCGGCCGCCAATAAATGCAATACAGTGTTAGATGAACCGCCCATGGCGATATCTAAGGTCATGGCATTTTCGAAGGCTTTAAAGTTGGCGATATTGCGTGGTAATGCCGATTCATCATCTTGATGATAATAACGTTTTGCCAGCGCCATCACGCGGCGCCCCGCTTCCAAAAACAGCTCGCGGCGATCGGCGTGGGTTGCCAACATAGAGCCGTTACCCGGCAGCGATAACCCTAGTGCTTCGGTTAAACAGTTCATTGAGTTGGCGGTAAACATGCCAGAACAAGAACCGCAGGTTGGGCACGCGCTACGCTCGATTTTGGCACTGTCTTCATCGCTCACGTTCGAATCGGCGCCCGCTATCATAGCATCGACTAAGTCGAGCTTGATGAGTTTATCCGACAGCTTAGTCTTGCCCGCTTCCATCGGTCCGCCAGACACAAACACGACGGGAATATTGAGACGCAGCGCCGCCATCAACATGCCGGGGGTGATCTTGTCGCAGTTGGAGATACAGACTAGAGCATCGGCGCAGTGGGCATTAACCATGTATTCCACACTGTCGGCGATAAGCTCGCGCGATGGCAGACTGTAAAGCATGCCGCCGTGGCCCATGGCGATACCGTCATCGACGGCGATCGTATTGAATTCTTTGGCGATACCGCCCGCCTCTTCGATGGCGCTCGCCACCAGTGAGCCCATGTCTTTTAAGTGCACATGGCCCGGTACAAACTGAGTAAAGGAGTTAGCAATGGCGATAATTGGCTTACCAAAATCATTGTCTTTCACCCCTGTGGCGCGCCATAACGCACGGGCACCCGCCATATTGCGGCCTTCGGTACTGGTAGCTGAACGTAACTTTGGCATTGACTGTATCCTTTATCTCAAATCGAAAATCGTATTCTTAATTCATATGGCGCAGGCTTACGCATTCGCCGTTTGTTGCAAGCTCAGTGGTAACAATACCTTACATTGAGTCACATCAATCAGTTTATTCAGCTGATTACTTAACAGTTCGATGGCACGTTCGCTATCGACCTCCATATCCAGCGACAGGCTAGCGTCGTCATTCATGCGCATCTGCATTTGGGTAATCCTAAAGCCACGATGGCGAGTCACGCGCAAAACACGCTCAAGCACTTCGGGGCGTTGTTGAACCGTTAATTCCAGAGAGTGGATCATGTTTGTTTCTCCATTTCGTCCATCATATCGCTGTTTGATGCGCCGGGGGGCACCAGTGGCCAAACGTTAAAAGCATCATCGATTGCAACGTGTAACAAATACGGGCCCTTAGCCGCTAACATTTCGGTTAAGGCTTCTTCCACTTCGTCGGAAGAAAAAATCGTCCGGCCGGGAATATCAAAAGCAGAGGCCAATAACACAAAATCAGGGTTATCGGATAAATCCGTTTCGCTGTAGCGCTCTTCAAAAAATAGCTGCTGCCACTGCTTCACCATGCCGAGTTTTTGATTGTCGATCAGCACTATCTTCACCGGCAGCTTACGGCGTTTGATGGTAGTCAGCTCCTGCACATTCATCATAAAAGAACCATCGCCAGAGACAGTCACCACTGTCGCATCGGGACGGGCCACTTGCGCACCAATGGCGGCGGGTAAGCCAAAGCCCATAGTGCCTAAGCCAGCGCTGGACAGGTGATCTTCTGGACGGCGGAACCACATATGCTGGGCCACCCACATTTGGTGCTGGCCCACATCGCAACAAACAACATTGTCTTCGGGTAATTTATTGGCTAAACGGCGCAGCAGCGCAGGTGCATAGATCAAACTGCCGGGGTGTTGATAATCCCATTGATGCTTACGGGATAAATGCTCCACCTCAGCCTGCCAAGGCGTAATGTTCATCGACATGGCTAAGGTGGGGAGGATTTGGCGTAAGTCACCGGCGATTGCCACCTCTGGCATACGTAACTTGCCCAGCTCAGCGGCGTCTATGTCTAAATGGATCACTTTGGCCTTGTCGGCAAAGCTCGCTAAACGGCCGGTGACTCTGTCGTCGAAACGGGCGCCCACCACGATCAGCAAATCACAATCCTGTACCGCTAAGTTAGCCGCCTTGCCACCATGCATGCCTAACATGCCTAAGTAACCGGGCGTGCCGTGGGCGATACTGCCAAGCCCTTTCAAGGTCGCGACCGAAGGTATACCCGTTATTTTGATAAACTCACGCAGTTGATCGACCGCGCCCGCCATGCCTACACCACCGCCGACATACAACATAGGCTGTTTAGCCTCAGCCAACAGCGCACGGGCGGCGTCGATATCACTCATCTCGGCTTGGGGTTCGTTCATGACGGCCAGCAAAGGTGTACGGTATTCGAGGTGAGCGAGTTGGATATCCTTCGGGATATCGACCAACACAGGGCCAGGGCGGCCGGATGCGGCGATCTCAAAAGCTTGATACAAGGTTGGGATAAGATCGTTGATGTTTGTCACCATAAAACTGTGCTTAGTGCAGCTCAGTGACATGCCCAGCACGTCGATTTCTTGAAAGGCGTCGGTGCCGATAACGGCGGTGGAGACTTGGCCTGTGATGGCCACGATAGGCACTGAATCTAACAGCGCGTCGGCTAAGGAAGTGATCAGGTTAGTCGCGCCTGGGCCTGAGGTCGCGAAGCACACGCCGGTTTTACCGCTGGCTCTTGCGTATCCTACGGCGGCAAAGGCGGCGCCTTGTTCGTGACGGCTTAAGAGATGTTCAACAGGGCTTCCATAGAGGGCATCGTATATTGGCATAATGGCACCACCTGGGTAACCAAACACTGTGGTGACTCCATGTGCTGCTAACACTTTGATTACCGCGTCTGCACCTCTGATCATCTGCCCTGGTTCCATATTCTCTCTCGCTACGTTAGTCCTGAATTGCCGAAAATCGACGCTAATTTTTTACTCTTTCGAAGCTTAGAACCTTACTCTAGGCCCTGAAACGAAGAACCCCCCGGTCCTTTCGGAGCGGGGGGTTCTTTCGAAACTTTTAACCTTTTAGGTCTATCAGTTCGCCATGCGCCGCCCCCGCTGTGATTTAATAATCACGACGGTGATAATCACGAGAATGAGCTTGGCAGCTTGGTTAAACATCAATATGGATTCCTAATCGGTGTTTCTAAAATTGGGATATTGCATGAAAGTTAGTATCGCTTTGGGCTTTGCCCTAGCGCGAGCTATTAGCTTTACCATAAAGCAACGGCCAAACACAATAAAAAATATCTTTTGTCAAAAAAAATTCAGCTTCCCTGCCGAGACAATGCAAAACAACAAAGTAAAACGTTAACTGTTGAGCCTCAGTCGGTGCGATTCACCTACTGAACAATAGACTCACTAACTGTGTCGTTTTTGCCCGCTCGACAACCTACTGAACAGGAAAAAATTTGTTTCTCACTAACTGATTTATCACTAAGCTGATTCATCACTAAGCAAGCTCAAGATGCGCGTTTCACTATCTTGAGCTTGCTTGGGAACTGAGCTGAGACCCAAATCCTTTGAGTATCAACCCTCTCCCCCAATGCTGGGCTTAACTCACTATCAATTAAGCCTCAACAATGCTCTTCATATCTGTCATATAACCGCGAAGCTCAGCGCCAACATATTCCACTGCCGTTTCACGAATCGCTTCGTTAACAGCGATGAGCGTTAGGTTGTCGACACCGGTTGCGCTGTCTTTCAGACCAGCACCTAAATACTCAGATGACATGGCATTAACGTAGTCGCGCAGCATAGGTACGGCGGCGTGATTGAACAGGTAGCAACCGTATTCTGCTGTGTCTGAAATCACTACGTTCATTTCGTACAAACGCTTACGGGCAATCGTGTTAGCGATAAGTGGGGTTTCGTGCAGTGACTCGTAATAAGCCGACTCTTCCACAATACCCGCAGATACCATGGTATCGAATGCCAGTTCCACACCCGCTTTGATCATAGCGACAAGGAAAATACCTTTGTCGAAATAGGTTTGTTCGTCGATATGCTCGCTCGATACGGGCGCATTTTCGAAACCTGTTTCACCAGTTTCGGCTCTCCAACGCAGTAGGTTCGCATCATCGTTCGCCCAGTCTTCCATCATAGTGCGTGAGAATTCGCCGCTGATGATGTCATCCATGTGCTTTTCAAATAACGGTTGCAGAATTTCTTTTAAATCTTCTGCAATTTCAAATGCTTTAATCTTGGCTGGATTAGACAAACGGTCCATCATGTTAGTGATGCCGCCGTGTTTCAGCGCTTCAGTGACCGTTTCCCAACCTTGCTGGATAAGCTTGGCCGCGTAGCCTGGCTCAACGCCATCGGCGATCATTTTCTCGTAACCTAAGATGGCACCCGTCTGCAACATACCGCACAGAATTGTTTGCTCGCCCATCAGATCCGACTTCACTTCTGCGATGAAAGACGACAGTAAAACACCGGCTCTGTCTCCACCCGTTGCGCTAGCATAGGCTTTAGCAATCTCTAAACCGTCACCGTTTGGATCGTTTTCTGGGTGAACAGCGATAAGGGTAGGCACACCAAAACCACGTTTGTATTCTTCACGCACTTCAGTACCTGGGCACTTAGGCGCAACCATCACCACAGTAATATCGGAACGAACTTGCATACCCTCTTCAACAATGTTGAAGCCGTGTGAGTAAGACAAGGTAGAGCCTTGCTTCATCAGTGGCATAACTGCGTTAACCACGTTTGAATGCTGTTTGTCCGGCGTCAGATTAAGGACCAGATCCGCCGCGGGGATTAATTCTTCAAAGGTACCGACACGGAAACCGTTATCGGTTGCTTTTTGCCATGAGGCACGTTTCTGTTCAATCGCTTCAGGACGCAGGGCAAAAGAGATATTCAGACCCGAATCACGCATGTTCAAGCCTTGGTTAAGACCTTGAGCACCACAACCTAAAATAACAATATTCCAATCTTTGATGTAGTTACAGCCGTCGCTAAACTCAGAACGATCCATGAAACGACATTGGCCAAGCTGTGCTAATTGTTGACGTAAATTCAGAGAGTTAAAATAGTTAGCCATCTGATATACCACCTATAAGTCAGAAATTTTGGACGCAACCAAACTAACATAATGTTACGACTTGGTTGTGATTGAAATCACTATAACCCATGCTTATCATTGCTTAAAATGATATATTCGGAACTTCATATTGCATTATGCGCAACGTCAGCCGCAATAACGCTCAGTAACACTGGCAGCAACATCGGCGGCAATATGCAGCACTCAAGCTCAGGCTAAACAGGATAAGTTATGGATATTCGTACCCTCAAATTGTACCTGCACTTATGTGACAGTTTGCACTTCGCCAAGACCGCGGAGCAGATGCATGTGAGCCCATCGACCTTAAGCCGAGCACTGCAAAGATTAGAAGAAGAAGTGAACGCTAAACTGTTAGAGCGGGATAATCGCAGCGTGACCTTAACCCTCGCGGGACACGAGTTTAAGCGATTCGCCGAGCAGACCTTGAACCATTGGAGCACACTCAAGCACAGTATCGATCTCAAGCAGGACGTACTGCGCGGTCGGTTAAATCTATATTGCTCGGTCACTGCTGCCTACAGTCATTTACCGGGTTTATTGGATTTATTCCGCCAAGAACATCCCTTCGTCGAGATTGCTTTAACCACGGGAGATGCGGCGAACGCACTGGCCGAAGTGCAGCAGAATCGCGCCGATATCGCCATCGCCGCCTTGCCGGATCCTTTCCCCAGCAGCTTACATTTTGCCAAAATCGACGATGTGCCACTGTCGATTATCGCACCGACGATCCGCTGTGCAGTACAGCAACAAGTGAGTCAAACGCCCATCGATTGGTCGAGCGTGCCCTTTATCATCCCAGATCACGGCCCAGGACGGCGCCGCGCCGATAACTGGTTCAAACAAATGGGCATCAGCCCTAATATTTACGCCCAAGTCTCGGGACAGGAAGCGATCGCCTCTATGGTAGCGTTAGGTTGTGGCGTGAGCATGAGCCCCGAAGTGGTGATCAATAATAGCCCAGTGCGTGATCGCATTCAGTTGCTCTCGTCGCCAGTGGCGATTCCACCGTTCGAGTTAGGTTGCTGCTGCAAAGTGAAACGACTTGATGATCCCATCGTTAATGCGTTTTTGGATGTGATTTAAACGGGGAAAGTAATACAAAATAAAAGTGCGAGTGGAGAGTTTCAACGAGATAGAAAACCGAAACGGCTCTCAAAAAGCTAAAAACTTAGCTGAAAGAGAACCGCTTCACTATCGAACAGTTGTTATCAAATTGGTGCTAACGAACTATTGCCACAAGATTTCTATCGCAAGGCAATCAACACAAGATGACAGGATTACACATCCGGCGAGTTGAGCTTATCAATAGGATCGATACGGGTCACCAATAGCTGATCGACCTTGTACGAATCGATATCGACCACCTCAAATTTATAGCCCGCATAGTTCACGAAATCCGTACGCTTAGGGATTTTACGCAGCATATACATCATAAAACCAGCAATGGTTTCGTAGTTCTGATTATGCGGAAACTCCTCAATACCAAAGGCGCGCATTACGTCGGTAATAGGCGTCACACCGTCGACTAACCAAGAGTTGCTATCACGGGCGATGATCTGCTCTTCGCTCTCGTGCAATGACCAAGCCCCCATTACGGCGCGCTGTAGATCGTTAGTAGTGACAATCCCCACCACTAAGGCGTATTCGTTCATGACCACGGCAAAATCGGCGCGACTATTTTTAAAGTATTCCATCGCTTCTGACAGGCTCAGCGTATCGGGAATGATCAGCGAAGTATGGATTAAGTTACTGCCTTTTAAGATGATATTCTCACCGTTGATCACACGTATCAGCAATTCTTTCGCATCCACGAAGCCTTTGATCATATCCAACTGACCATCGCAGACGAGGAACTTAGTATGGGGATCTTCAGAAATTTTACGCTTGATATCTTCTTCACTGTCTTGCAGTAAAAAGTACACTAAGCTTTCACGGGCCGTCATGGCCGAAGTCACAGAAACGGTTTGCATTTCAAACACATTTTCCATCATCTGTTGCTCACCGCGATCTAGCACCCCAGCTTCGGCGCCCGCATTCATGACGGCATAAATATCGTCGGAGGTGATGGCATCGTTACGCACGGTTGGGATCTGCAGCAGTTTAAAGATACCACTCGCCATGCCATTGAAAAACCACACTAATGGGCGTAATAGCACAATACAGAAAGACATAGGCCCGACAACAGCTAAAGCGACAGGCTCAGGCATCGCCATGGCAATGCGTTTTGGCATTAAATCGGCGACTAAAATAAAGGCGCTGGTTACCGTTATGAAGGATAAAACAAAGCTCAATTGGCTCAGCCAAGGCTCGGCAACTAAAGGGGAAAGCAACTGATAGAAGTAAGGCCGAAATGCCGACTCACCCACAATACCGCCCATGATGGCAACGGCATTAAGACCAATTTGTACTACCGTAAAAAAGCTACCGGGAACGGCTTGTAACTGCAGCACTTTTTCTGCTCGTGCATCGCCCTCATCGGCTAACTGACGTAAACGAATTTTACGTGAAGCGGCAAGTGCAATTTCTGACATAGAGAAAAAACAACTCGCGCCGATTAGACACAATATAATCATCACGTTATCAAAGAGACTCATGTAACACCTTTCATTTAACACTGGACTAACTAGGACCAACTCGCGCTTTATTGCTCGCGAGTCAGTTGAATTCATTGTATTTGAGCAAAGTTTGCTTTGTCTGGTCGCTGCACAACAAGATTGTATTGACCACTTTCACCCCAAAGATGAATGAGCGCTTAGATGACAATCCTTAGGGTGCACTCAGTATATCTGCAAATTCACGAGTTATGCGTGACTCCGCTCTCGCAGCCCACGCATAGCGCTAATGCACTTGCATCATTTAAGTAATGTTTTATGTCGAAGCGACTGAATATACAGCATTTAATTATTTTACTCGACTCGATGGCATTAGACATCCGAGCGCGGTGGCTTTGATATTGAGCTGCTAGAACGTACATTTAAGCCAATAGAATTGACTATGCAGTCGTGGCTTTGCTTAGTTGCGTTACGTAAAATACGTCCAGAATGGCAGCATGGATGTCACTCAGAGTGCATCGCTAAATCGACAATAGGCGACAGATTATATCTCATCTGCCGCCTAATATTACCTCACCTTGGGTAATTTTTATCTTAGCGACTTATCTACCGCTATGTTTCACATAAATGTTATCAATTAGTTAGCATGATTGAGGGCGTCTGTGGCGTGGTGATGCTAACCGAATATGTCTCCAATTTTGCAGCATAGAGCCTAGACTCTTGAAGCTCAGTAGCCAATCCAGCAACGCGTTGGGATATCTTGGCGAAAGAGTAACGTCACCTTCAACCGGCTCCCATTAAATCACTTCAACCTCGACTCTGTTGCGACCTTTATCCTTAGCGCGATAGAGGCAAACATCGGCGCGGCGTAATACGTCGGCCATCTTAAACCCCGAGATCTTATCTAATGGCAAAAACACGCTGCCAATACTGATCGTCACCACAGCCAAGGGAGATACTTGATGGGGAATATTGAGTTGCTCAACGAGATAACACAGTTGCGTAGCAATAGCCGTTAACTGTGCTGGCGTGACCTGCTCGACGACCAAAGCAAACTCTTCACCACCAATGCGAGCCAATAGAGCATTGTGCGGCAGGATATCGCACTGTGCTAAGGCATCAGCCACCCGCTTGAGCACAGTATCGCCTTCAAGATGACCATAAGTGTCGTTGTAGGATTTGAAATAATCGATATCTAACATTAACAATCCCGCTGGAGTGTTAGCTTGTAGCACAGTAGCTAATCTTTCAGTAAAGGGTCGTCTATTAGCTAAGCCAGTTAATTCATCGGTTTCAGCCATCACCTTTAATTGGCTATTCGCGGCAACCAGCGCTTGTTGTAGCACTATCATCTGACGCTCTTTCTGTTCGCGTAGCAGTAACTCGTTCAATGCGGAGGCGAATTGGGTCAGCATATTCTTTTTCTGGGCGTTCCAATTTAATGGCCGCGACACAGTCGACAGCGAGAGCAATCCCAATAACTCCCCAGCATTTTTAATCGCAAAGGCGGCAATCGAACATATCCCCACGGATTTCATTACCTCATATTCCTGTGGTGAAAAAGCCTTTAACGCCTCAAGATCCTCAATGACTAAGGTCGATTCCGTCTCGAATTTTTTAGCCAGTTGAGCAATATTATCTACCGAAATCACTTGGACCTTATTTGCGTGTAAGTCACTGGTCCAAAAGCTGCGGTAATAGGCATGCTGCTGATTAAATTCAAGAAGACTCACCCTTTCAACATCAAATAACTGACCTATTTTGTGGCATACCTCAGTTAAGGTTTTATCCACATTGCAGGTATCTATGCTCAAAAATTGCAACGAAATCTCAGCCAACAATTGATTCGACTGCGACTGCCAATCTAATTCTTTAGTTCGTTCTTTGACTAAGTCAGACAATAAATGCTGCTGTTGTTGCAGTGCACGTTGCTGACGTTTATTGATGGCTAAATCATTACGTATCCTTTGATACATACCTTTAAGTGACAATGCCACATAGGCTATTTCATCGGGTCTTGCGGTTACCGTCTCGGGCACAGATAACTTTTTTAACGAGTTAAGATTGATTTTATTAGTGAAATCTTCCAATGCCGACAATCTATCTGTCACCATGAGTCGCACTAAGGTCAAAATCAAATAAATCATCAATAGGGTCTTTAACCCATTACCGAGCACGATAAAAATCAACTGCCGCCACAGCTCGTAGTAAAGCCGATTGGTATCTAACCCTACGGTCAAAGTCGCTATCGACTGCTCTTGATAGGTCACAGGATAGTGAAATAGAGTTTGCGACTCATCATCGGTTAACAAAGGTTTACCCAGATGCATAGTGACGCCATCGATACTGTCTAAATGTACACTCGACACTAATGGCATCATCCCCAGTCCAGAGAGCAAATCCGATAACAAGCTACGGTCGACGTCCCACAGTGACTTAGCCACGCTTGGCAAAATAGATTCTGAATACTCGCGGATATCCGAAGTCGCATTATCGATACTATCCTGATAGTTCCAAATCAACTGTACCAGCATAGTTAACACAGCAAAAAACGAGCTCACCCCAATAATAATCAGCGTCATCTTGTGGCTAATAGAATGATTACGATGCTTCATGTACACCTGTTATTACGCCTTGAGGGGCAACTTATTCAAAATCTGAGACTGGAAAATCTGTGGCCAATCTCGAGCAACTAACATTTGATAAAATGCCGAATCTGGTTGCAAAACACCGAACAAGGCAACATTGTCATAGGGGAGATATTTTTTATGCTGCTGATAATATTGCAATTCGACCAAACCTAAAGCGCCAACCAAAAAATGCCCGCCACCAATAACACTCACAGAGTGCTGGCGACAAAGCTGTAAAATCTCAGGTGAAGTATTGATCGTACCGACAAATACATCTTTACCAGACACCAAACCTTTTTCCTTCAATGCCTTAAGCACCCCAATCGCCATACGATCACTGGCGGTCCAAATCACATTCAGATCAGGATAACGATTCAGCAGGGTTAACGCTTGCCCATAAGCCACAGCCTCACTCCATTGGCCATAAACCGTTTGAGTCAGAGTGGCATTGGACTGCATAAAGAAATAGTCACTGGCGCCTTGGGTTCGTAGCACTGAAGCAGGCGTCGATTTATCGCCCGAAATCAACAGAACTTTAGCCGCCTTTCCCTCTAAGTCGTCCATTAAGGCCTTAGCGGTCGCCGAACCAATAGCGTAATTATCGGGAATAATGGCGGGTAACAGATATTCTTGCCAATGGGGATCTTGCAGCAAGGCATCACGCTCGCCAGGGGAAATATCATTTAAAATCAATTGTACATAGACAGGGTGAGGATAAAGCGCCTGCAGCATTTTTATCGCGGATTGTTTTTCATTAACCAGAATAACGTAATTAGGTAACGCCTTTGCAGAAGCTAACAACTCATCGAGTTGAGTGATCATCTTGAAGTGATTGCGATCGGAATGAATGATATCGAGTTTAATATCGAGTGTCGTCGATGCCGCCAACATCAATTGGTCGACATCTCCCCAAAAACTGTCATCGACAGCCCCAGGATTAAAAAAAACCACATCGAGTTTTGCCCATGCTGCCCCACCAAAACCCGCAGTACAGATAAACACACACGCTAACATCCACGAACGCATAGGCGAGTTCTCCTCGACCATGTTCCCTCAAATGTCATCCTTCACAAGAGGTCACTTTATTATTATCGATTCACAACCTTGTTACCGCATCGCCGCCAAAAATGTTGCTAAAATCGGCAGCAGATGTTTCGATTAAACCACAAAATGATACAAAGTATACTTTATATGCTGACTATTTATTCCGACACCCTGTCGGTATAGGGGGTTCGAGTGGCTCAGTAGCAGAATGTTTATGGGGATGTAAGTGGCGGCCTTATGGTCAGTCTTGCGACCTAACCACGGAGAAAATGACGGGGACTTAAAAGGAATACAAGTTAGAACTCAGACGTTAATGCAGCCTAGCGGTCGAGTTGAATCAAGGTCGTGGATAGGGGAACCATGATTTTCAGTGGAGGGTAAACCAAATGAGGCTGCTCAACGATGCCTTCATATAATGGCATAGGTTAACCAATTTCTATTAACTAATTGAAATAATTAAATATAATCATCAAACGCTCAATCTATTCAGTCGTAATCATTTCTCCCAGAATCAATCATTTATAACTCACATTCATTCAAAGGCACTAAATTGTGCTTGTGACTCTTCTTTTAATCGGTCGCAACATACACCTTCAATCGTCTCGATGTACTCCGATTGCTGTGTAACCCGCATCGCCAAACAAAAAGGTTGGCAGTAGCCAACCTTATCAATGAACTAATAATCATAAATGCAGTAAATGCGTTCAAATTGACCCGACGCGAGATCGTCCCGGTGGATAATAAAATTCAATTGCATAGAATGCTCACTGTAGACGACTTTGAACAGTACTAGATAATCTTCGGCATTGCCGCCTAATTCAGCCGCGGCGCGGAGTTCGGGTGCTTTATAGCGGCTATCACCATGGCCATTAATGCTGGCTATCCCATCGAAATAGGGCAGCGGCTGCTCGGGAACGAGCAATTCCTGCAGGTTGGATGACTGCCATTCAGGTAGTGCCGCCCACTGCGCTTGAGTGAAAATCTGCCCGGGAATTAACCCCTGCTTATTCATTTTCATCAGGTCAAAGAAGTAGAGCTGATCTTGCCACTCAGATGCCAATTCGTCATCCACAACCGCTAGGGCCTCCAGCACCATAGCTTGTTGCGGTTCTGGTAGCGCTTGTAAACGTGCCTTGGCTAACTTTACTAAATGCGGGTTGTCACTATTAATCATGTCAGGGGCTATCATCTTAATGCTGGCAATTCCCTGAAGTTGATAAGCCTCTTCATACTCATAGTTTGCACATACCGCATCGTCGAACTTAGGTTCGGCAATCGCTTTTCCAGAGTTCAGTTGTTGATCCTCAGCGACATAATAGACATGGCCGCGAAGCATTTCCGAGAATCGCCAGCGCTCCAAAAAGAACAACAATCGCCCTTCTCGAGGCAAATAAGATTGAAACGCCTTCAGGTCGCTGCAGTTGAGCTGTGCGATAAATTGCATGGGCACACGGAAGGCTTGCGCCGCCTCGTCCCAATCCGAATCTTGCGACCAACAATAATGTTCCTCGATATACTCGCGAGTGTGGTCGAATTCCTCAGCGTAAGCATCCAGCATCTCCTCCCGTCCAACCAAAGTCACCGGATAATCCATGCCGACAGGCAAATCCGGCAATCCACCCAGCCGGCTGTTACCTAACTGGGCATAGTCTTCGATTGCACAGGGATAGAGATCGACACTACTGCGAATAAACGCCGAAAGCGTATGGGCAAGATGTGGGTCTTTAAACTGCGCCAGCTTTTGCTCTAACAACTGCCGACGAATGGGGGAATTTTCTGCTAAAAATATATCCATATTTACCTCACGACTCCAATGTTTGTTTTTTATCATTTCTATCAACTATTTGCCATCTTCAAATAAGGTAAATTGCCAAGCCTATCACACGATTAGCAAAGCCGGAGTCAACGGCTTGCTAATGAGAAGGGCAACGACCTAGGCGATAGGAAACCCCTCCCATTAATTACTGCTACACTCAAATTCAGCGAAAAAGATCAACAAAAGGATTTGTTTATGGCGATTGCCTGTGTCAATACCCGAGCCAGTTGTGGGGTCGAAGCTCCACAAGTCACAGTTGAAGTGCATCTCAGCAACGGCTTACCTGCATTTAATCTTGTAGGCTTACCCGAAGCTTCGGTAAAAGAAGCCCGTGAGCGAGTACGCAGTGCCTTGATCAATGCGGGATTCGAGTTTCCAATGCGGCGGATAACCGTCAATCTCGCGCCAGCTGATTTACCTAAACAAGGTGGCCGCTACGACTTACCCATCGCCGTGGGCATATTGGCCGCTTCGGAACAGATTCCCATTAACAGTTTAAAAAATATCGAGTTTGTCGGTGAGTTGGCACTGTCTGGACACATACGTTATTGCCAAGGGTTATTGCCCGCGATTATCGCTGCAAAGCGCCAAGACCATACCTTGGTCTTACCGCTAGATAACCGCCACGATGCCGAGCTAGTCGGCTATCCCAATGTGTTATTTGGTTCGCATCTGCAAAGTCTAGCCGCGTATTTACAAGGGCAAAACCAACTGCCAACACTGGCGCCACAGTTAGAATGGGTAAGCCAAGAGACACCCGAGTCCCATACTTGCCTGAGCGATGTGATTGGCCAATATCAGGCCAAGCAAGCACTCGAAATTGCCGCTGCGGGTAACCACAACCTCTTGATGCTAGGCCCGCCGGGTACTGGCAAGACCATGCTTGCCAGCCGCATGATGGCGCTATTGCCCGCGCTCAATTATGAGGAAGCGTTAGAAGTGGCGGCAATTCATTCCGTTGCAGGACTCGACATTAAACCGCAGCATTTTTTACAGCGACCATTTAGGGCACCGCACCACACGAGTTCTTCAATTTCCCTCGTGGGCGGTGGCAGTATCCCAAAACCTGGGGAGATCTCCCTCGCCCATCGCGGTGTATTATTCTTGGATGAAGTGGCTGAATTTCCGCGTAAAGTCTTAGATTGCCTGCGCGAACCGATGGAAACCGGCGAAGTAGTGATTTCCCGCGCCGCCGCTAAGCTGACATTTTTAAGTCGATTCCAATTAATCGCAGCGATGAATCCTAGCCCTAGTGGCGACTTGGATAGCCATCATAGATCCAGCCCAGAACAAATCCAACGTTACCTTTCGCGGCTTTCAGGTCCGTTTCTCGATCGTTTCGACTTGACCATAGAAGTGCCCAAACTTCCCGCGGGCACCTTGACTCAAGCCGCGCCGCAGACAGAAACCAGCCAAGATATCGCCAAACGAGTGAAGCTGGCGCGTGAGCTACAACTCGCCCGTGCTGGTGTGCTCAATAGCGAACTTACAGGGAAACAATTGAAACGCTTCAGCGGGCTCAGTGATGCTGATTTAGTATTTTTGGAGCAAAGCGTGGTCAAGCTTGGCCTTTCGGTTCGCAGTTTTCATCGTATACAAAGAGTCGCCCGCACTATCGCCGATCTTGAACAAGCACCTAACACCGAACGCCGTCATCTTGCCCAAGCACTGGGTTATCGTGCTATGGATAGGTTGCTGGCACGACTATCCCAGCAATATTGAGTCAGCCGCTTTACAGTGAAGATGAACAAATGCACCGACCAGCTGTGCCTAAGATTGAGCCAAACGCCTACACCGAGTAACATAGGCCTCCAATTTTTGTCAGGGGGCTCGGATGGGAATGCTGTTTTCACAGATAAAAGGCTGTATTGCATTTTTAGGTTACGCTATAAATACCGTCTTTTGGACTATCCCAATCGTGTTAATCAGTTTTATAAAACTGATACCTATCAGTCCATTAAGGACTGCGACTAGCCATGTACTCGATTTTTGTGCCAGCGCTTGGATCAGTGTTAATGGCGTAATTGAACGCTGCTTACATCCCGTTAAGATTGAACTGAGTGGTGACACCGACTTTTCCACTAAAGAGTGGTACATGGTGATTGCCAACCACCAGTCTTGGGTCGATATCCTGATCCTGCAGCGGATTTTTAACCGAAAAATCCCTTTCTTAAAGTTTTTCCTCAAGCAAGAGCTGATTTTTGTACCTGTATTAGGCCTAGCTTGGTGGGCACTCGATTTTCCTTTTATGCGTCGTTATAGCACAGCGCAGTTGCGTAAGAATCCTAAGTTAAAGGGCAAAGACATTGAAATTACACGTAAAGCCTGTGCTAAGTTTAAGGCTAAGCCTGTGAGTGTGATGAACTTTGTCGAAGGCACGCGCTTCAGCAAGGCTAAGCATCAAAAACAAAACTCACAGTTCCAACATTTGCTAAAACCTAAAGCGGGCGGTATGGCCTTCGCGCTATCAGCCATGGGTGAACAGATCCACAAACTAGTCGATGTCTCCATTTACTACCCAGACGCAGTACCGAGCTATTGGGACTACCTGACAGGCAAGTTGCCAAGCGTTAAAGTACACATCAAGGTCTCCGATATTGATCCTGCAATGCGCGGCGATTATATGAATGACCGCGATTTTAAAATTGGCTTCCAAGAACAACTGAATCAACTCTGGCTCACTAAGGATCAAGTGTTAAGCCAACTCGCTAGCCAAGCGAATAAAGAATAAAGGTAACGCCACTATGTTGAATTTCCTGCCTGGTTCAGTGTTGTTTATGCTGAGCTTAAGCTTGCTGATCATTAATACCGCCGTTTGGGGCTCGCTTATCAGCATTGGCGGATTAGTGAAAATTGTGATGCCAGCACAAAATGCGCGCAATGCGGTGACTACGGTCATGAACCGTTTTATGTGGGCTTGGGCCTGCTGCAACGGTGGCATCTTGTATTTGATCGCTAAAATTGAGTGGGATGTCAAAGGGCTCGAAGGACTCGATAAAAACAGCTGGTATTTGCTGATCAGCAACCACCTCAGTGGATTCGATATCGCCGCGCAAACTTACGTGTTACGTAACCACATCCCTATGCTGAAGTTCTTCCTCAAAAAAGAACTCGCCTATGTGCCGATTATGGGACTGGGTTGTTGGGCGCTGGATATGCCTTTCATGAACAGGACTAGCCCGGCAAAACTTAAAAAGAATCCAAAGCTTAAGGGCAAAGATTTAGCGACCACACGCCGCGCCTGTGCCAAGTTTAGCAATATGCCCACGTCAATCATTAACTATGTTGAAGGCAGCCGTTTTACCCAAGATAAACATCAGCGCCAAAACTCGCCTTATCAACATTTGTTACGTCCTAAAGCGGGTGGTATCGCCTTTACCTTATCAGCCATGGGCGAACAATTTACTAACCTGCTGGATATGACAATCGTCTACCCAGATGCGCCTGAAGATATTCTGTTTGGGGTGATGAATGGTAAGGTCAGTAAGATTATTGTGCGAATTAACGCCCTGCCCGTGCCTCAGGTCGATGCGGCGCGTTATTTCTCTGAGTCTGAGTACCGCGTCGAATTCCAGCGCTGGTTAAACCAAGTGTGGGCGGAAAAAGACCAACAAATTGATGCTTTACTCCAAACACATCAAAGTGTGAACAATAAGGCCACCAGCCCAAATCACACTCAAGCAAGCTAGCTCGTCTCTAGCTTTGCTCTAGTTCAGCAACACATGCCGCTGCAGCGGATAACTCCAATTCATTGAATACAGTTATTCCTGCGGCGCTGAGTTTTTCAGCCGTTAATCCTTGTCCCGCAATTAACTGTTTTACAAATTGACCATCGTAAATCTGCCTATTACCACAGGATGGACTACGGGCTTTTAAAATCGCCACTTTAATCCCGTGTTGCTGCGCCAGCTTAAGCGCGAGATCGGCTCCCAGACTAAAAGCGTGGGTCACATCCTCACCCTGAGCGGTTAAGATACGCTGTCCAATCCGCTCCGCTGGCGGTCTAGGTGTTGGCAAACCGCCTGCACATTCGGGACAAATCGCCACAATCCGCCCTTGTTCGAGCCACGTTTGCACCAGCTCGCTCTCCATCAAGTTATGGCCACCGTCGTAGCGCACCGCTTGTCCGAGTAAACAACTGCTCACTAACACTTTTTCCACTGTCATCCCCAAATGTCTCATTCCGCCCATAGCATAACGCGAAGGATAAACATGCCAAATGCATTTGGACGATTTCCCCCAAAACCATCAACATCCGCAACGAGGTTGGAAGGTTAAAACCACGCCATTGTTGACAATTTAATATTTAAATATTCATAACATAAAATATTAACAACGAGATAATTAAAATAAAATGATAAAAATCAATAATAAAAATAGAAATTCATTGAAATATAGACTTACGTCTAAGTAAACACATTGTTGACAATCCACCAAGGGAGGGCTATTTTTTACCCATTGTCGACAATCCTATTAATAGTGATGCGTTCTATGTTGAAGCAAGACACGACGTTCGTTTCTGATGACACTCAAGTTCCCCACCTGCACAAGGTCAAATCGACCTCGGCAGATAAGACGTCGACCACATTAGCCGATCAAATTTTGGTGCAGATCCAAACCAGCATCATCAAGGGCGAACTGCCTGCAGGCAGCAAGATTAACGAGCAAGCACTGGCCGAAAAATACGGCATCAGCCGCGGCCCGACCCGCGAAGCCCTGCAAACCTTAGAAAGACAACGTTTAGTAGTGCGTGCGCCCCATGTTGGGGCCCGCGTCGCCCAACTGACGGTGAGTGAACTTAACGATTTATATCAACTACGTAGCGTACTTGAAGGCATGGCCTGCGAACTCGCCGCCAGCCGTATTACCCCAGAACAATTAGCCAAGCTAGAAGATCTGCTCGCAACGCAAGAAGCGGCGCTCGCCAAGGGCGATACTTACTTCCAAGAGGAAGGCGATGTCGATTTTCACTACCAAATTATTCAAGCCAGCGGTAACAAGCATCTGCAGGAAACCTTAGTCGGCGGGCTGTATCACTTGCTGCGTATGTACCGCTACCAGTGCACCAATAAAAATCGCCCCGTAAAAGCCATTGCCGAACACAGACGCATAGTCGAAGCCATTGCCCAGCGCGATGGTGAGTTGGCAAGTTTGCTGATGCGCCGCCATATCGAACAGGGGCGTAAAAATACCGAATTACGCTTAATTGAATTGCAAGCCAATGCAGCCGCAAAAGAAACCTTAGCCAACATTAGCTAAGTTCTTACGGCTCAATATGCCCACTTCCCATAAAATGGAAAAGGATAAAACCATGACCCAAAGCGCAGGATTACGTTTTCGCCAAGCTCTTGCTAAGGCCAAACCGTTACAAATCGTTGGCACCACCAATGCCTATTTTGCCTTAATGGCAGAACAAACAGGCTTCCAAGCCTTGTATCTTTCGGGCGCTGGCGTTGCCAATGCTTCATACGGTTTGCCTGACTTGGGCATGACCTCAATGAACGACGTGCTGATTGATGCCGGTCGTATCACCTCAGCCACACAAGTGCCTTTACTGGTCGATATCGATACTGGCTGGGGCGGCGCATTCAACATTGCTCGTACCATCAAAGAGTTCGAAAAAGTTGGCGTAGCCGCTGTACACATGGAAGACCAAGTGTCGCAAAAACGTTGCGGTCACAGACCCAACAAAGCGGTCGTGAGCATAGAAGAAATGGTCGATCGCATTAAAGCGGCCGTCGATGCCCGTACCGATCCTAACTTTGTGATCATGGCGCGTACCGATGCAGTCGCCGTGGAAGGTTTAGAAGCAGGTATCGAACGTGCGCAAGCGTATATTGCCGCCGGCGCCGACATGATCTTCGCCGAAGCCTTAACTGAGCTAGACCAATATCGCCATTTTAAAGCACAGGTAAAAGCACCGATTTTGGCGAACATGACTGAATTTGGTCAAACCCAATTGTTCAATAAAGAAGAACTCGCCGAGGCGGGTGCCGACATGGTGCTTTACCCACTCAGTACTTTCCGTGCAGCCAACCAAGCCGCACTGAACGTCATGCAATCGCTGATGAATGATGGTCATCAACGCAACGTGCTAGACACTATGCAGACCCGTAAAGACTTGTATAAATACTTGGGCTACCACGCCTTTGAAGACAAGTTAGATCAATTGTTCAGCCAAGATAAATAACCGAAAAGCTGCAACCCTACAAGGTTTGGCGTTAAAACAGATTTAGCGTTAAACAAATTAAATAAAAAGTGCAGCCTTAACCAATAAATGTCGGCGAATAAGTGCTCTGAAACGAGCACTGAAATCCGCCAGCAATAACCACATAGAGTTAACGGAAGGGAAGGATTATGTCAGAAGCTAAAAAACTAAGCGGTGCAGGATTACGTGGCCAGAGCGCAGGCGAAACGGCATTGAGCACAGTGGGCGTGTCAGGCTCGGGCCTAACGTACCGCGGTTATGATGTGAAAGATCTCGGTGAAAATGCCACCTTCGAAGAAGTCGCCTACCTTATTCTTTACGGCGAGCTGCCCACTCAAGCCCAACTTGATGCCTACAAAACCAAACTCAAAGGCCTTCGCGGTCTGCCACAAGCATTAAAAGAAGTATTAGAGCGCATTCCTGCTGAAACTCATCCTATGGATGTGATGCGTACTGGCTGCTCTATGCTAGGTAACTTAGAAGCCGAGCACAGCTTTGCCGAACAGAGTGAAATCACCGACCGTTTACTCGCCGCATTCCCATCGATCATCTGTTACTGGTATCGCTTTAGCCACGATGGCGTGCGTATCGATACTGAAACCGATGACGATCAAATTGGCGCACACTTCCTCCACTTATTACATGGCAAAGCGCCGTCGGCACTGCATGCTAAAGTGATGGACGTATCGTTAATTCTTTATGCAGAACATGAATTTAACGCATCAACCTTTACCGCTCGCGTCTGTGCTTCCACCCTGTCAGATATGCATTCATGCGTCACTGGGGCGATTGGTTCACTGCGCGGTCCGCTGCATGGCGGCGCGAACGAAGCGGCGATGGAACTCATTCAAGACATGAAAGATGAAGCCGATGCGCGCGACATCTTAATGGGCAAACTCGAGCGTAAAGATAAGATCATGGGCTTCGGCCACGCAATTTACCGCGACAGCGATCCACGTAATGCCATCATCAAAGAATGGTCAGAAAAACTGGCTGCCGCCAACGGTGACGACCGTCTATACCGGGTATCGGTTGCCTGTGAAGCACTGATGTGGGAACAGAAAAAACTCTTCTGTAATGCTGACTTCTTCCACGCCAGCGCGTACCACTACATGGATATTCCGACTAAGTTGTTTACGCCAATCTTCGTGTGTTCACGCGTCACAGGCTGGGCGGCGCACGTGATGGAGCAACGATCTAACAACCGCATCATCCGCCCGAGTGCCGATTATGTGGGCGTGGCACCGCGCAAAGTGGTACCGATTGCCAACCGTTAAGCAAAATTGACCACACTTGGCGCGAGATTTCACTCAATGTAAGTCTCGCGCCAACTTCATTTTCCGAAATGGATGATGTTATGAGCACTGCTATGAATACCCAATATCGCAAGCCCTTACCCGGCACTCAACTCGATTACTTCGATACCCGCGAAGCCGTAGAAGCCATTCAAGCTGGCTCGTATGCCAAGCTGCCTTACACCTCGCGCGTTTTAGCTGAAAACTTAGTCCGTCGCTGCGATCCGGCCGTTTTGACCGACTCGCTAAAACAGATTATCGAATCTAAGCAAGAACTGGATTTCCCTTGGTTTCCTGCCCGCGTGGTGTGCCATGATATTTTGGGGCAAACCGCTTTAGTTGACCTTGCAGGTCTGCGTGACGCTATTGCCGCTAAGGGTGGAGATCCCGCCAAAGTGAACCCTGTTGTACCAACACAATTAATTGTGGATCACTCACTCGCTGTCGAATTTGGTGGTTTTGATAAAGACGCCTTTGCCAAAAACCGCGCCATCGAAGACAGACGCAACGAAGACAGATTCCACTTTATTGATTGGACGCAAAAAGCCTTTAAAAACATTGATGTTATCCCTCAGGGTAACGGCATCATGCACCAAATTAACTTAGAACGTATGTCGCCTGTGGTGCATTCACGCAATGGCGTGGCCTTCCCCGATACCTTAGTCGGCACCGATAGCCACACGCCGCACGTTGATGCGCTCGGCGTTATCGCCATAGGTGTCGGCGGCTTAGAAGCCGAAAGCGTCATGCTAGGGCGCGCATCCTATATGCGTCTACCGGACATTATCGGTGTCGAGCTCACGGGCAGACCGCAGCCTGGCATTACGGCTACCGATATCGTATTGGCCTTAACCGAGTTTCTACGCGCACAAAAAGTCGTCTCCTCTTACTTAGAGTTCTTCGGTGAAGGCGCAGCGGCGCTGACATTAGGCGATCGCGCCACGATTTCGAATATGACACCTGAATTTGGCGCCACTGCGGCCATGTTCTACATCGACCAGCAAACCTTAGATTATTTGACCTTAACGGGCCGCGAAGCCGAGCAAGTTAAACTGGTTGAAACCTATGCCAAAACCGCAGGTTTGTGGGCCGACAGCTTGACCGAAGTGCACTATCCACGCGTACTGCATTTTGATTTATCTTCGGTGGTGCGCACCATTGCAGGGCCATCAAACCCACATGCACGGGTGCCAACATCAGAATTGGCTGAGCGCGGAATTAGCGGCGTAGTCGAAAACGAGCCTGGCTTAATGCCCGATGGCGCTGTGATTATCGCGGCGATTACCAGCTGTACTAATACTAGTAACCCACGCAACGTGATTGCTGCAGGTCTCATTGCCCGCAACGCCAACGCTAAAGGCTTAAGCCGCAAACCTTGGGTCAAAACCTCACTCGCCCCCGGCTCAAAAGCGGTGCAGTTGTATTTGGAAGAAGCCAAGCTATTACCTGAACTTGAACAACTCGGCTTTGGCATTGTTGGTTTTGCCTGCACGACGTGTAACGGTATGAGTGGCGCGCTGGATCCTGTGATTCAAAAAGAAGTCATCGACCGCGACTTGTACGCCACCGCGGTATTATCGGGTAACCGCAACTTCGATGGCCGTATTCACCCCTATGCTAAACAAGCTTTCTTAGCATCGCCGCCATTGGTCGTCGCCTACGCGATTGCAGGCACCATACGTTTCGATATCGAAAAGGATGTGCTGGGATTAGATAAAGACGGCAACCCCGTCAAACTTATCGACATTTGGCCATCGGATGAAGAAATCGATGCCGTGATCGCCAAAAGTGTTAAACCCGAGCAGTTCCGCAAAGTGTACGAGCCTATGTTCGATTTAGCCGTCGATTATGGCGAAAAAATCAGCCCGCTGTACGATTGGCGCCCGCAATCTACTTATATTCGTCGCCCACCTTACTGGGAAGGCGCATTGGCGGGTGAACGCGCACTCAAGGGTATGCGACCACTGGCGGTGCTGGGTGACAACATCACCACAGACCATTTATCGCCTTCTAACGCCATTATGATGGACAGCGCCGCGGGCGAATATCTGCACAAAATGGGCTTGCCGGAGGAAGACTTTAACTCCTACGCCACCCATAGGGGTGATCACTTAACCGCCCAGCGCGCAACCTTTGCCAATCCTAAGCTTAAAAACGAAATGGCAATCGTTGACGGCAAAGTGCAACAAGGCTCACTGACGCGTATCGAACCAGAAGGCCAAGTGACCCGTATGTGGGAAGCGATTGAAACCTATATGGAACGTAAGCAACCTCTGATCATCATAGCGGGCGCAGATTACGGCCAAGGTTCGTCCCGTGACTGGGCTGCCAAAGGCGTGCGTTTAGCGGGGGTTGAGGCCATTGTTGCCGAAGGTTTCGAGCGTATTCATCGCACTAACTTAGTCGGTATGGGCGTGTTGCCACTGGAATTTAAAGCGGGCGACAATCGTGCAACTTATGGAATAGATGGCACAGAAGTGTTCGATGTCCTCGGCACGCCAGCGCCAAGAGCGGATTTGACTGTCGTCATCACCCGTAAAAACGGGGAGCGCATCGAAGTGCCGGTGACGTGTCGTCTCGATACCGCCGAAGAAGTGTCTATCTACGAGGCGGGCGGCGTATTGCAGCGTTTTGCTCAGGACTTTTTAGAGTCGAATCTGAAGTAAAACTCGCTTTCAACAGGTGGCGACTCCACACGTGAATCGCCACCTTTGATAGCAACGCTAACCTGTATCGCTATTCCCCTTGGAGTTAATAGCATGAGTAAGAATTTTTTCCCGCCACAAATCAAAGTCGCCGCGACTTATATGCGTGGCGGCACCAGCAAGGGCGTGTTTTTCCGTCTGCAGGATTTACCTAAGGCCGCACAAGTTGCAGGTGCCGCCCGTGATGCCTTGTTACTGCGAGTGATAGGCAGCCCAGATCCCTACGGTAAACAAATTGATGGCATGGGCGCTGCCACCTCAAGCACCAGTAAAACCGTGATTTTATCCAAAAGCACTCAGGGCGATCACGATGTGGATTACCTCTTTGGTCAAGTGGCCATCGATAAGCCCTTTGTCGATTGGAGCGGTAACTGTGGCAATCTAACCGCCGCCGTCGGTGCCTTTGCCATCAGCAATGGCTTGATTGATGCCGACCGCATTCCTCAAAATGGCGTCTGTACTGTGCGAATTTGGCAGGCCAATATTGGCAAAACCATTATCGCCCATGTGCCCATCACTAACGGTGAAGTGCAGGAAACCGGTGATTTTGAACTCGATGGTGTGACCTTTCCTGCCGCGGAAGTGCAAATCGAGTTTATGAGCCCCGCCGCCGATGAAGACGGTGAAGGGGGCTGCATGTTCCCTACGGGTAATGTTGTCGATGTGCTAGAAGTGCCGGGCATTGGCAGCTTTAACGCCACTATGATCAACGCAGGCATTCCCACCATTTTTATCAATGCTGAAGACTTAGGCTACACAGGCACTGAGTTGCAGGATGATATTAATAGCGACAACGCCGCCCTTGCCAAATTTGAGACTATTCGTGCCTATGGGGCTGTGCGTATGGGCTTAATTTCACATATAGACGAAGCCGCATCACGCCAGCACACCCCTAAAATTGCCATTGTCGCCAAACCACAGACCTATGTGTCCTCGAGCGGTAAAACTGTCAATGCAGATGAAATTGATCTACTGGTACGCGCCCTGTCTATGGGCAAACTGCACCACGCCATGATGGGCACGGCGGCAGTGGCAATTGGCACGGCAGCAGCCATTCCCGGCACCTTAGTCAACTTAGCCGCAGGCGGCGACACTCAGGGCAAAATGGATGCGGTACGCTTTGGTCATCCCTCTGGCACCTTGCGCGTCGGCGCAGAGGCGTCAATGGTCAACGGCGAATGGACAGTTGTTAAAGCCATTATGAGCCGCAGCGCTCGCGTACTGATGGAAGGTTTTGTGCGGGTGCCCGCTGCGTAATTTTATCTAAGTAAACAGTTCAACCAAAGACCTTGCTTCTCCCCCTTCCGGCAAGGTCTTTTTTCTATTCTCGCCCATCATTTTAATCTGCTTCGCCCGTATTTGTCTTAGCATGATATGTTGACATACCTGAAACAATGCTAAGATCCTTTAGCAAAAACGCCAGAATACAAACTCGTCATAAAAAGAATATTGGCAGTAAAACGGTACAGTTAATATATTGCATGATCTATTACAGAATCGCGCCCATCGATTTTGGTTATTTTTAAACCAAGTCAGCAATTTAAGTCGCATTTTTACAGCAAAATGGCATGTAAGGTCTAGGCTAAGAACTAAACTAAATAGAAACCTAATCAGGATGGGTCCGTTTTTGGTAGGGGAAAATTTGAGTCAACTAATCCAGAAGCTAATGTTTAGTACGCTTTTTATCCTAAGTTTGTGGGGGATCTCGTGCAATGGATTAGCTCAACCATTGAGCGCGGCTTCTACACAGCTCAAATTTGAACATATTCGCAGTGAAGATGGCCTTACCCAAAATACGATTACTAGCCTGTTTATGGACAATGCAGGTATGTTATGGATTGGCACTCAAGATGGTTTGCATGCTTATAACGGTCACAGCTTCAATATTTTCCCCCATTCACCCAATGATCCGAGGAGTATTTCTGAGAGCTATGTATCTGACATTATTCAAGACTCAGAAGGTAATATCTGGGTTTCGACTTTCAGCCAAGGGGTAAATCGACTCGATTTGAGCACAGGGACCTTTGAACACTTTGGCCAAGAACAAGGGCTTACCGATCCGCGCACAACCAAACTCAGCGTTGTAGGCAATACACTCTGGATTGGTACTAAAGCAGGACTATTTTCCCTATCGACCAAAACCAAACGCATTACCCAAGTGAACTTAGGTAATAGTGTTCAACCCCACATCACCAGCTTAGCCAATGTTGAAGACACTTATCTGCTGGCAGGAACACAAGATAGCGGCACCTTTGCTGTCAGTGCCAATACTATCACTCGCTTAAATGTCCCGCAGAATCTCACTGCACATCAAATTAGGGCACATTCCGCTAATGCGATCACTTTAGCTCTGGGAGAGCAATTATGGCATTACAACTTGGCCTCACAACAGGGCGAAATCCTCTGGCAGACAGACGATAATGTGCCTTACATTAAAGATTTTATCCAAACTGAGCAGGGTGACTTTTGGGTTGTTGGGCCAGAAGCTGGTCTTATTCAACTCGAGAGAAACGATAAGGCATTTACTGCGACCTACCACAGGTATGATCCTAAGCGTACCAACAGTATTAGTGAAAATAACATACTGAGCTTACTGCAAGATCCCTTTGGCAATTTATGGTTAGGTGCCAGTTATTCTGGTCTAGATAAAATTAATACCCGTCGTCAGTATTTTCAGCATATTTACGAATCCACCCCTAACCTGTCGCAACAAAGTAACAACATTCGCACCTTGTTCCGCAGCCAAGATAATGCGCTATGGATAGGCACCGAAGGTGCTGGGCTGAAACGCATGTTGGCCAATGGAAAATATGAACACTACACGGAGCTCTTTGCTAACGCCTTAGGGATGCATCAACGCAACTTGAATCTTATCCTGCGAGATATAGACCAAGACAAAAATGGCGTGCTTTGGTTTGCCACTAACTATGGGTTAGGTCGACTGGCGCTAGATGGCCACTTCCAGTTACTCAAGGTGACAGAACGCACTGATCAAGGTTCAGAAACCAATTATATCCGTAGTTTAGATATTGATGAGCAAGGTCGCCTCTGGGTGGCAACAACCAATGCCCTCTACCGTAAGGCGATAGATACCGATGAATTTACTTTTATCTCATTGGCACATATTGATAATTTCTATCCGGCACAAAACCAGTTTTTAATCCTCAGAACACACAAAGATACGCTATGGATAGGTACTCTCGATGGCCTGCTTAAACTGGATATGAAAACAGGCACAGGTAAATCCTACTTCCATCAATCCTCAGACAAAAACAGCCTGATCAACAACCGCGTCCGCGATATTTTAGTCACAAAATCGGGCGAGGTATGGTTTGCCACCCATGGTGGGATCAGCAAGTTACCGTCCCAAGAGACTGATACCGGTTTTAGCCACTATACCCGCAATCAGGGATTACCAAGTGATACCATCTATGCCTTACTCGAGGATCAAGAACACAACATTTGGTTTAGTAGTAATGCGGGGATAGGAAAGCTCAATCCTAAAACCAATCGTGTCATCATATTTAACGAACAAGAAGGGCTACAAGCACTGGAGTTTAACGGTGGCGTCAAACTTGAAGACAGCGATGGCGATCTCTGGTTTGGTGGCATTAATGGCATAAATCGTTTCAATCCAAAGTCAATTCCAGATCAACGACCCGATGTTAAAGTCGCACTCACTGGCTATAGTATTGCGGGTAAAGGGCACACTATTCTCGATTTGAGCCATCCACCTAGCATAGTAATGGACTATAGCGATCAGCTGATCAGTTTTGAGGTGACCTCATTGGATTTCAGCTATACGGGTAAAAACCGCTTCAGCTACTTTCTTGAGGGATTTGATAACGAGTGGCATGAGCTCCCCACAGGTAATGAAATCACCTTCACCAATATTAACCCTGGTCACTACCAACTGCATGTTCGCCATGGGCTGCAATACAACACTCAAGGTGACTACGCCCTGTCTGTCGATCTTCATGTACAAGCGCCCTTCTATCGAACTCAGTTCGCCTACGCCCTCTACAGCTTGCTCTCTCTATGGCTGTTGGCTTGGATCATTATCTGGCGTAAAAGAAAACGCCAGCAACAGCGCGAATTTGAAACCAGTATCCGCGCCTCAGAGGAGCGACTCAAACTTGCACTTTGGGCCTCTGGCGATGGCATGTGGGACTGGAACATACCAGAAAATCGCGTCTATCGTACCAATATGGATTCTTCAGTCCCCCATTGGAATAGCAGCAATATAGCCCATGAGAGCATGCACTCAGAGGATAGGGAAAGATTCAAATTTGAGCTTAACGAACACCTTCAAGGTCGTTCGCCTTTCTTCGAAGCAGAGTACCGAGTCGAGCGATCCCCCGGTAATTGGGTATGGATTTTAGACCGCGGTAAAGTGGTGGAAAAAGATAGCCTAGATAATCCGATCCGCATGACAGGGACCAACCGTAACATTACCTCGCGCAAACTGATTGAAAACGAGTTGGTACTGTCATCACAAGTGCTCAACAGTATGAACGAAGCCGTTGTAGTGGGAGGATTAAACTATCGAATTCGTTCGGTCAACCCAGCATTTTGTGCCATTACAGGGTACACAGAACGCCAAATAACCGACAGGCATTTCATTCACTTAGCCTTTAGTCGCCAACAGCGGGAGTTGTTCAATACGATTGAACAACAGCTACTGCGTCACAAACATTGGGTCGGAGAACTGTGGATCCGCAATAAACAACGTCAGGCCATTTTAGTCTGGCTTGAAATCAACCAAGTGATCGATATCAAAGGCGAAACCAGTCACTTCGTTGCAGTATTTACTGACATCACAGAGCGGAAAAAAGCCGAAGAAGATCTGCGTTTCCTCGCCAGCTTCGACACATTAACTGGCTTACCGAACCGAACCTTATTTCAAGACAGGCTCAATCACGCGATTACTCAAGCGCACAGAGCGAATAATATCGTTGCCTTGCTGTTCTTAGACCTCGACCGCTTTAAACATATCAACGACTCTATGGGTCATCATGTCGGGGATTTGTTACTGAAAGCCGTGGCAAGACGACTGCAAAATGCAGTGCGTGATGGCGATACTGTCGCACGCTTAGGTGGCGATGAATTTACTATTATTTTAGAAGGTGTTGCGAAAACAAAAGCCGCAACCCTGATCTCAGAAAAAGTGCTCAGAGCATTCCAAACGCCCTTCCTATTGGACGATAAAACGCTGACCATTTCGACCTCAATTGGTATCAGCTTATACCCTAACGATGCGGACAATGCCGACTCACTGATTAAATTTGCCGATACCGCCATGTACCACGCAAAATCATCAGGTCGAAATAACTTTCAGTTTTATACCTCTAAGTTGAATGAAATCGCCACCCGTCATGTACAACTCGAAAGTGGTTTAAAGGAAGCTATCCAACGCAAAGAACTAAGCTTGGTTTATCAACCTAAATTCTGTTTACGAGATGGTTCACTCACAGGACTGGAAGCACTTTTACGTTGGTATCACACTGAACTTGGTCCTATTTCACCTGTGGAATTTATTCCACTCGCGGAAGAAACGGGTATCATCACTCAAATTGGCCACTGGGTGATCAACCACGCCTGCCAGCAATTAGCCGAATGGAATAGCCTAGGATTTAACGGGATCACTATTGCCGTCAACCTATCGGCTCGCCAACTGAAGGCGGACATTATCTCCACCATCGAAGTCGCTTTAGCCGTATCAGGTCTCCCGGCTCAATCCCTTGAGCTTGAGCTTACTGAATCAATGATCATGGGCAATCCGCAGGAGTCGGTCAGCATCCTATCTAAACTCAAGGCCCTAGGATTGACCATAGCCGTGGATGATTTTGGTACGGGTTATTCGAGCCTAAGCTATCTCAAACGCTTCCCGATAGACACACTCAAAATCGATCGAGAATTTGTCAGAGACATCACCAACGATCCCGACGATGCCGCCATCACCAGCGCCATTATTGCCCTCGCTCACAGCTTAGAACTGAATGTCGTCGCCGAAGGCGTAGAGACCCAAGAACAGCTCAACTTCTTGGCGATGCAAGGCTGCGATCAAGTACAAGGTTTTTTACTGAGTAAACCCTTAAATGCCGAAGATTGTTTAACCTTACTCAAAAATCAATCTAAGCCACAGCCACTTTGATTTAAGGCATTATCGACAAAAACAGCCAATAAAAAAGGCTCCTAGGAGCCTTTAAACATCACCACAAATTCCTTACTTTGCTAAACGTTCAACACGCTTAACCCAGCCTTCAGGACCTTTAATATGGCCCTTTTGGATTTCGGTATACAGTTTATAGATGCGCTGAACATGCTCGCCCACTTCACCATTACCGACAGTGACAACATGGCCATCTTCAAAAATGTAGGAGCCCACAGCAGAAACCACGGCCGCCGTCCCAAAACCACCCGCCTCGATAATTTCACCTGATTCAATATCAGCGATAAATTTATCAAGCATGACAGTCTCTTGGCGCACTTCACAACCGAGCATCTCACCCAATTCCATAATGGATTGCGAGGTGATCGACTTCAAAATAGTATCTGTGAAGGTTGGAATAATCACAGTGCCATCTTTCAGAATGTGGAAATGGTTCATCGCGCCCGCTTCTTCAATCTGTTGATTGGTCGAATCGAGATATAACACTTGCGATGCACCAAAGGCTGCCGCCGCTTTACCCGCACGCAATGAAGCCGCATAGTTACCCGCGGCTTTTGAGGCGCCAGTGCCACCCGATACAGCACGATGGAAAGTTTTGCTGATCAGTAAGCGTATGCCTTTGTTCACGCCAGCCGCGTAATAAGCGCCACTTGGGCTTAACACGACACAGAAGGTATAACGCGAACTTGGGCTCACAGAGAGGCGGTCTTCGGTCGCAAAAATAAAAGGACGAATATACAGACACGCGCCTTCTTGCATCGGGAACCACAGGCGATCGACATCGATCAACGCATTGATCGCATCCATCTGCATTTGTTCATCGATATTGGGAATACAGACGATATCGGCGGAGCGATTCATCCGCTCGGCATTCTTATTAATACGGAAAGTATAAATCTCGCCGTCTTCATGCATAAAAGCTTTAGCGCCTTCGAAGATCGACTGGCCATAATGCAACGCCATTGCACCCGGTGCCATTTCAAATGGTCCATAAGGAACGATGCGCGGATCGCACCATTGTCCATCATGATAATCCATCAAAAACATATGATCGGTTCTGAGGCTACCAAAGCCCACATTCCCCTCGGGCTTGAATTGCTCAGTACGGCGCTCGGACGCAGGTTTTAAATTGTAGGTTATTTCCATCGCATACCACCTTGATTACTGAACAAGCAGACTAGGGAGCGACAGGAATAAAGTCAAGAGGGGCGCGCATATCTAAAGGTCTAAGCAAATAAAAAACTCGCTAACACGCTTGGTTCAACTTTTCACACGGCCTCAGAGACAGGATAAAACAATCCGCATTGGGTCACACATAATGCCAATGGCAAGTATTTTTGCCACAATAGGGTCGAACTTCCAATGAGATGATCCTATGTCAGATTATAAAATGATCCCCTGCGCCCACTACGACTATCTCGAACTCGCCTGTCTGCGTGGTTATCAACTCAACATTGAGCTTATTGATGGCACCCAGTGCCAAGGTCAAGCCATCACCACGCAGACAAGAGCCGACAAAACAGAGTGGCTTATCATCCAACTGCAACAAACTAAACAATCCCTTAGACTCGACCATATCGCCGCCATCACCCCCCTCGAGCCTAATGCTGAATTTGGTCGAGTACTCATTGCGGCCAAGCAAAGGATATAACATGGCAACTATGATTTTATCGGTTGAAATCGGTCATTGGATCGGTGGGCATAACGGCCAATACCCCCATCTCATTGAATTTGATATGGCACATTTAGATAGACCCTTTCAGGTCAGCGAAGGTTGGGGGCATGGTTTAGGAGGCTCCGCTTACTCACTCGCACAATTTGTCGAAACGCCTTATTTCCTCAAACTCAAAACCGAGGCTCCTTGGGCGTTTGCCATTATCGAACAAGGCTTAGCCCAACAAGATATTGAGACTATCGCCACCGCACTCTCAGAACAATATGGGGATCATCCGCCGCTTGTCCCTGCACATTTAATGGAATACTTATTAGGTTAAAGCAAAAGGGTTTTGTTAGAAGAGAGTGGACCTGCTGAACAATACAGGTTTAGTTAGCGAGGTGTATTGCGGAAAAGCTTCACCGAGTCATGACACTCGGTGACAGGATTCGAAATAGGGATCGAAACAGGCTTCTAAACGGGACGAAAAATAGCTTAGCGCTTAAACCGCAACCGCCGCAATCACTGAGACTTCAACCAAATATTCTGGCTCGGCAATAGCGGCTTGCACACAAGCACGGGCTGGCGCATGACCTTTAGGCACCCAAGCATCCCATACCGCATTCATCGCATCATAATCACCCATATCTTTCAGATAAATAGTCGCTGACAGTAAATGCTCACGCGAACTTCCCGCCTGCGCTAACAAGGTATCGACCTCCTCAAGCATAGTGACAGTTTGCTCGGTGATACCTTGATACTTGTCCTTCGCCACTTGACCACACAGATACACAGTACCTTGATGGATCACTATACTGCTCATGCGGGTACCTACATCTAAACGGGTAATACTCATATTGATAATCTCTTAAATCAGATGCACTTAAATAAATGGCTCAGCAAGAACCGAATCGGCCATTTTAGCGATAAACTGACTTTATGTCTGCGCCACGAATCTGGGCAAAGGTGAATAAAAACGTGCCATCAAGACAAATAATCCTAGACTACAGCTCACCACGGCCAGCCACACTAACGGCGTCGCCACGGCTAAATTGACTAATTGAAATCCGACTAAGGCTGCGCATGCCGCGATCAAAGCAAAGGGCAACTGAGTCACCACATGGTCATGGGGAGCGCAACCTGAGCTGGTCGCACTGAGCACGCTGGTATCTGAAATGGGCGAGCAGTGGTCGCCAAAAACCGACCCCGCCATCACAGCGCTCAGTACAGGTAACAATAAATGAGGATCTAAGTTATGGGCAATCTCTGCGCCAATAGGGATCATAATTGCAAATGTTCCCCAGCTTGAACCCGTCGCAAAAGCCATTATCGCGCAGAGTAAAAACATTCCCGCTACCAGCAGATGCGGGGAAAGATAAGCCTTAGCCCAAGCAGCCAATAATTTAGCGACGCCAAGATCTTGGATCACAGCGCCAATCATCCAAGTGCAGAGTAAAATCGCAATGGCGAAGGCGATCATGCGAACTCCGTGGCTCAAATCCCCCACTAACGCCGTTAAACGTCGCCCAGACAAGCCTAACATGGCAAGAGTGACTAAGGTTGCCAACAAACAAGCATCGCGCATAGAAGCGCCAATATCAGCCTTAGCAAGCCAAAGTGACACATCCCAAGAAGAGACCTGCTGAGCCCCAGACCACAAAGTTAATCCCACTGAAGCAGACAGCAGAGTCAGCATAGGGATTGCGAGCAGCCAAGGATTACCCTTGGCCTCAACTGTACTAGAAGAATCCACCACAGTCGCGACGACAAAAGAGCGAAAGCCCACGCCATACCAAGCGACGAGCACGGACAAGCCTAAGGTCACTATGGCGTAAAAGTTAAATAGGGCCACATCGATAAAGGCTTCCAGCGGCGACACAGGTAAAAAGCTGATCCCCGCGATAAGCGCCATCACATAGGGGCCCCAACTGGAGAAAGGCAATAGCGCGCATAAAGGCGAAGCATTGGAATCAACTAAATAGGCGAGCTGCTCATGGCGAATACCATAACGCTGGCTGAGCGGCTGACAAACATGACCGACAGCAAGACAACTGAAAATCCCATCGATAAACACTAACCAACCAAGAAATACGACCCCAAGACGCGCCTGACGTTCAGTACGAATACGGCTATACAGCCAATCACCAAACTGACCCACGGCACCACCACGTGCTAACAATTGCGTCATGCTACCGAGCAGTAACATGGCGAACAGCACATTGAGATGCCACGCTTGCCAAGCACCTTGGGCATAAAATTGTTTTGCACCAATATCAAGCAAATACAACCCAGTTTGCAGAGGATCAAATTGGGCGATTAATAGGGCACCAGAGACAATACCTACGCCTAACGCCACCAGCGTGCGGCGTAAAAATAGGGCTAAGGTTAAGGTCAACAGTAGCGGGAGTATGGCGAGCAAACTAGGCGACATGGACCATTCCGATAAAAAATAAAACCAAGAATACTAACGAGTTAATAACAAATGCAAAAAAACTTAATTTAGAACCCAGTAATAGAGTGTTTTTTAACCAAACGGCAAGAATCGCTATTCCTTAAGTTCTAGGCACTGCTAGAATCACAGTCCCATCCAGAAACCATAGGACTCTCCAGATGAGCCTTGAATTACTGTCCAAACTGGAAACCAAAATCCAGGCTGCACTCGAAACTATCGAGCTTCTAAAAATGGAGCTTGAAGAAGAGAAGCAAAAAGCGTCTACGCTGAGTGAGCACAATCAACAATTGAATGCGCAAAACCAGCAACTACAAGAAGAACTCACTTCTTGGAACGAAAAAGTGACTGGCCTTGTTGGCTTGTTAAACAGCGAAATCTAAACTGCATTAGTTTGATGATGCTGCGCTTCGATCAGTTCGTTCAATTCTAAAATAGCCTGCTTCACTTTTGGCAGGCTTTTTCTTGGCAGTAAAAACCGTCCTTTCTCAAATTCCAATCGTCCTAAATCTTTAACCCAAATAACACCAGTGAGAAAAATACGCGCGTGCTTAACGATAAGCTTAGGTGCGTAGACAGGAAAAACTCTCATATGACCACCTACAAGCATTCTTGTTGTTATTGATTACAGTGGTTTGACAGAAGCTTTGCCACTTGAGTTTCATCGTTAGAGTGGTATTTTTCATCTTTTATCGCCAAAAATACTTAATCGTTTGATTTAGTTAAACTATGAATATGTCACCCTGTGAGTAAAAAAGAAGAACGCCACAATAATGTCACTTGCCAATTTTTTGACACTCTGCTAAATTATTAGCGTTACTCAGGGTAAAAATGAGTCCTCTGGCTCAAGTCCGTACTTTCTTTTACAAGAAGTACGGTTTTTTTTGCCCATTTTTTGCCTCGTCTTTATTCAATAAGTTCAAACGCCTAGCCTACAGAAGCCCACTCAGTACGTTAAGACCCCTATCAAAGCTTTATTTGCCTTGTTGTTGCCAACCGCCACAATAAAAAAGAGCCCTTAGGCTCTCTTTAACATGCAATCGATACAGCATTATCATCCGCTCATATGACAGCAGTGCAGGTAACGCCTATCGAACTATTTTTTTGCTAGGTAGAAAGCAATTTCTAACAGCTCGTCGTAGGATTTGATTGCCCCTGTTTCAACACGGTACTTACCGTTAACAACCAGAGCAGGTACACCCGTCAGCTTAGCGTTTTCAGTATCACGCTTCATCTTTGCCATTTGCGCCTTTACCATGAAAGACTCTGCAGCCGCATCGAAGGTTTTACCATCGACACCGTTAGCAATAAACACAGCACGAACATCATCGCGATTAGTAAAATGCTGTTTCTTCTCATGAATAGCAGAGAATAACGCCGCATCCATTTTCTCATCGACGTTTAACTGATGTGCGACTGCAAATGCGCGTGACATTTCAGCCCCCATCTCTTTGCCGATAAAATCAACGTGTGCTTGGTTAAACGCAACGCCTTCTGGCTTATCGGTGAGAATTTTTGGCACTACGGTTTTAGAGAAAGTAAAACAATGCGGACAATAGAAAGAGAAAAACTCAGTAATCTCAGGCTTCGCTGTTGCTGGGCCATCGTTAATCACTGTGTAATGCACACCTTCTTGGTATTCCACAGCCGATACTGCCAGTGGCGCCAGTAACAGAGCCGCGGCCATGAGTAATACTTTTTTCATGAAAATTCCTTAAATCATTTTGATAAATTGGCTGGAGACTAACATATTCCATTTTTTGAGTGTAACTCAAGCTTAAGAGTTCAATCTAATGTCACAAGATACGTCTGTGAAATCATATTTTGCTCAATGCTAATACGGCACTAGGCTCAGTGGTGGTTCGCTAAGGGCAAATAATTGCTCTTTGAACGCCAAAATCTGCTGTTCCCAATACTTTTCATCCCCAAACCAAGGGAAGTTCATCGGGAAAGCAGGATCGTCCCAGCGACGGCCAATCCACGCGTTGTAATGCACCATACGCAGAGCTCGCAACGGTTCAATCAAGGCTAACTGTCTTGTATCAAACTCACAAAATTCTTCATAGGCTTCGAGTAAGATCTCAAGCTGCATCAGTTGCTGCGCTCTATCCCCGGTTAGCATCATCCATAAATCTTGAATCGCCGGTCCCATGCGAGCATCGTCTAAATCGACGAATCCGGGACCGTCTGGCGTCCACAAAATATTGCCTGGGTGTAAATCGCCGTGCAAACGAATGGCCGCAAAATCTTGGCGATCCCAAATCGCATTCGCCTTTGCCAACACCTGCTCTACTACGGTAAAGAACGGCAAGCGTAGGCTATTAGGCACCAGATTAGATTGCTTTAACCACGCGAGCGGCTCGGCGCCTAAAATCTGCGGATTCAGCGGTTCACGTTCAGCAAATACCGTTTGCGCCGCGTACTGGTGTATCCGACCGATGAACCGACCCACTAATTCCAGCTGCTCTAAATTATCGACTTCGAAGGCGCGACCACCCAAGGAAGGAAACAGGGTAAATCGATAACCTTGGTACTTGTGTAACGTATGGCCTTCGATAATTACAGGTACGGCAATCGGGATATCTTCTGCCGCGAGTGCGAGCGCATAATCATGTTCCTCTTGGATCTGCGCATCGCTCCAACGATCTGGGCGATAGAACTTCACCACATAACGCAGCCCTTCATCGCTACGGAACTGATACACGCGGTTCTCGTAACTGTTCAGCGCGAGTAAGCCCGTTTCCGGATACACGCCCAGACTTTCAATCGCATCTAAGATCAAATCCGGTGTTAGGGCTTGAAAATGGAACTCTGCACCACTGGAACTCGTAGTCGGTGGCGTCATATTCTGACTCATATTCAGTTCACTCTTAGGTGAGGTTGCAGCAAAGTGGCTAAGTATTCCAGCACCTCAAAATCGGCTTCTCGTTCGGTCGAGAGCCAGCAAATGTTGCCGTAAAACTCATAATTGAGCCATAACTGGCTGCCTTCAAATTCTAATAACCATTGATGCCTGTCGGCGCCCCACTGACGCTCGCGCACAGTGCAATCGAGCGCCGCAGCTAAAGGTTCGGCAAAGTCGGCGAAACGATCAAAATCGATATCCGCACTGACCGCTAAACTTAAGGCACTTTTATCTAAGCTAATGGTATCTAAGCTAATGGTATCTAAGCTAATGGCTTTTAGGTGCGTGCTTGGTAATTTCATGCTTGTTATCCAATCAACTACTACATGACATGATCAAACCTTGGCCCCAGTCCGGTGGACGCTTGGCTAAGTCTTCATGCTCTGCGTGTTCGGCAAAGGGCTGAGTTAAGATTTTTTGCAGCAAATGCAGCGGCGCAAGATTACCCTCTTCTACTGCGATTATCGCCTCTTGGGCTAAATAGTTACGCAAAATATATTTGGGATTCACACTATTGCGCTCAGTTTGCCACGCAGGGATATCAGCCACCGCGCCCAATCGCTGTTGATAGGCTTGATACCAAGCATCAAACTGACTGACATCGATAAAGTCATCCCGCAGCGCACTGTGTTTGCTGGTTGGATCTAACTTGCCTAATTGACGCCAAGTCTGAGTGTAATCGAGTTGATTTTTCTCCATCAGCACAGTGAATCGACCTATAAGTTCGAGATCCTGTTTGTCCTGCTCCACCGACGAAACATCAACTGCAGATAGACCTAGTTTTGCCCGCATCAAGCGCAAATAAGGCTGCACTAGCGCCTCTTGGTATTGATTAAGAATGGCAATTAAGTCATCGGATGGGATCACAGGTGTGAGCGCCTGCGCTAAACGTTGCAAGTTCCACAAACCGACGCCCGGCTGCTGACCAAAGGCATAGCGACCTTCGGGATCAGAATGATTACAGATAAAGTCTTCTTGGAATGTATCGAGGAACGCAAAGGGACCGAAGTCAAAACTGTCACCCAGAATCGACATATTGTCTGTGTTCATCACGCCATGGGCAAAACCGACCGCCTGCCAATGGGCAATCATCTTAGCGGTATCTTGCACTACCTGTAAAAACCACGCTTTATAGCCTGCGGCATCACAACTCAAATGGGGATAATGCTGAGTAATAGTGAAGTTGAGTAATTGAGTCAGCTTATCGGCACGACCGCGCTCACTGTGGCAGAAAAACTCGAAATGACCGAAACGAATGTGGCTGCGAGCTAAACGTACGGTAATGGCTGCGGTTTCTTGACTCTCACGCCATACGGGCAAGTCAGAGCCAATCACAGCTAAGGCGCGGGTCGTCGGCACATGCAGATGATGCAGCGCCTCAGAGACTAAAAACTCACGCACCGCGGAGCGCATCACAGCACGGCCATCACCACGGCGCGAATAAGGCGTCGGACCGCCGCCTTTAAGGGCGACATCCCATGCGCCATTTGGACCAATCGCTTCGCCTAAAATGATCGAGCGTCCATCCCCTAAGCGCGGCGTGTAACCGCCAAATTGGTGGCCACTATAGACTTGGGCATAGTAAGTCGCACCATCAACGGCGGCATTGCCGGATAAGCCCAATAACAGCTCATCGGTGGGTTGGCTTAAGCCAATCAATTGGGCGGCGTCATCACTCCATGCCAGCCATTCAGGCTTAGTTATCCCTTGCGGGTATACTTGCGAGTAAAACTCAGGTAACTGCGTAAAAAAATCCTGTTTAAACTTCATCTTGTCCACCTATTGGCTCATGGTCTTGCAAACCAGCACCGATTTATCATCGAACTCGCATAGGTGCCCACATTGATAAGATCCAAGGCCAAAACCACTCACGCCAGAACGACTTAGACGTTGCATACCATGAGCCTTGCTCTGGCATTGCTCTAGAGTATCGTAGTAACCATTAATATCTTCGGCCTGCAAAGGTGTCACCGGAATGGCACTCACATCGGGATAATAAAATAGGGTCCATTCTGGGGTTTTAGTACAGCCACTGAGTAGCAATAATCCAAGCCCGAATAAGACATTCAGTAAGGCATAGCTTAGTTTCATTTTTCCCCTATTAAGCCCATAAAAAAAGCGAACCTTAGTTCGCCTTTTACGCATTCAGTTAGCAGGGATTCTACACTGCTTAGACGAGGGAAATAACCGCTTTTCGACTAAGGGTTTACCCTCTAAGCGCTCCCTACAACATATCAAGCCGTGGTTGCTTTAGTCTGTGCTTTCTCAATCCGGTTGATTCGGCCCTCAAAGCCAGTGACAGTGCCATCGCTCAGCCCAAGCTCGAGTGCTTTACGACAGATGACAATGGCGGCATCGAAGGCTTGAGTATCATTTAGCAAGGTGGCTAAATGCAGGAAACCGGAAGATTTAAGCTCAGTATCTTTGCCTTGCTCGGCGCTAGCCGCTTGGAACAGTGCAATATACTCTTCCGCTAATTGAGCACCATAGTTGAGGTAATCCGCCGATTTACGCTGTTTGTAGCATTCAGCTATCATATTTTGCAGCGCGGTATAGCGAGCACTGGCTGACGTCGCTCCTTGATACTCCTCAAAGGCCCGAACTAAAGTCACATTCGCCCAAGCCCCTGGCGCAGCTACCTCAGAACGTGTGTTCGATACTGGCTCTGCTTCAGTCTTAACATCATCTTGTTCATCTGCAGGCGTGGCGCCTAAAATGATCACCGCCTCTTCATTATGGGCCGCAGGTATATCAACTTCGATGATATCTGTGTCTAGCGCCACCGAAATGCTCGGAGGGCTTTCGGTCTCACGGGGCATTAATTCGGCTTCAACTTCGATAACGGGCTCTACTTCAGCCACGCCAGTATCCTCAACCCTTTTAACTGGCTCAGGTTCTACACGCTCGGGCTCAGCAGCGGAGAAAATAGGTGCCTCTTCGGTGGGAACTACAGGTTTTACCGAGGTCGACTTGGGTTTCATCGCCTCTTGTTCTTCTTTCGCCAATCGCTGCGCGCGAAGGAATAAAAACACCCCGACAGCAATCAGTATAAATACGACTAAGATCTTCATTCTTGTTCACCTTTGATGGCCGCTTCTCATCAGAAGCCGTGTCAATGGGTTTGCCAACGTCCATCAGGACAGTGTCCATGGCAACCGAGTCTAGCTAAAAATTGAGCAGAGATTAACCGCTATTAAAGTCCATTGTGTCGGTGCAAATCAAGTATTTATGCCTTTTTATACGATCTTGCGCTCAAATAGTTATAGCCAATTGCGCTAGACTGGCACAATCGAGTTCCCTAATCCCCCCATCCACCTGCTTATAACAAACATAAGGAAAACCTGATGCAAAGTATTCTTATCGTGGCCCATGCCAGCCCCTACGGAACAGAAAAGCTATTTAGTAGCTTACGCATCGCATTAGCCCTGAAGGATCAGGACGAGCAAGCGGTCGATCTTAAACTTTTTCTCATGTCAGATGCCGTGTTTGGCGCACTCAAAAATCAAACCACACCTGACTTAAGCTACAACCTGCAGCAGATGTTTGAAATTCTCTCGGCACAGCAAGTTCCGATTCTACTTTGCAAGACCTGCGCTCAAGCGCGAGGTGTCACTGCGGAAATGATTATCGTAGGTGCGCACATAGGCACACTGCAAGATTTAACTCGCTGGACACTGGCCGCCGACAAAGTGATGCATATCTAAGATTTATTTTTAGGTGTGACATTGGGGATAGTTGGATTATTTAAAGCCCCATTTTGTGCGCACCTTCATAAATTGGCGCTTTCGTTTTGTCAGCACCAATTTCACTGCCTATGATGGGATATCCGAGTGACAAGCTAAGGTATTCCAATGGGCACAGCCACACTGCTTACGGGCAAACTCCTGTACGAACACCAAACCATTGCCGCAATGGTGACAATTTATTGCAAGGCGAAACACCAAGGCCAAGACGCGACGAGCCTATGTGCAGATTGCATTGAGTTATTGGATTATGCCGCAACACGGCTAGATCGCTGCCCCTACGGACAAAACAAACCCACCTGTAATAAATGCCCAGTGCATTGCTACAAACCCGCGCAGAAACAAATCGTCAAAGAGATCATGATCTTTTCTGGTCCACGGATGTTATTACCGCATCCCGTTCGTGCAATCAAACACTTACTCGCGGAACGCATCCCTGTTCCCAGCGTTGTGCCCGAAGCGGCTTCAAATCGTCATCAGCGCATAGCAAGCCAACAGAAAAACTAACGGCGATACTTTTACCGAGCCGATTTCCCTGATATAACAGGGCTCGAGGTATCGCATATGAACGAGTTTCATAGTTTTTTCACTCAAGCTTACTGGTGGTTGTCATTATTTGGAGGCGTACATTGCCTCGCGTTAGCTATTTATATTCGCTATTTTTATCACCCAGACGCTAACCAAAAACTCCTCGCCGCTTTCTTAAGTCTTATTGCTCTATACTTCCTCACGGGTATGTTGAACCGCGATAACAGTCCAATTCCCATTCATATCCTATTCAATCTGATTAACCCTATCTATTTTTTGCTCATGCCTTTGCTCTATCTCTATTGCAAACGCAGTTTAGCACCAACCAATAAACCGCTAGGGTTTTCAAAGCATTACTGGCCATCTGCATTAACATTAGTTTTCGCCATTTTAGATATTGCCCTAAGATTAACTGCGCATCCCATTAACGAGTGGCAACCCATAGCTCTTATGCTTAAAGAAATGAGTATCAGCCAATGGGGCGCTCTACTCCCAGCGCTGTTATCTGTACAAACCTGTTTTTACTTTATCGCGCTGTGTATGTTGTTTCGTCGACATAAACGCAATCAAAGAGATGTCACTCAAACCCAAGAGGCGCTCGGCACCATTCGGTTTCGTTGGCTGATAAGCTTGACCTTGGCCATGTCGTTGAATTGGTTAATCCGCGTATTTGTGGTGATTTTGCCTTTCTATCTTGGTGATAATCTATCGCTACTTTCCCACGCATTGCCAAGGCTGACCTTACTACTGAGCATGTATATGCTGGCGGTATATGGGCTAAAGCAAATCACCCGCTCTGCCTACTTAAAAGGCCGCATGGCCGAACCAGAGTTAGAGCAACGCCCACTCGTCATTGAAAATATTCTCACCCCAGAGGAGTATGAATTTTTGCATCAAGTTCAGCAGGACGATGCAGAAAAAAACCAAGGTTCTTCGCCACCTAAGAACTAATTGGCGAAACCGCACTCCAATCATCACCACCAATATCACTCCAACCATTAAGTCGAACACTGAACCTAAGCTGACACATATGTCACTTTTGGCTGTCATTTGTGTCGATAAAGGCTAGTCTGGAACAACTAAAGACTTGAAGAGGCGTTACCATGAAATCATTTTTAACAGCCATTGCGGCATCAACATGCCTTATTGTGAGCCTATTTGCTGCCCCAACTGCACATGCAGATGAAAGCTACGATCAGGCAGTAGTCAATTTCCAAAAAGCGAAAGAAACCAGTAAATTTTTCGACACAGCCTATGGCTATGCTTTATTCCCAACTGTGGGTAAAGGCGGAATTGGGATCGGTGCAGCCTATGGCAAAGGCCGAGTCTACCAAGGCGGTGCCTATATGGGTGATTCGAGTCTGACTCAATTATCCATCGGTTTTCAATTAGGTGGACAAGCCTACAGCGAGATCATCTTCTTTAAAGATGCCAAAGCCTATGAAGCATTCACGAGCGGCAGTTTCGAGTTTGACGCCCAAGCGTCGGCAGTTGCAATCAACATGGGAGCAAGCGCTCAAGCAGGAACCACAGGCAACTCAGCAGGTGCTGGTCAATCGGGTGGTAATCGCTCGGCGAGCGGCTCTTATATCAACGGTATGGCAGTATTTACCGCAGCAAAAGGCGGCTTAATGTTTGAAGCCGCTCTTGCGGGTCAAGCCTTTAGCTTTGAGCCTAAAGCTAACTAAGACGAGCCATTCGGCTGTGATATCAAACGGCGAGCCTAAATGCTCGCCGTTTTTTCTTAAATGATTACCTCAAGCTTCTGACTCAGATGTTCTAACTAAAACCAAGTCATTAGAATTGAGCGAAATAAGTTGAAATGCATATTTAACTTAGCGAAGTAATAACAAGGGGATATGGCTTTTACTGATCATCCTTGTGGTATTACTACCCACAAAAAACTCCCGAATACGCGAATGACCATAGGCGCCCATCACCATAAGATCGATTTGATGCTCAAGTTGATAGATCTCAAGGGCCGTTTGCACTTCTCCCTGACAAAAGGCGGTAACCACATTGAAATCCGCCGCAATCAAAGATTCGGCCACCAACGCCAGTTCAGCTGTCGCCAGCGATTGATCATCAGACACCATCACTAAATGACATTCGAGCCCTTTAAGTAGCGGACTGCTTACAACTCGATCGAGAGCTTTTCTTGCGGTCACACTGCCATCATAGGCGATCATAAATCGCTTCGGTGCAGTAAACTCGTCCATCACCACTAAAATAGGCTGCTTAAGCGTGCGAATGACATTTTCTAAATGGCTGCCAATGGCCTGCGCTTGGTCTTGATGCTGCTCCCCTTGACGGCCCATCACCACCAGTCTGGCATGTGATTCTTGCTCTAACAGAGTTTCGACTAAATCGCCGTGACGCTGCAAGGTTGCAACCATTCTGCTAGGCTGCTTCTCAACAACGCGGATTTTTGCGTCTTGCAGCATATACTTACCCTGCTCAAGTGCGAGTTTGCCTCGACGCGCTTCAAGCTCAACCATTTCATTGAGTAAGTACTCCCGTGTACCTAGACCAATATTTCCTGACAGATCTGACTCTATCGGATAGGCTGACTTATCCAATACATGTAATAGGGTTACTGGGGCATCCAGTTGCTGAGCGGCCCAGCTACTGGCATCACATACGGCGAGTGTCACTTTTGAACCGTCGATACAGGCAATCACATTTGTCATCGTTATTTTCCTTTTACTGTGTTGCTAAGGGCTTAGTGACCAGACATCATGTTTTCAACGTATTCAGGCTTATCGTGTACCCCAAATTTATCCACTATGGTCGCGCTGGCTTCGTTAAGGCCAATCAACTCAACCTCAGCGCCCTCGCGGCGGAATTTAATCACTACCTTATCGAGGGCCGATACCGCAGTAATATCCCAAAAATGCGCTTGAGATAAGTCGATAGTTACCTTATCAACCACTTCCCTAAAATCAAATGAATTACTGAACTTATCTGCCGAGGCAAAAAAGACTTGCCCAATAACTTGATAATGGCGACCTGCGTCGGCAGCAGCCGTTACACTCTTAACCACCATAAAACGGCCCACTTTATTAGCAAAGAACAGGGACGCGAGTAATACCCCCACAAATACTCCCATAGCTAAGTTATGGGTAGCGACCACCACAGCAACGGTCGCCACCATCACAAGGTTGGTTGATATTGGATGATGCTTAAGATTACGAATTGAATCCCAAGAGAAAGTACCGATAGACACCATGATCATCACGGCAACCAGTGCCGCCATAGGGATGAGCTTTAACCATTCGCCGAGGAATACAATCAATATGAGTAGAAATACCCCCGCTGAAAAGGTCGATAACCGTCCGCGACCACCCGATTTAACATTGATTATTGACTGACCAATCATAGCGCAACCGGCCATACCGCCCATTAAGCCCGCGCCAATATTGGCAATACCTTGGCCCTTACACTCGCGGTTTTTATCGCTTTGGGTATCGGTTAAATCATCGACTATGGTGGCGGTCATCATAGATTCTAGCAAACCCACCACGGCAAGGCCGGCCGAGTATGGGAAGATGATCATCAGAGTTTCAAGGGTCAATGGCACTTCAGGCCAGAGGAAAATAGGTAAAGTATCAGGCAGTTGTCCCATGTCGCCGACAGTACGAATATCTAACCCCATATAAACCGCAAAAAGCGTTAATCCGACAATACACACGAGAGGCGAAGGTACAGATTTACCGATCACAGGGATAAGTGGGAATAAATAGATAATACCAAGGCCTGCAATCGTCATCGCATACACATGCCAAGTAACATTAGTCAGCTCGGGCAACTGGGCCATAAAGATCAGAATCGCCAGTGCATTCACAAAGCCCGTCACCACAGAACGGGAGACGAAACGCATCAAGCTTCCTAGCTTTAAGTAACCCGCGGCAATTTGCAGCACACCAGTTAATAGGGTCGCCGCGAGTAAATACTCGAGGCCGTGTTCTTTCACTAAGGTCACCATCAACAACGCCATAGCACCCGTTGCGGCAGAGATCATACCAGGACGGCCACCTGTAAACGCGATGACCACTGCGATACAGAATGAAGCATACAGGCCGACTTTAGGATCGACGCCTGCAATAATAGAAAATGCAATCGCCTCAGGGACTAACGCCAGTGCAACCGCAATACCGGCTAACAGATCTCCGCGTATGTTGGAGAACCACTCTTTTTTCATGGTTTGTATCATGTCACTCACTCTGATTGAAATTTAATCATATCTTCCAATAGCTAATATCAACACTTGACTCAAATGTCAGCGCATAGCCAATGAGGTACTTATGCGTCAAGGTGACGAAATGCAATTGGGATTATGGGGTACAGCAAAACAACTACCGAGTCGGTAGCGACTAAGGACGGATCTTAACGATCCAAAAAGGAAGGATTAAACTAATGCGGCTTAATGCTCATCACCGAAAAATAACCTCACTTATATGAGCCAACTCAAATTTGACTGCATTAAAAATAGTAGTGCTATTGGGAATAGCGACATAATGACGTGTATAAAACAGGCCGGAGTATAGAGAGTTGTTTGCTCAAAATCAAAAAACTTCAGTTAACATCAGAGTGATTAAAATACCCACCATACTTTGGCGGGCATTGAATAAAAAAACTGCAACAACTCAGGGATAGCTTAGGTAAGTATTAAGCACCATCTGATATCGCTTTATGCCGAGGCAGTTTGATTGAGATAAGCGCCGCTAACGCAATAAATGCCGCCGATATCCACAGACAAGCCGCCATGCCATACACTTGATACACCCAGCCAGACAACACAGTCCCGATCAAACGCCCCATAGCATTAGCCATGTAGTAAAAACCCACATCTAACGATACGCCATCTTCATCCGCATAACTGACGATAAGATAACTGTGTAATGAAGAGTTGATCGCGAATAAGGCGCCAAACAGCATCAATCCCCAAATCAGTATATTCGCGGCATGGAAGTCATAACTTATCGCCAGCGCAATGCATGCCGGCACTATGCTCAATATCGCCGCCCAACCTAAGGCGCTACGTCCATCGGGAACCTTGTTTTTGCCCGCCGACTTTGTCCCCGTCAAGCGAGGTGCGAAGCCTTGCACTATGCCGTAGCCTATCACCCAGAGTGCGAGAAAACCGCCGACATACCAATGATCCCAACCAAAGGTTGAGGCCAAATAAACGGGTAAAGCCACCACAAACCACACATCCCGCGCACCAAACAAAAACATGCGTGCGGCAGAAAGCGTGTTTACCGCCGGACTCTTAGAGAAAATTTCCGTGAACTTAGGTTTGTTTTTGGCTTTACCTAAATCGCGCTGCAAACTTAACAGACTAAAAATCCACACCAGCAATAGGCCAATCGCCATGCCTAACACGGCCTGCTGGAATCCAAACAGGGTCAGTAAGGCGCCGCCCAAGAAGAACCCCGCGCCCTTTAGGGCATTTTTGGAGCCAGTGAGCATAGCAACCCACTTATACAGCTCACCCTGAGCATCATTGGGCACCAACAATTTGATACTGCTTTTAGCGCTCATCTTATTGAGATCTTTAGCGATACCCGACAAGGCCTGCGCCGCCATCACCCAAGCAACCGTCAGCATACCGCTAGGCACAAGCAGCATGCTAAGGGCAACAATCTGCATAAATAGGCCCACATTCATGGTCTTATTTAAGCCTAAACGCGCCCCGAGCCAGCCGCCGACTAAGTTCGTTACCACCCCAAAGATTTCATAGAAGAGGAATAGCATGGCAATTTGCAGCGGGCTATAACCTAAGCCATGAAAATGGAGCACCACTAACATACGTAATGCACCATCGGTAAGCGTGAATGCCCAATAGTTGCCTGTGACCACCAAATACTGGCGGATCTCGGGTGATATGTTAGACAAGAACCCTGTCAGCTTACCCATACCCATAAAGCTTATGCCTTATCCATCAGACCGACCATGCGGGCCAGTTCGACGGTGCGATTGGCATAGCCCCACTCGTTGTCATACCAAGCGTAGAGTTTGACCTGAGTGCCATTGATAATCATGGTCGATAGCGCATCGATAATGCTCGAACGCGGATCGGTTTTATAATCGACCGAGACTAATGGACGTTCCTCATAACCTAAAATGCCTTTTAGCGGTCCGTCTGCCGCTTCTTTTAACAGGCGATTGACCTCAGCTTCGGTCGTTTTGCGACTCACCTCGAACACGCAATCGGTTAATGAGGCATTCGCAAGCGGCACCCGCACGGCATGGCCGTTGAGCTTACCTTTGAGTTCAGGGAAAATATGGGTAATGGCTGTCGCCGAGCCCGTCGTTGTGGGGATTAAGCTTAAACCACAGGCCCGCGCACGGCGGAGATCTTTATGCGGTGCATCTAAAATAGTTTGAGTGTTGGTAATATCGTGAATAGTCGTCATGGAACCATGCACTATGCCGAGGTTTTCGTGGATCACTTTAACGATTGGCGCCAAACAGTTAGTAGTACAGGAGGCCGCAGTCACAATCGGATGAATAGCTTTGTCATAGAGTTGATGATTCACTCCCATGACAACGTTTAACACGCCCTCTTCTTTAACTGGCGCAGTGACCACAACGCGTTTAACGCCTTGATCTAAATAAGCTTGCAGCACTGCTTTGGTTTTCATTTTACCCGAGGCTTCAATCACCACATCGCAGGCGGACCAATCGGTTTCCCCGATGGTTTTATTGCGAGTACAGCGAATACGCTTGCCATCGATAATGATGTCATCAGCATCGGCATTGGCTTCGTACTGCCAGCGACCATGCACAGAATCGAATGTCAGCAAATGGGCTAAGGTCGCCGCATCCCCTGCAGGATCATTAATCTGCACAAACTCAACCTCATCCCAGCTCCAAGCGGCGCGCAGTGCTAAACGTCCCATACGGCCAAAGCCATTTATCCCGATTTTGATTGTCATACCTGCATCCTTCACACTCAGTTTTATATTAGGTGTTTTATATTATTTGTTTAAGATTAAAGCGTTATCTGTTCGATATGGCCGCGTTGATGCCCTTCTCGTTGGCAATGGCGGTAATAATCTCAGCGGTTTTAGTGCATTTAGCGCATCCACTACCTAATACTTTGATGTTTAACATTTTTATAATTCTCACAGAATGGGACCTATAGCGTTAAAGATCCAACCGATTAAGGTGAATGAAATCAATAAAATAGAAAAAACGATGGCCAGCAAACGCCATTGCATCACCTGCTTGAGCAAAATGAACTCGGGAAAACTGGCGGCAACCGTAGACATACAAAATGCCAATGTCGTCCCTACGGGCAAGCCATTAGTGATAAGGCTCTCCATGATAGGGATAACCCCTGTGGCATTGGAATACAGAGGAATACCAATCAATACCGCCACAGGAACCGACCACCATTGACCATCGCCTAAGTGGGCTTCGATCCAACCGTCAGGCACAAATCCATGGAGTGCGGCGCCAAGCCCAACCCCAATAATGACCCATTTCCACACTCGGCCAAAAATCTCTAGGGTCTCGCCTTTCGCAAATTCATGTCGCTCGGTTAACGTCATGGATATTGATGTCATACCCTCGTTATTATCGTGACTTGCTTGCGCCTTACCTTGTTCGAGTGCTTTGGCGGCAAAGGACTGCAGCCAACGCTCAGCGCGAATCGTGTCCAAAAATGCCCCCGCCAACATACCCACTGACATGCCGACTAGCACGTATATCACAGTAAACTTCCAGCCCAGCAGACTCACAAGCAACAGAACGGCGACTTCATTAATTAACGGCGAAGTGATCAGAAATGCCATAGTGATCCCAACGGGGATCCCCGCGGAAGTGAAACCTAAAAAAACAGGAATGCTCGAACATGAGCAGAATGGGGTAACAGCGCCAAAACCCGATCCCATAAAGTAACCGACAAAACGATTTTTACCCGCCAAGTAATCCCGAACACGCTCAACATTGAGCGAAGCCCGCATCAAAGCGATGCCATAAATCATCAGCAACAGGAGCGCAAAAATCTTAGTGGTATCTTCAATAAAAAAATGGATGGCGTCGGCGAGCTTAGTATTGGGCTCTAAACCCATCAAATCAAAAGTTAACCAGCCCGCTAAATCTGAAAATATTTGCAGCATTGTTACGCCACCTTAATATTAAGCAAAACTTTAGACACGTAAACATATGAAAAAACGTATATTTGAGGTTAAATTTTTGCTGCTAGTCTTCTAGCAGCAAGCTTTAGCACGGTCAGGACGCCCGCCCATCTTGCACAAATTACGCATATTTTCTTCAAGGAATACAGTGTTTTGGTTGGTAACTTCACTCAGCACTAACTGACTCCATTTGGGTAAGTCATTATTGATACGATAGAAAATCCATTGCCCCTGACGGCGATCAACTAATAAACCGCATTTACGTAATTGGGCCAAATGTCGCGAAATCTTAGGCTGGGTCTCTTGCAATGCCTCGGTCAATTCACAGACACAGAGCTCCCCCTCTTGCTGTATCAACATCATGCAACGCAAGCGGGTTTCATCGGCTAAACATTTAAAAAACTGGGTTGGATTAATCATTGATGCCCTTAGACTGAACTAGTACAAACATTTTGATCCTTTTGTTAACTTTCCTAAAGGCTCATTCAAACAGCAAGCTGTGAGCGGTAAGGAACAACACTCGTTTTTCATGGCTATGGATCTTTTGGAAAGACCTTGTACAATATATACGAATTTTCATATATGTAAATATCCGTATATAAGATCACCTTAAGTTTTACGCATTAGTCAAAATGGTGTTTGAGTATAGTGTTCAACACTAAGATATATAAGAAAATTCACATGTAAAAAATCATTCAAACCCACCGACAATATCGTTAGGTGAGGGCATTATTTTATGGTTACGGGTAGACAATCTCTACTCTTTGAGGAGCTTGTATGTGGTTAGCAGGGGCAATTTTTGTTCTCACCATAGTGTTAGTAATTTGGCAACCTAAGGGGTTAGGCATAGGTTGGAGTGCTACCTTGGGCGCCGTATTGGCCCTACTACTGGGTGTGGTGCACTTAGGGGATATTCCTGTGGTATGGAATATTGTCTGGAATGCGACCGCCACCTTTATTGCCGTGATCATCATCAGTTTATTATTGGATGAGTCGGGATTTTTCGAATGGGCCGCGCTGCATGTGGCCCGTTGGGGCAAAGGTCGTGGGCGTTTACTCTTTACTTACATAGTGTTACTCGGCGCGACTGTTGCCGCCTTATTCGCCAATGATGGCGCGGCGCTGATCCTCACCCCCATAGTGATTGCTATGTTACTGGCTCTTGGCTTTAGCGCCGGAGCGACCTTAGCCTTTGTGATGGCGGCGGGTTTTATTGCCGATACCGCGAGTTTGCCGTTAATTGTCTCTAACTTAGTGAATATCGTTTCCGCGGACTTCTTCAACATAGGCTTTAACGAATATGCCGCTGTGATGGTGCCTGTCGATATTGCCGCTATTATCGCCACCTTAGTCATGCTGCATCTGTTTTTCCGCAAAGATATTCCCACGACCTACGACTTGCAAAAACTGCGCGAGCCTAAGGCCGCCATTCGCGACCCTCAAACCTTTAAAACCGGTTGGGGCGTATTAGTCTTACTCTTGGTGGGCTTTTTTGGCTTAGAACCCCTCGGTGTGCCCGTGAGTTTAGTCGCTGCCGTGGGTGCCCTGATCCTGTTTATTGTCGCGAAAAAAGGCCATGCCATAGATACCACTAAGGTACTGCGCGGCGCGCCATGGCAGATAGTGATCTTTTCACTCGGCATGTATTTGGTTGTTTATGGTCTTCGCAACGCAGGCTTAACCGATTACCTATCAAGCGTATTAAATAGTTTGGCTGAACAAGGGCTTTGGGCTGCCACTATGGGCACAGGCTTCTTGGTCGCCTTTTTATCGTCCATCATGAACAACATGCCAACGGTGTTAATTGGCGCCCTGTCGATAGACGGTAGCAATGCAACTGGCGTGATTAAAGAGGCCATGATTTACGCTAACGTGATTGGTAGCGATTTAGGTCCTAAAATCACCCCCATCGGCAGTTTAGCAACCCTGCTATGGCTGCATGTACTGGCGCAGAAAAATATTAATATTACCTGGGGTTATTATTTCCGCGTCGGCATTGTGATGACGCTACCGGTGCTATTTGTCACCCTAGCGGCACTGACGCTGCGCCTCTCCTTCTAATCTTCGTCCATGGGCACTAGAGCATCTGTTTAGTGCCTATGGATAAATTTATAAGCGATTATTTATCAGAGACATGTTATGACTAATATGATTGATGACAGCATTAAGATTTACCACAATCCAGCCTGTGGCACATCGCGCAACACTTTAGCATTGATCCGTAATAGTGGAGTCGAACCCCAAATCATCCACTACTTAGAAACGCCGCCCTCCCGCGATGAATTACTTAAGTTAATTAATGAGATGAAAATCTCTGTGCGTTCATTGTTACGCAACAATGTTGAACCATTTGAACGACTAGGACTTTCTGAAGACACATTTACTGATGAAGAACTGGTTAACTTTATGCTGACTTATCCCATTTTAATTAACCGTCCTATCGTCGTTACGCCGCGAGGCACAAAACTCTGTCGCCCGTCTGAGACAGTGCTTGATATTTTGACCAAAGCACAACAAGGCCCTTTCACCAAAGAAGATGGCGAAATCATCATTAATGAACAGGGACAAAGAGTTCGCACATGAAACCACTAAACCACGATATGCCAGCACTCAAACAAGAATTAATGGTTAATAACATGGATATGGACTGTTTTAATCTAACTCCTCTAACCCATCCGCCTAGAATACTGATGCTTTATGGCTCAGTACGAGAACGCTCCTATAGCCGACTGACGACGGAAGAAGCCGCTCGACTATTAACACACATGGGCGCAGAGGTGCGTATTTTTAACCCTTCTGGACTTCCACTTCCTGATGATGCGCCTGACAGTCATCCCAAAGTCATGGAACTAAGAGAAATGGTACGTTGGTGCGAAGGTATGGTGTGGTGTTCACCAGAACGCCACGGTGCGATGACCAGTATTATGAAAGCCCAAATCGATTGGATCCCTTTGGCTGAAGGTGCTGTCCGGCCTTCACAAGGTAAGACATTAGCAATAATGCAGGTGAGTGGTGGTTCACAGTCCTTCAACACACTAAACCAAATGCGTATATTGGGACGATGGATGCGCATGTTCACCATACCCAACCAGTCTTCAATCGCAAAAGCTTGGTTAGAGTTTGACGAGGCAGGCCGAATGAAACCTTCGCCTTACTACGATCGCGTAGTTGATGTTATGGAGGAATTGATGAAATTCACTTTACTCCTGAGGGGCAATGTTGATTTCCTCACGAACCGATATAGCGAACGCAAAGAAAGCGCTTCAGAGCTATCAACCCGAGTAAATCAAAAAGAAATATAGATTAAACACTAAAAGTATTCACCCACCTTCTGGATTGATGAAGACGCCATGTACAGGATAAAGTATCTGCGAGGTGGTACGCTGAGGATGCGAAATGATAACGCTCAGGTGGGAGAGACTTACACCATGATAAAGGCTCTGAACAAGCTTATAGTGCTATTTATGCCTGAAACCCAGCATATCGTCCAATATTTAAACAGCCATAAAAGTTCTGCTCACTGAATCTGCTTAGGAAACAATGAGTTGACTGAGTTTAATGCAAGGCTGAGCCCGTGTAGTGTCGTTATCCACATAAACGGGCAACATAAGCAGGTGATGAACACAATTTTGAGCTAGCTTGATAACAACACTAGTCGTGTCCCCAAGGTTTGGGCGGTAATGCTACTGGCTGGGTAAGATCAAAATCGACTTTGAAATCGCGGTTTTCGCGCGTGAGTTGATAACTAAACGTTGTTGGCGTAATTTCCATGTGCCACACATTGGTAATCGACTGAGTGAGTCCATTCTTGACGAAGTTATCGATAGATTCCCTATCAATGGGAAATGACTGTTTCTGTACTGTCCCATCATTCATAGTGTCGCCGCCATACATGGTCACAGCATCTTCACTTCCATCCTGATGGCGATGGTCGTGCTTCAACTTAAGCCCTTGCTGGGTTTTAGTCAGCACCCAAGTACGCGAGTGGTTATCACCCACATGGAACGGGATCTTGAGCTCAGTGTCGCTACATTCACGCATGTGCATAATTAACGACTTGCCGCTAAAGGCCGAATCAGCCGTGTCACCCGATACCACTTTTCCCGCAAAGGCTTGGCCACAATGGGCCGCAATTTGTGCGAAAAAAGTATTCTGCGTCTTGGTGGATAGCGACTCAACTTGAGCGGCGATGGATGGCAAAGCGATAAAAGACAAACTGATAAGCCCAAGGCTCGGTAGGGTAATGTTGGGATTCATTATGTTCTCCACTTTTTTAGATGGAAAACACCCTAACACTAGGAAATAAATTCAAACTGAATTTCACCTAGTGTTAGTGATGATAAACCAAAGTGATTACCAGCCGATATAAGTACGCGAACGATTACCCAGACGCTTTTTGATAAAGCGAGCCGTCATAATACTGCCTACCATCATGAAAATGAAAATCCCAGCGGAAAAGAGCACGCTAGTCACAGCAGAACCTGGTGGGAAGCGGAAACGCATTACGGTTGCAGCCGTGTTAAATAGCATATCGAAGAGTGGATGAATAAAGAAAATGGCAAAACTCATCTCAGCGACTTCGACTAACCAAGGCAAACGACTTCGTCCCGACAACCATTCACAGAAATTCAGTACTAATACACATAAACAAAGTTTCTGAATAAACTGCCAATCGATACCGTTGTACTCAAATGGTGCCTTATGATAGTTACCAATATGCTGCACTATGTAAGTTTGTTCGACTAAGCTCACCACTAAAAAAATCATCGCTAGTGCTGTGAAAATAGAGCCAAAGCGCGTCACAATATGTTCATCTTGCGAATATAAAATACCAATTAAGTAGAAAGGTACAAAATACACGACTGAGTGAATGAAATTGACGTTACCTATAGGTCTATGCAATAGGATTGCTACCACACAACTCAGTACAAATAGCGTCCAACGCATCTGCTGTGAGCAACGGATAAACCACAAAAATATCGGCGAAAATAAAAACACCGCCATGATGAATGGAATATACCAATGCGGATACAGGATATAACCGTTACGTATTGTGTAAAAAATACTCAGCAAGAGTTTATCGAGCGACTGGTGCTCCATAAAAATCCAGCGTAAACACAAACAGAACAAACCGATCAGAGAGACGACTAAAAAAGGATAAAGTACGTTCTGTACTTTGTTCTTCATGAACTTGCTGTAGTCGAAATCCTTATAAAAAATACGATGGAAAAAGTATCCCGAGATAAACACGAACAAGGCCGTGCCACCGCGTAATAGGTTTTCCAATAACAGCGGGAAACCTTCTCCAGAGTTGTAAATACTGTGGCCAAGCACGATAAAGATAATCGCAATGCCACGCATGTAGGTAAATTCGAGCTGATTTTTTCTCATTATTAATTCATCGCACAGTAGAGGGTTCTTCCATCAACAACACTCGCAGAAACCCTAATAGTTCCATGGACTTCCGCTTCGTTGAATACCAGATACTGACCCTCACGCTGAAAGGGGAATGCTAAAGGTAACAGAGTTGCCGCCTCAATGCCCTCACAAAAATTTTGTACTGGAACATCGAGTAATGGACTGCCACTCACTGACAAGTTACTAAATTGCGCGCTCATCCCTAAATAAGCTTGAGTCATTTCCTCTTGATAGGGCACCACATAAAAGCCAGAACGTACGTCACCCACATCAATAAAACTGCTACTATCGCTCACGCTCGGCATAACCAATAACGGCACTTTTGGATCCTGCACATTCAACAACAACTGAGACAGTTTTGCTTGAGTGGCAGGGTAATACGCTAGCATCTCCTGCAGCTGTTTCTTTTGTTTAGTGTCTTTCTTGTCTAGCGGGGATACTGGCTTTACGCGGTTCAGTAGTAAATCCACAGGCAACATACCCGACATGACCGACTCTTTCCACACATAAGGGTCTTGAGTGCTATCCAACAATATGCCCGCCAGAGCGCCAATATTTGCCGCCTCAGCCGTCCAACCAACCCACATCTTCTGCTGTTGATAATAGTCATACACATATTTTGTCAGTATTTGCTGATAACCAAGTAAAGTTTGATTTTGACTCAATACACGCGCACCAGCGGCCAATTCCACGTACTTAGCGCTGCCTTCAACAAGATCATTGATGTAACCGACTCGATCTTCATTCGGCGCAATTTGGCGCCATTGCTGCAACCAATAGGCTGCATAGCTAAGATGTAATGACTGTTGCTCGGGTTGTGCCAGCGCCGCCATTAAGGCATCAAATAACTGTAAACGATAATAGCGAGCATCGAAGTTGAGCGGAAAGACCTCGCCCTCATAACGCTTACCGTCTTCCAATACTCGCCATTCGGATTGGGCATAAAAATGGAAGGCTTCATGCAAGCCATTGCTCGCCCAGATTAAAAAAGCTAAATCCGTTGGCTTAGTGTCGCGAGTAAATTGGATGTTCGGCACTTCGAGCTGGATCAATACACCTGGCTGGCCATTATATTGCGGAAAGCCGAAACTCACCGATAGACCAGAGTGCAGATTGACCGACTCTAACACACTGTTATCTTGGATTATTTCGCCACCAGGCTGTCGAAGCCAGACATTACCACCATAACTAAAGAGGTGTACTTTATCTTCAAGGCGAAAACCAGGCCACAAAGCTTCGCTCTGGCGACTATTCTGTGCCATAAAATCGAGGTAAAGACGGGCGAGTTGTTCCGGAGAGACCTCATCGGCAAACGCGGGGGTAGCGGCAGAGACACCTAAAAGCCATAGGATCACTACCATAATATTTTTCATTTATCTGCCTAAACAAACACAAGGGGTTTACAAAACAGCGCTAGCATATAGCGCAATCAAGCAATAGTGAAACATTTGCAAAAAAATATTTTTACCCCAGAAAATCTCAGTCAAAACCAAATCAACGACTCCTAATGAAATCATATTTTTAGCACAATTTTGCATCACTTAGGCGATTGCGCTCGCAATAGGTTTAAGTCTTAGGTTCGCTCGGCTTATCTCCAAACCACAGTGTGAGTTTATCCGCTGCAAGGGATTTCACTTCATCATCGATATATAAGGTCACCATAGTCAGGGCCGCGGCAAGGGCACCTAAATCATCGGTAAAGCCAACTAAAGGAGTCAGATCGGGAATCGCATCTAAAGGCAAAATAAAATACGCTAACGCGCCGTAGATGACTGACTTAGCCCACTTAGGCGTATTGGGTTGTTGCGCTGCATAATAAAGCCATAGTGCCCGCTCGATGACCTCTCTACCTGCTTGACGGCTAAAGAGTTTGATCTTGTTCCAAAATCCGCTGTCAGTAAATTGCTCATCCGCCATCATATTTCTCCAGTACCCTAAAGTTGTTTGGGTATACACCCATGCCACTTCACAGTGTACGACGATAAGCCGCGGGGGTCAGGCCAAATTGTTGCTTAAAACGTAAGGAAAACTTTTCCGCAGATTGATAACCACAGGCCAAAGCCACTTGTAATACAGGCTCACTCGAATTCTGCAACATGGCTAAACCATGACAAAGCCGCACTTCTACCAGTAACTGCCTAAAACTGGTGTCTTCTAAGGCCAATTTACGCCTAAGGCTTGCCGTGCTCATGTGTAACTTGTCGGCAATATCCTCCTGCTGCCATGACGCCGAAGGACTCACACTCATCAAGGCCAAGGCCGCTTGAGTCACGCTGCGTTGGGTGTGTCCATACAACCAGTTCACACTGCGTTTATCCGGCAAACTTAACAGTAACGCGGCCAAATAATGCAGTTGAACAGGATCGGCCAGAGACAAGGTCAAACTCTGTAATAACGCATTCCAAGCTAAGTCCACAGCGCGGGATACGTTTTGGACTGGCATAGGGTCACGCCAATCGGTTGCACTTGATAAAATACCTTGGGGTAAATCGTAGGGGAGTAATAACTGCACCGCCCGATAACGCCCAAGAAAAGGTCGATTAACAAAGCTAATATGCGAACCAGCAGGAATTAACAGTAACTGCCCTTGGCCTACTGAAACAGATTCATCTTGCCAGAGCAGAGACTTTTCACCATAGATAACCCGAATAATCGACGGCTGATGTACAGGGACTTGAGATAAAGATTGCGCCTGCTTCGAATCATATTCAAACATACGGATCATGACACCAGCCTAATTATCAATGGATTATCGATTATATACCGCAGTCAACTTGGCGCTGCCGAGCGCTTGTGCCCTGAGCATAAAGCCCAATAAGGCAGGGCTAGCATCCTTTGGCAATTCTAAAACACTGGGTAATGCCCACACAGTAAATTCATACCTGTGAACGCCATGACCTTGGGGCGGGCATGCGCCACCAAAATTTGTAGTGCCAAAATCGTTCTTCAAGGCAATAGCACCTTTGGGCAGTGCATCAACATGCGAGCCCGCACCTTGTGCGAGCGAAGTTTGCGCTAAGGGTAAGTTATATACGGCCCAGTGCCACCAACCGCTGCCCGTTGGTGCATCAGGATCATAAGCTGTCACTGCAAATGCTTTAGTTCCTGTGGGCACCTCAGTCCAAGTCAGTTGCGGCGAAATATTTTCCCCTTGGCAACCAAAGCCATTAAACACTAATTGCGATGTCAGTTTATTGCCCTCGCTCATATCTTTGCTCGTTAATGTCATAGCACTTGCCTGTCCAACGAATAACCCAAGCACTAAACTCGCCCCTAACCACCCTTTATTCATGTCTATCTCCTATTCATGTTCGACCTGACTCACTTTACGTCAATCAAAAAAATAACATCTGCCCTAAAACGACAACTTTCTGCCCCAAATGCTCAAATGTGAGAAAAAAGTTATCATTTTTGCATTTTTCAAGCAGGAAGATGATTTTGTAACGAAAATATCTGCATAATAATTCAAATATGGAATGCGGTATAAATCGGAATGATGATTACAGCAGCCTTTAAATTAAGATTAGATATTTGAAATAAGATATTTTATGCAAATAATATTATTTAAATAATGCTGACAATATTTACTTTCATAATTTAGATAAAGATACTTAAGCATGATTGACTCCATTTAATATTGATAAATTAAGTTAAATTGACGTGCCAATTATTTAAAAATAAGACATAGGTCATGATTTTATTTATAACTCGCATATAAACTTCATTACGTAATAAAAACCTAACCATTTTCTCTAAGTCATAATGGAGTCGTATATGAAGAGGAAATCTAAAATTATGGCGCATATCAGGCGCACACGGCATATCATGATGCCTAGTCAACGTGACTATTTCGATCACTCCTTTATCTTCCTCCGCTAACCTTAGCGTAGGTAGTAGGCCAATTAACAGGTCTAAAGTGCTATTGCTCTAATAGGCGCAAACACTTATCGTACTGTTTTCATTTGGTTTATTATCTAACACCTTAATCAAAGCATTCTTTTATCAGTGCAGTTTTACTGCGGCTAAGCTATTCATACGCTCAATAAATATATTTCTACTTATATTTATTTCGTAACTTTGGCATAACCACATTTAATCTGCGCACGGAATAGCTATATCTAATTTTCATACCATTAATGTTTTTAATTAGGTATAGGCACACTTGTATCTATTTTTTATAAAGTAAAAGGGAAATTAACTATGAAATCATTAAAAGTAGCCGCTAGCTTATCTGTTAGATCTTGTTTCGATATCGACAGAGAAGTTGTCAATGTATTAACCACAGATTTTTGCGATGTGGGCGCGGCTGTAGTCTCTGTTGATGATGTTAGAAATGGTATTGTTGAAAAGATTAAAAACACCGGATTGAAACTGCCCATTTTCGTTTCAGTTTGCTGTGAAGAAACCTTCCCTGATGATGTTTGCTCATCGATTACAGGGGTATTTGAACTCTGCGGTGATAACACTGACTTCTACGGAAAACAGGTTGAGACTGCAATAAGTAAATATGAACAAGCGCTATTGCCACCTTTCTTCGGTACGTTAAAAAAATACGTCGAAATGGGTAACTCTACCTTTGCCTGTCCTGGTCACCAAGGCGGACAATTCTTCCGTAAACACCCTGTGGGCCGCCAATTCTTCGACTTTTTTGGCGAAACAATTTTCCGCGCGGATATGTGTAATGCCGACGTGAAACTGGGTGATTTACTGATCCATGAAGGCGCTCCACTGGAAGCACAGAAATACGCTGCCAAAGTTTTTAATGCCGATAAAACCTATTTCGTACTTAACGGCACTTCGTCATCAAATAAAGTCGCGACTAATGCGCTGTTAGCGAAAGGCGACCTCGTGTTATTCGACCGCAATAACCACAAATCAAACCACCATGGCGCATTAATTCAAGCAGGTGCTACACCTGTTTATTTAGAAACGGCACGTAATCCCTTCGGATTTATTGGTGGCATTGATGCCCACTGTTTCCAAGAGTCCTATTTAAGAGAGCAAATTCGTGAAGTCGCGCCAGAAAGAGCAGATGAAAAACGCCCATTCCGCTTGGCGATAATCCAACTCGGCACCTATGACGGCACAATCTACAATGCTCGACAAGTGATTGATAAAATTGGCCATCTTTGTGACTACGTCTTATTCGACTCGGCTTGGGTGGGTTATGAACAGTTCATCCCTATGATGAATGACTGCTCACCACTCTTGCTCGAACTGACTGCTGAAGATCCAGGTATTATCGTGACTCAGTCGGTGCATAAACAGCAGGCAGGTTTCTCACAAACCTCGCAAATCCATAAAAAAGATAAACATATCAAAGGCCAAGATAGATATTGCAACCATAAACGCTTCAACAACGCCTTTATGATGCATGCCTCTACCAGTCCCTTCTATCCTTTATTTGCGGCGCTAGATGTAAACGCGAAAATGCATGAAGGCGCGAGTGGTCGTTATCTGTGGCGCGAAGCGGTAAAAGCGGGTATCGAAGCACGTAAGCTATTGCTCAAAAAGTGTAAATATATCAAACCATTCGTGCCAACAATGATCGACGGCCGCCTATGGCAAGACTATGAAACCGAACAAATGGCCGATGACTTACGCTTCTTCGAATTCGAACCTGGTCAGAAATGGCACTCCTTCGAAGGTTATGAAAAAGGCCAATACTTTGTTGACCCTTGTAAGTTCTTATTAACAACACCGGGCATAGATGCTGAAACAGGCAAATATACCGAATTTGGTATTCCAGCGACTATTCTGGCTAACTTCTTACGGGAAAATAATATTATTCCAGAGAAGTGCGACTTGAATTCGATTTTATTCCTGATGACACCTGCGGAAGATATGGCCAAGATGCAACATCTGGTATCACAAATATCTCGTTTCGAGAAATTAGTCGATGAAGATGCGCCATTATCTGAAGTATTACCTAACGTTTATAATGCCAATAAAGCCCGTTATAAAGACTATTCTATCCGTCAACTCTGCCAAGAAATGCACAATCTTTATGTCAGCCATGACGTAAAACAACTGCAGAAAGAAATGTTCCGTAAAGCACATTTCCCTACAAAAGTGATGGACCCGCAGGAAGCAAACCTAGAGTTTATTCGTGGCAAAGTAGAATTAGTCCCACTCTCGCAAATTGAAGGAAGAATTGCAGCAGAAGGCGCACTCCCTTACCCACCAGGCGTGTTATGTATGGTGCCAGGTGAAATATGGGGCGGTTCTGTTCAGCGTTATTTCCTTGCCCTTGAAGAAGGCATCAACCTATTACCTGGATTCTCACCAGAACTGCAAGGTGTTTATCTCGAAAATACCGCAGACGGCAAAATTCAAGCAATGGGCTATGTACTAAATAAATAATGAAGACTGACTGCAGAGTTTATTAACCCCACTCTGCAGTCAAATTCATGCCTCCTATAATAAGTCACCTAAATTAGGTTATTAGTATGAGTAAATCAGAAAATAAAATTGGCGTCGTCCAATTAACTATTATCACCATAGTCAACATGATGGGTTCGGGCATTATTATGCTGCCAACCCAATTAGCTCAAGTCGGTACTATCTCCATTTTATCTTGGTTAGTAACAGCAGCAGGGTCAACGGCCCTCGCCTTCGCCTTTGCTAAGTGCGGTATGTTCAGTAAAAAATCCGGTGGTATGGGCGGTTATGCCGAGTATGCCTTCGGCCGTTCAGGCAACTTTATGGCCAACTACACCTATGCCGTCTCGCTGTTAATCGCCAACGTCGCGATTGCCATCTCTGCCGTGGGTTACGCTGCCGTGTTGCTGGAAGTTAACTTAAGCCCGATGGCAATTTGTCTTGCGACCATTGGCGTACTTTGGTTGGCAACCATTGCTAACTTCGGTGGTGCCCGCATCACGGGTCGCGTCAGTAGCGTGACTGTGTGGGGGATTATTCTGCCTGTGATTGGCGTATCTTTAATTGGTTGGTTCTGGTTTGACATCGACCTCTATAAAGGCGCATGGAACCCGCATGATATGCCATTCTTCAAAGCGTTAGGCGGTTCTATCGCTATGACTTTGTGGGCGTTCCTCGGTTTAGAATCGGCCTGTGCAAACTCAGAAGCCGTCGATAACCCAGAAAAAAACGTACCTATCGCCGTGATGGGCGGTACCTTAGGTGCTGCAGTGATTTATATTGTCTCCACTAACGTCATTGCTGGTATTGTGCCAAATGCCGAGCTTGCCATGTCAAATGCGCCATTCGGCTTAGCCTTCGCACAAATGTTTAATCCAGTAGTTGGTAAAATCGTGATGGCCTGCGCCATTATCTCCTGTACTGGATCACTCTTAGGTTGGCAGTTCACTATTGCCCAAGTGTTTAAAGCCTCTGCCGATGAAGGATTTTTTCCGAAAATTTTCTCTAAAGTCAGCAAAGCCGATGCGCCAATTTGGGGCATGACTATTATCGTCTCGATCCAAACAGCATTATCGCTGATGACCATTAGCCCATCACTGAGCAAACAGTTCGAAGCACTCGTTAACCTCGCCGTCGTCACCAACATTGTGCCTTATATCTTATCTATGGCCGCGCTTGGCATAATGCAAAGACAGCAAAAAGTGCCTATCAATAAAGCCCGCGTTGCCAACGTGATCGCCGTAATCGGTGCGTTATATAGCTTCTATGCTCTGTACAGCTCAGGCGAAACCGCAGTGATGCTTGGCGCCATAGCCACCTTCTTCGGTTGGACTATTTTCGGCGTGATCTCAAACCAAGCGCCTGTTGCCGACACACGTCCAGCCTAAATACGGCTAACGCATGATCGGAAACAATTAATACCAACATCCACATCAAGACTAACGATAACTCAGGGATCATAGGCCAAGCCTATGATCCCCTGGAGAATACTTGCTCATTATCGGGGGATTTATGAATAAGACTTGTCTCGCTTTAGTGTTACCTATGCTATTAACGGCCACCAGCAGTCAGGCGGTTGAACTCTATAAAGATCAAAAAAACACCTTAGATTTAACCGGTTGGTTAGGGTTTGCAGCATTAAATGACAGCCACGATACTTCAGTTATCGACGACTCGTCACGCCTAAGATTCAGCTTCGAACGCAGCGAGAAAAATGGTTGGACCGCTTTTGCTACCACAGAATGGGGGATCAACATGGTCTCCAGCGACGATGGGCTAGTGATGCAAGGGGGCAAACTCGCCGCCGAAAAAACCGATGATTTTCTCTATAACCGCTTAGGTTATGTTGGCATGTCCCATGATACATGGGGCAACCTGAGTTTCGGTAAACAATGGGGCGCCTACTACGATGTCGCAGGCACTACAGATTTACCGAACGTATTTGCAGGTTACAGCGTTGGCGCTTACACCTTCGGTGATGGCAGCCTCACAGGTACAGGCCGTGCCGATTCCGCCTTCATTTACCGTAATAATTTAGGCCCAGTACAAATCGCCCTGCAATATGCCGCCAAAACCAATGGTGATGTCAGCCTAAAAAACGATGACGGTAGCGAGATGACCAACTCAGAACTGAGTTTTGACAGCAGCTACGGCGCCAGTATCACTTATGCGGTAACCGATAAATTTAAGCTACTCGCAGGTTTTAACCGCGGCGATTTTGAAGGCCACTTAGGCAATACCCAAGTCGATGAAACCAATGAAATTGTCGGCATTGGTGCCATGTATGGTGACTACTATCACTATGCCGAAGGACGTGAGGCCAACGGTCTCTATGTGGGCTTTAACGCTCACAAAAGTAAAAATAATGAACTGGTCAACGGCGATCTCTACGACGCCACAGGTGCCGAGTTGATGACGGCCTATCAATTCGACAACGGTTTTGTGCCCATGGTTGTACTCAGTTATTTAGATTTAGACACAGATGCAGCTACGCCTATTCAAGGTCAATGGACTCGCCAATTTGCCATGCTGGGGCTGCATTATCGCTACAGTAACGACACTGTGATGTTTGCCGAGATGAAGCTAGATTTCAGTGATATGGATGATCCTGCACTCGAAGCACAGGAAGACAACAGCTTCGCAGTGGGGATCAACTACTTTTTTTAGGACTAAAGGAGATGTTAGCTAAGGTTTCTAAAGCGCTCATTCTACTTTTGCATTGCTTAGTCGCATGAAGCAGACGATTTTGAGTAACAGTCTTCAGTGACCGTTCTAATCATATGTTGAGTTAAATCATGTTTAGCAGGATAGGCAGCTCGCGTCATCGCTCATATGCGTGAGCTTATTTGAGACTGAGGTGCGGCGCACGTTCCGTCTACAAACGCTCGCCGTAACACTCATTGGATGGTACCGCAGGCTTACCATTATCTCTACGCCACTCCAAGTTAGTTTCTGGAGTGGCTTTTTTTCTAAAAAATTGAGCGGTTTAAGCCGATGTGCATTACGACTTTACGCTTGACTTCAATGGCCAACGTTGACCTTACCCTTCGCCATTTATCGCATTAATACAGCGTTGTACGACTTCTTCGAAAGTGCCGTCTATGCTCACTTGGATAACGTCAGCTTCATCATTCGCGGGCATTTCCAGCGTGTCGAACTGACTCTTGAGTAGCTCAATCGGCATGAAGTGGGCTGTTCTGGCAAACATGCGTGTTTTGACTAATTCAAAATCTCCGTATAGATGAATGAACACCAGCTTGCTATTGTTCTGACGGATTAAGTCACGATACTGGCGACGCAGTGCAGAGCAGACAATAACCCCCTCTTCACCCTTTTGCTCAATGCTATACACAGCATCGTTGATGCGCTCAAGCCAAGGAGCACGATCGCTATCGTTGAGCGGTGAGCCAGATTTCATCTTGATAATATTGGCTCTAGGATGCAGATCATCACCATCAATAAATTTCGTCTCTAACGCCTTTGCGACCGCGGCACCAATCGAAGATTTGCCACAACTAGAGACGCCCATGAACACATAGCTATTGCCTTTTTTTCTCTCAGTCACTTTGTTAACCTCATGCCAATTCTCGAATTTAGTCACTTCCCACTCTACCATATTACGGGTAACATGTTACCGGTAACCTACAAAAATGTGGACAACTTAACTAACAAGGAAAAGTCCTCTTATGTCTGATATGTCATTGATTCTGACAGCACTGGGTTCAATCGCCCTGCTACTGTTCTTAGTGATGAAAGTGAGATTACATGCAGTAGTATCACTGATACTGGTGTCGATAATTGCCGGCCTTTTCTCTGGTATGAACCCAGCTGATATTACCAATACGATTCAACAAGGTATGGGGGGAACACTGGGCTTTGTTGCGGTTGTGGTCGCTTTGGGAGCCATGTTTGGCCGGGTAATGGAAGAGACTGGCGCGCTAGATCAGATAGCCCATACACTGCTGAATAAATTTGGTAACGACAAAGCTCACTGGGCCATGACCTTTACAGGCTTTATCTGTGCGCTCCCCCTCTTCTTCGACGTTGCTGTGGTACTGCTGATTGGCATCGCCTTTGCCGTGGTTCGTAAAGGGGGCGGCAGCGTCGTTAAAATTGGTATTTCACTGCTCGCGGGTATTGCCACCTGTCAGGCATTTCTCATCCCTGCACCAGGGCCTATTTTGGTCGCTTCCCAGCTCAATGCCGACTTTGGCTACATGATAGTCTTCGGTTTATTGGCATCGATTCCGGCGATGATTCTTGGCGGCCCACTCTTTGCCAGTCTTATCTCCCAAAGAGTCCATGTTGAGCTGCCTGCCCACGAGCAGCAGGAAAAAGGTGAACGAGAAGGCGGACCTATCCCCTCATTCGCGCTATCAATCAGTATTGTGGTGTTCCCACTGCTGCTTATCGGCTTAAAGACAGTGGTGTCACGCTTTATTGATGAAAAATCCGATCTGCATAATTGGCTCGCCTTGATAGGTCATCCATTCACCGCCATTTTACTAGCCTGTTTAATCGCATTCTATGTACTGGGCGTGAGACGCAATATTCCCAATGAGCGCATCATGGAAATCTGTAGCAGTGCGCTCCAACCTGCGGGGGTTATTATTCTCGTCACCGGTGCTGGCGGTGTGTTCAAGCAAGTGCTGATTGATTCGGGTGTCGGCGATGCATTAGGCAATATGTTGGCAGGTTCGGGATTACCGATTGTAATACTGGCATTTATTTTGTCGGCGTCAGTGCGCGTGATCCAAGGGTCGGCAACCGTGGCCATGTTAACGGCTTGCGGCCTTATCATCCCAATACTTGAACCACTAAACTTAGATGGTGCTCAATTGGCGGCAATTACGATTGCCATTGGCGGTGGTTCAATTGTGCTCTCGCACGTCAATGACTCAGGCTTCTGGCTCGCTAACCGTTTTCTTGGATTGTCAGAAAAACAAACACTGCAAACTTGGACTGTAATGGAGACTATTATCGGAACGACGGGCGGCATAGTCGCAGTCATCATTTCTGCGTTTCTCTAACGATAACCTGTGATGACAAACATAAGTCGTTAAGCGAAAGATCAAGGGGAAGTCTACAGTGTTTCTCCTAAATCAATACGATAGCCCAGATCGATAACCGAATCTGCTATCTCTTTGCCATTTAACCTGTCTAATAGCTCAGTAGCAGCAATTCGACCAATCTCTTTTCTCGGCGTAATAATGCTCGCCAATTTTGGCGTCATAGATTGGCCAATATCATGGCCATGAAACCCTGCAACGCCAATTTGTTCAGGGATCTTGATGCCTTGTCTTTGACACTCAAATATCACCCCCGCCGCTAAATCATCGTTGGTGCAGAAAAAACTATCCACATAGGGATATTTCGCTAATGTTTGTTGCAATAACGACGCTCCCAAGGAAAACGACGAGGCCTCATTTGTGGTCATCGCCAAAGGTGTAAGCTGAGCTTGCTGCATCGCTAACTCGTAGCCTCGCATCTTAAGCTGAGTGCGAATATCCATGCGCGCACCTAGGTAAGCAATGTGGCGATAGCCTTTTGCAATCATGGTCTTAACCATTTCGCATGCGGCCGCGGTGTTATCGAAACCCACACACTGTTGAATCGAAGGCGACACACTATCCATCATTTCGATGACCGGAATGCCCGCCGTTTCAATCATTCGCACGGTACGCGGCGTGTGGTAACTTTCGGACAAGAGTAAGCCATCGATATTGTAAGAGAGCAGTGATGCCACCCGCTCTTCTTCTAATTCGGCCTGATACCCGTAGTGAGCCAGCATGGTTTGATAACCGCGTTTGCCGGTCACATTCTCGATACCGCGCAGCACTTCAGCAAATACTTGGTTGGTTAACGAAGGCACTAACACGCCAATAGCGCGACTGGTTGCTTGCGCTAAAATTTCCGGCGCGCGATTAGGAATATAACCTAAGGTTTCTAGTGCGACAGCAATCTTCTCTTGAGTGCTTTGCGCCACCCTTGTTGGATTTTTTAAATAGCGACTCACCGTCATTTTGGTGACCCCAACTTGATCGGCAACGTCTTGAAGACTGGGTCTACGCTTTTTATTCATAATATCTAATGTTAGTTAACGAACCGCGGATATGGGTGAGATGTATAGCTAAAATATCGAATATAAACAAATAGTAGACATAAACATCAGACAGGGATCTTATAATAGTTCGCCCAGCGATACCAGTTGAGGACTATTTTAGCGGAATGACCATGCTAGCTAGGCCACTCCAAACCATATCTGGAGCAGCCTTTAAACATTATTTGTGATGGCGAAAAGTGTTACTTAGCCTGTTGGCGACCCTGAGCGGGCTTTCCTGCAGATTTGCCACCCGTTTTTGATGGGTTTCCGCCTTTAGCCTGAGAGCCTCCTGCCTTAAAACCAGACTGGCCGAAGGGCGCTTTCGCTCCCGGACGGCTCGAATGGGCTCCACTAGGTTTAGAGCCAGTTGGCTTAGCACCAGTTGGTTTAGCGCCATTCGCTGCGGGTTTTCCGCCTTTAGCAGCGGGTTTTGACTCAGCACCAGCCTGAGCTTGCGCGCCGCCTTTCGCTGCACTTTTAGATTTACCGTCGCCCTTGCGGTCATCAAACTGATTGCCCGAGAAGCGAGTAAAGGCTTTTTGGCCTTGGTTAGCATCTTTCATCCACTTAGGTCCGCGCTCATTTCGACCCTCTGGCGGCACTAACTGATGCGGACTATTACCGATCAAGTCTTCACGCCCCATAGCGGTTAAGCCTTCACGGATCAATGGCCAACCCGCAGGATCGTGATAACGCAGCAATGCTTTGTGCAAGCGACGTTGGCGCCCTTTCTTCGGTACAGATACCACTTCGCTGGTGTGCTTGACGTTTTTCAGCGAGTTTAACTCGGTATGATAAATCGTGGTCGCATTCGCCATCGGTGACGGATAAAAATTCTGTACTTGGTCGAGCTTGAACTTACGCTCCTTCAACCACAGCGCTAAGTTCACCATGTCTTCGTCGGTCGTGCCTGGATGCGCCGAAATAAAGTAAGGGATCAGGAACTGCTCTTTACCCGCTTCCTTAGAAAACTTGTCGAACAATTCTTTAAACTTATCGTAGGCGCCCATGCCGGGCTTCATCATCTTGCTGAGCGGACCTTCTTCGGTATGCTCAGGGGCGATTTTTAAGTAGCCGCCCACATGGTGCTGCACTAACTCTTTAACGTAAGCAGGATCTTCGATTGCCAAGTCGTAACGCACGCCAGAGGCGATCAATACTTTCTTGATACCAGGTACAGCACGCGCCGCGCGGTACAAGTCGATTGTATGTTTATGATCTGTGCCTAAGTGGCCGCAAATCGATGGAAACACACAAGAAAGACGACGACAGGTTTTTTCGGCCTTTTCGCTGGTACAACCTAAACGATACATGTTGGCGGTGGGGCCGCCCAAATCGGAAATCACCCCAGTAAAGCCAGGCACTTTTTCCTGAATATCTTTGATTTCTTTAACAATCGACTCTTGTGAACGACTCTGAATGATTCGGCCTTCATGCTCGGTAATCGAGCAGAAAGAACAGCCACCAAAGCAGCCACGCATGATGTTGATAGACGTCTTGATCATGTCGTAGGCAGGGATTTTTTCCTTGCCATAGATAGGATGAGGAATGCGCTGATAGGGTAAATCGAATACGGCATCCATCTCATCAGTATTGAGCGGCCATGCGGGCGGATTCACCCAAACGGCGCGGTCGCCATGGGGTTGAAATAGCGCACGGGCACAACCTGGGTTTTGCTCTTGGTGCAAAATCCGTGAAGCATGGGCATATAAATATTTGTCTTCAGAGACTTTTTCAAACGCTGGCAGCAGCACATAGGTTTTATCCCATGGCTTAGGTTTAGGCGGCTGAACGCTAATTGGCTTAGGGGCTTCGTTATCGAAAATTTTCACATCCGACGGGCCAGACAAGTTAGCACAACCCACATCATCGGCGCCGTAAGGATTCGGCAGCGGCTCTATCTTGTGCAGTTGGTCAATCTTGCGCGAGTCCATACCACGCCATTCGGGCAGTGGCTCTTTACGGATAACGGCTGTGCCACGCACATCGTGCAACGAGCTAATGGGTTCACCGGCAGCTAAGCGGCGTGCCACTTCAACTAAAGGACGCTCGGCATTGCCGTACATCAGAATGTCGGCCTTGGCATCGAAAATCACACTGCGACGCACTTTGTCCGACCAATAATCGTAATGGGCGATACGGCGTAAACTGGCTTCGATACCACCAATAATCACAGGCACATCTTTAAAGGCTTCTTTACAGCGCTGGGTGTACACAGTCACGGCGCGATCTGGGCGCTTGCCACCAATATCCCCCGCAGTATAAGCATCGTCGGAGCGTAAACGACGGTCGGCAGTGTAACGGTTGATCATCGAATCCATGTTACCGGCGGTGACGCCAAAAAACAGATTCGGGCGGCCCAATTGCATAAAGGCGTCTTTGCTCGACCAATCTGGCTGGGAAATAATCCCAACTCGGTAACCCTGAGCCTCTAACATACGGCCGATCACCGCCATGCCAAAGCTTGGGTGATCCACATAAGCGTCGCCTGTGACTATGATGATGTCACAGCTATCCCAACCAAGCTTATCCATCTCCTTGCGAGACATAGGTAAGAAAGGCGCAGTGCTGTCGCCCGTGGCCCAATACTTGGGATGACTAAAAAGTGTGGATTCAACTTGCATGGATTGTGACCCGAAAACGTAATGTCAAATAAAGGCGCCACGAAAATAAGTTACGCCAATTTAGGGACGCGGAGTATAGCAGGGAATGGAGGATAGATGCGATTAAAAAAACACCACTCGAGGCATTTTCAGGGGTATTTGAGCCGGAAGCGTAATACCCCTAAATCCGCTATGGATATGGCTTAGGGCGGAATTGACCGCCCAAACCTGCGGGCCTAGAGACCCTTTCCTAAACCTTGAGCAAAATGCAGCAAATTCACCAACGCCAAACTGATAATCACTAGCCAAGTGAGCAATACGCCCCAAAAACGACCAAAATGGTAACCACCTTGGCCTTGAGTTAAGCCAATAGCATGAAGTAAGCGCGCCACTATCCACACAGTCCCAAAACAGTGTAAATAAAATGCAGACAAGCCACCCGCTTCGGCCACCAGCATTAAAATCAATACGATAGGCGCATTTTCAATCAGGTTAACATGCACTCGATTAGCCAAAGCTAAGGCGCTGTTACCACCATCCCCTAGGCCGATTTTCTGACCTCGCCTTAATTTCACTACTCGATAAGCCAAAGCGACAATTAATAGCCCTGTGAGGCTAGCGTAAAGACCCGTTACCATCAAAGACATGCCTATTTCCCCTTATCAAAAAGCTGACTATAGCCCGAGCTGCAAAAAATCAGCAATTTATTTGTATTAAGGTTAAAAGCCATTAACCTTTTATAGACAAGATAGGTTAATATGCGCGCGTCATTCCCTACAACTTTTTATACAGTGAATACCCCGATTGGATAACGACGAGTTTATCGAAAAACGCAGATTTATCATAAAGCTAGGCAAAGCCTTGCATAAGTTTGGCACACCCGCTTATCGTCTAGAAACCCACTTACAAACCGTTGCTCGCACCTTAGGTATCGAAGGCTATTTCCTTATTTCTCCGACGTCGATGACCTTCGTTTTGCAACATGATACCGATCAAGAATATAACCATGCCGCTCGCGTTAAGCCCGGTGAACTCGATTTAGGTTCACTCGCCCGCACCGATGAATTGGTCGATGAGTTAACCTCAGGTAAACGCACTTTGGCCGAGGCCTTAGATCGCTTAGAAGAAATTGCCAATAAACCCAATCCCTATGGCCCTGTATTAACTTGCTTTTCTTTTGGAACTTCTGCCGCCGCTTTCGCTATGCTGATGGGCACGGGTTGGAACGATGTATTTTGGTCAGGATTATTAGGCTTATTCGTCTATGGCTTGGTATACCGTGCCGAACGCTCGGCCCGCATGGCCGAAGTGCTCGAACCCTTCGCCACTATCCTTTGCGCCATCGCAGCCTGTGGCATAGCGCGTATCGATCCAAATATTAATATCCCAGTAGTGATCCTCTCCTCCATTATTATTTTTATTCCCGGCTTAGCCTTAACCTTAGGTTTAGCCGAACTCGCCGCACGGGATTTAATTTCTGGCACGGCGCGCATCATGGATGCGAGCATGCAATTATTTAAGCTGTACTTTGGCGCAGTGCTCGGCATGGCAATCGGTAAAGCTATGTTCGGCGAAGCGATTCACATAGAACCTGAGGGTTTACCTCGCTGGGCAATTTGGTCGGCGGTTCCGATTCTATCTATGGCGCTGGTTTTTATTTTCAAAGCAAGGATGCAAGATTCGCCTTGGGGCGTATTGGCTGGGATAGTGGCGTTTTTCTCAGCCATGCTCGGCGGACATTATTTTGGTGATTCGGTGGGGATCTTCTTTGGTGCCTTAGCAGTAGGAATTTATTCTAACCTCTTCGCCCGCTGGATGAAGGCGCCAGCCTCCATCGCCCTGTTGCAGGGAATAGTGATCTTAGTCCCCGGCAGTAAAACCTATATCGGACTCAATGCACTGATCTCAGGAGAGACCATGCTCAATCAGTCGCACATAGGCTCGCAAATCTTTTTGATTTTTATGTCGCTGATTGCGGGGCTCATCTTTGCTAACGTCGCTGTCCCACCTAGGCGTACACTGTAACAATCGCTAATCCGGCTGGAGCCCGCGCCCAGCCGCTACCTCAAGATAATCTTAAGCTAACCTTAAGTAAAATAAGAAACTTATTAAAATGTTTCCTTGACTAACACTCGTTTTCCATGTGTTATTAAATTGTGAATTGCAACGTGAAATTGTTTTCGCTGCAGTCGTCGATTTCATGGGAGTGGCCTTTTATGCAGAAATTTTTTCAGTATGCATGCATCCTATCTTGTTGTGTTGGCAACCTAATCAGGATTGCCCAAGCAGAAGAGGCTAAGCTCGCCGATCCCGCAAACCAAGATCAAACCAAACAAAAAGTCAGCAAGATTGTGGTGGTCAATAACCCCATTTTTGATGAGTCAGATCCCGATGCTTTTTTCATTCACCGCTGGGCTAACGCCCTGCATATCAATACCAAAGAATATGTGGTTCTCGATAATCTAACCTTCAGCGAAAATGATACTGTCACACAAAAAGATCTCGACGAATCCCAACGACTTTTGCGGGCAATGCCTTACATTCGCGATGCGAAAATTTATATCGCAGAAAAAGATCCCCAAGCCGATGTCGATCCATCCGTTGAGTCCGTGGTGGTGGAGACCTGGGATAATTGGTCATTATTACCGACAGCGAGTTTGAGTAGTTCAGGTGGCGACACCCGTTACTCCTTCGGGCTCAAAGAAGACAACTTGCTTGGAACGGGGATCCGCACTCGACTTAAATATCAATCTAATGAATCCCGGAATGGCTATAAATTTGCTTTCGAAGCGCCGCTCAGCATTATTGAGCACGGCACAGTTGCCGCTGAGTTCTACGACAATAGCGACGGCCAAGCTAAACACGTTTATGTGAGTAAGCCCTTCTATTCCCTCAATACGAGTACCATGTATTCGGCGGAGTTTTTAGACGATAACCGTACAGATACCCTCAGACAAAATGGGCAAGAGGTGAATGAGTTCACACACACAGTCGACTATCTCAATCTGCAATATGGCTGGTTAATTAATAAAAACAGTCAGCATCTTTCTCGCTTTATTACTGGTGTCACCCAAGACAAGCACGAGTTTGCCCATTCTGAGCGCTATCCTACGTCCATGCTCCCTCAAGACAGGGACTTTATGTACCCTTGGGTCGCCTACGAGTTTATCGAAGATGATTTCCACGTACTGAATAATGTTCACCTGATCACCAACAATGAAGACTTTAACTTAGGTTGGCATCACTATGTACAATTCGGCATAGAAACCAATGATATAGGTGATAATAATCCCTTAGGCTACCACGTTAACTGGCAAAGCACTGGCGGGTATAAGTTTAACGATCAACTGTGGCTGTTAGAAATGGGTGGAACAAGCACTATCGGTACCACCCAAAAAGATACTTATAAGGTCGATGTTCAAGCCGAATACTTCTATCAAATCCATCCTAAGTGGACGGCTTATGGTAAAGCTTGGGCTAGCCTTTCACAGAACACTTATCTGGATCTAACAAAAGGATTAGGGGATGAAACTGGCGTGCGCGGTTATCCAAACGAATACCAACAAGGGGATAATCAGTGGTTACTGACCGCCGAGATACGCAACTACCCCAATATCAACTTATACCAACTGGCTGAATTAGGCTGGGCAGTCTTTGCCGATCTGGGTCAAGCCTCCGGCGGCCAACTCGCCGAGAATAACGAAGTCAGCGGTCCACTGGGTAGCATAGGCATAGGCGCGCGGATTTATTCCTCTCGATCCAGCTATGGCAACGTAGCCCATATCGATTTTTCACTCCCTTATACGGGCGGCGAGTCAGTAAACAGCTGGGAATGGCGATTCCTAGTGAAAAGCAGTTTTTAAACCTAAGGTACATAATAATCGTATGAACTATGTACTTTTTAAGACAATCTTTGGCGCCTTGTGGCCTAAAATAATCCTGACGCTATCTGCCTGACCTCCTGTTCAACCCTCTGTACCAAAAGAGCATCAGCCAATATAGGTGAGCCATAATTAAAGGGCGGTTTAGGATCATATTCAAACAATAACTGCAGTGTTTTAGCCTGTTGTTCACCCTCTATATTGGCAATGAGTGCCAAAGCAAAATCGAGCCCTGCAGTAATACCGCCGCCACTGATCCGATTACAGTCAATCACAATACGTTTATTTTCAAAAGTAATTTGAGGATATTGTGCCAACACTGAAGCATAAGCCCAGTGAGTGGTCGTACGATAACCATTAAGTAAACCTGTTGCCGCAAGAATCAAGGCACCAGTGCATACAGATGTAATGTATTGTGCTTGCTCCCCCTTGCGTTTTAAGAAAGAAATGACTTGCTCATCCTGTATTTGCGCCAAAGGATTTGCGCTCCCAGGCACTAACAGGATATCTATCGGCGGACAATTATCGAAATCGTAATTAGGTTGTAAGTTAACGCCCGCATCACAGGGTAATAGCATGCTGGTTTTCGCAAAAGTGAAGGTTTCAAATGATGGCACAAAGGCTAAAAACTGTAGTGGCCCATAGGCATCGAGCATCGTCATGCCGGGATAAAGGAAAATACCTACTCTTAATTTGTGCTTGATTGGATTATTTATTTTATCACTTTGAGCCGCTTCAATATTTTCACTCATCACAGATTCTCCATCGGTAGTGACAATTTCATATTTCAGGTAACACTGTCGTTGCAGTTAACCCTATGACCGTCACTATAAAGCCCATTATTCCTAACCATCAGGCACAAACTCGCCCGAATGTTTCAAATGGTACACCTGAGCCTATCTGTTCCACTTAAGCAAAAATCACAACACAAGAGCCATTGAGGCTAATGTATAATCAAACGCCTGAATTGAATTTGGAGCAAAATCCAGTATGCACACCAAGCCCCACATGCGCATAAAACAAAGCCCGCGAGCGATGCTCAAGGTTCTCCACGTTTTCAAGGAAATGCTTAAACAACAAGATTATCGTGATATTGCAGTGGCAGATATTGCGCACAAAGCCGATGTCGGGCGCACGACGTTTTATCGCTACTTCAAACGCAAGTTGGATATTCTTATTGCACTACATCAAAATATTTTTGAAGATATATTCGCAGATCTTCAGTCAACCGAAGACTGGCTTTCAACCAACACACCACCCTCATTGGAAAAACTGCTTATTACTTTTAGCCGAAACAGCATGTTTCGCCGTTCCATGTCATTTAGACTAGGTAGCGACCTCGATGCTGCAACTAAACAATTACAAACTAAACTTGTGCAACATATCGAAAATAAATTGATCAACACCTTCAACACTGACGAATTTATTATTCCAAGCTACACATTAGCCCATAGCATAGCAGCTCTTTATTTAAGCCAAATTCAACAACTTATCGCCAGTCCCACACCTTGTCCTACACAACAAGCAAAATACTTACACTTACTGACTCGAGGCATAATTGTAGCGGCATTGACGACAACTAATAGCAGTGAACCCCATACCCGCACCAATGGAAATCATTAAGGTAAAAACCACAGCATTTACATCATTCTCAAGCGATGAGTTTGGTAATCCAACGCAAGCCAAAAGTGCTACGCAGTAGTTTTACAGTGCTGTTGTGGCGCATTTGAAACAGACAGCCAAGGCTAAAACTGACGATTAAACCTGGTGTCGACCCTATAAAATCACGACTGCTTTGCGCTAATTGCCGTTTCCTCATCAGTAACAAATCATGCTGCAACTGGCCTTGTTCCGTCAGCACAGTCAGCTTCAACTGCTGTTTTTTAAGTAACTGTTGAATTAGCATAGTCGCGCCTCCTATTTTTGATGTTCCGACTCTCGAGTCGAGAGCAAAAGCTGTAATTGCTGCCAAGTCTTCGAAAAGCCAGTTTGTGACAGCACATAGCCAAGACTACGCCAACACCAAAGCAATAAAACAAACTGTAGCACCACCAAAGCGATCACAGTGGCCAATAACGAACCGCTCAATTGAAACAGCATATAGCCCAACAGCAATAAAATACTGCCCCAGAATAACGTAATGCCAGTACCAAAACAGACGACTAAAGCCGCAGCAATAATCAGGCTACGCCCTGTTAACCGCCATTCTGCCGTTGCTATTTCCCCAGCCAACTTCAACTGCTCGAGATAGGCTTGCTTCACTGAACTGCTAAGAACAGCTATTTCAGCCAGTTGCTCCATTGCCTGGTCAATAACTTTATGCTGGGCAGCAGCTGATGCTGTCTGCCCAGTTTTGGCGGTTTGCGCACTATGCTGGACGGGCCTTTGTTCTGGCGCCTCTGACCTTGCACGGTTTTGCATAAATCCACCTTAGCGACGGCGCAATAAAGCCGTTAATACCACGCCAGCGGCAAAGGCAATCCCAGCTGTAGCCAATGGATTTTGCGCTGCCAACTCACGGGTTTTGCTATAAGAACTTTGCAGTTGTAATTTGATTTCCTCCTGCTTGAGCGCCAGAGTTTCCTGTGAGCTAGCTGCCGTTTTACGCAAAGTGTCTTCTGCAACTGCGGCTTTCTCTGCTACTACATCAACAGCATGGTGCGTCACTTCAGTTGCTTTCGCTGTTGTGGGTGAATTTAAAGCACCGCTATCTTTACTGTTAGTTTGTTCTGCTACGCTTTTTGAACTGGCCATAGAAAGCCTCCTTGGTGAACACTGTGCAATGCAACAAGATGCTGCACTTTGCGTACAAACCAATGCAATGGCTATACCAAACAATATAACCGCATAAAAACAATAAGTTATAACTACTTTATTTCTATTAACCCTCTCAGTTAACGGTAGATGTTACCTGCATTAAGTAATTTTTACCTGCGACGAAGAAAGGCGAGAAATGGCTGTAATGGCGGCTAAACTGAAAGCTAAATAAGCGATAGACTGAAGGGACGGGAGAACAAGATAACTTTTATTTTTTAATGAGTTAATCAAATAAAATTTATCATTACCGTATAAATTAAAAAACAAAAAGCCCGTTTGTCATTACGACAAACGGGCTTTTTGTTGAATGAGGTGAGTTGGCCGATAAGCCGGGTCCTGTCTTGGACAGTCATTCATCTAGGCCTGCAATCGCTCACAGGCTCAAGCGACCTACCCGGTTCCAACGCGAGCCACGCCATACGGAACCCTATTTGGTCTTGCTCCGGGTGGAGTTTACCTTGCTACGAACTATTGCTAGCCGCACGGTGCGCTCTTACCGCACCCTTTCACCCTTACCGACCTGATAAATCAGGTAGGCGGTCTACTCTCTGTTGCACTTGTCGTCGGTTCGCACCGCCCAGGCGTTACCTGGCACCCCGCTCTTTGGAGCCCGGACTTTCCTCCCCGTTCTTGCGAACGCGGCGACTGTCTGGCCAACTCGGCGCGGATTATAGCCTAAGCCACCCTGATGCACCACAGATAATCCGCTCGTAACCGTTTTAGCGCTTATAAATCAGACTCTAGGCCGTATTTATACAGAGCATTCTTTTTAAGTCCATGAATTTGCGCGGCAATTGCTGCGGCTTTCTTCAATGGTAAGTCTTCACATAAGAGTTTGAGCGTATTAATAGCGACGGTGGGAATCGCTTCGTCATCACTCAAATGGTAGCCATGCACCATAAGCACGATTTCACCCTTCTGCTGATTCGGGTCAGTACTAACAGTGGCAAGAACCTCTGAGACAGGGCCAGATAAAAAAGTTTCGAAGGTTTTGGTCACTTCACGCGCCATGACGACATGGCGTTCGCCACCAAGCACTTCAACCATAGTCGTTAGACTGTGCTCGATGCGGTGGGGTGATTCATAAAATATCAGCGTGCGCGGATCTTCTTTCAGTGCCAATAACTTATCAGCGCGAGCTTTTTCTTTAGACGGCAGAAAACCTTCGAAAGAAAAACGGTCCGATGGCAAACCCGAGGCGCTCAGGGCGGTAATTGCCGCGCAAGGGCCGGGTAAGGGGATCACATTAAACCCAGATTGGCGCACATGGGAAACCAAGTGATAACCCGGATCGGAAATCAACGGGGTACCCGCATCTGAAATTAATGCAATCGACAGCCCAGCTGCAAGCTGATCGACAATCCACTGGGCACGAGCACGCTCGTTATGATCATGCAGCGCCGTAGTTTTTGTGGTAATACCAAAGTGGCTCAATAACTTACCGCTGTGGCGAGTATCTTCACAGGCGATCAATGAAACCTGATTCAACACCTCTATTGCCCGTGAGCTCATATCACCCAAATTACCTATGGGAGTAGGAACTATGTAGAGTGCGACGCTTTGGTCCATATATACCTCTGTAATGACAGTGCCAAGACTTTCGTCAAGCGCGAGAGAAGGTTAAACTAGAGGCTGCATCTTACCAGAGTGAAGCCCAGTGTTAAAAAGCCTGAATACAACTAAGTTCGTTTCCGTGGCCATTTTATCGGTAATCTTGGCGGGTTGTGGCACTTCAACGCCCACCTCGACCGGAACTGCACCCACAGTGGCCACCTCTTTAGCATCCGCACCTTTGTCGGCCAATGTGTATTTGGCACAAGCCGCCAATAGCAAAGATCCGCAGCAGCGCGATACTAATCTGCTGCTCGCAGCCCATGCCTACATCAATGCCAACGACTACGCAGCGGCGCAGAAGCTACTAAAATCGATACAGCCAAGCTTGAATCAGAGCCCAACATTTCTGGCCGAACATAAATACTTGACCGCGCGCGTGCTTGAACACACGTCCACCTATAGTGATGCACTTAAAGTTCTGAATTATCCAAGCAATTGGAGTTTGCCAAGCTGGCAGATGACGGCTTATCACCAATTCAAGGCGCATTTATATCAATTGAATAAACAGCCTATTGAACAAGTGCGTGAACTGAGTTTGCTGACGACTTACTTGCCCCCCGCCCAAGCCAACGAGGTGAATAACGCGATTTGGCAAGTTCTGCAGCCAATGCACGAACAAACCTTAAAAGCCTTTACCCAAGATGCTAAGACTCCTGTGTTTACGGGTTGGTTACAACTGGCTTATATCGCGAAGCATTATGCTGTCGATCCGACACAGTTAGTACGCTACTTAGGCGAATGGCAGAAACAAAATCCTTATCATCCTGCAGCGGCTAAGCTGCCCGCCGATCTTGACAGAGCCTTAAACGCTAAGCCATTTACGCCAAAAAACATTGCTGTGCTGTTGCCGCTGACAGGCTCAAGAGCTAACGCTGCCAATGCAATTCGCCAAGGCATATTAGCCAGTTACATGGCCAAGCAAAATGACCAAGTCGCAGTCAACTTTTATGACACGGCAAACGATGCTGCCAGCGCTTACCAACAGGCGCTAACTGCGGGAGCCGAATTTATTATTGGCCCATTATTGCCTACGGAAATTGAACAACTGCAAGTGATCAATGCAGCAAACACTGCCGCCACTAATGCGGTGACTAATACTGCTAACCCAGACAAAACGGCCAATACAGCACCTGCTACGTCTGTGCCACAACTATTTTTAAATCAAGTAGATAAGTTCACCCCCGATCCGAATAAGTTCTACTTTGCATTATCTCCCGCACAAGAGGCGGCCGATGCGGCGGAGCATTTATATCAAGATGGCGTAACTATGCCATTACTGCTGGCCAGTAACGATGCCCTTGGCAAACGCATGGCCGAAAGCTTTATTCAAGCATGGAAAAAGAAGAGCGATAACCCTGTCGAAGTTCACTACTTCGATGGCGGTGATAAAATGCGCACCACAGTACAAGATGCCCTTGGCGTGCGCGATAGCCAAGAGCGGATCGCCCGTATTAAAGAGCTGTTAGGCAATTCAGTACAAGCCGACTTCCGCTCGCGCCAAGATATTGATGCCATTTATATGATTTCAACCCCACAGGATCTAACCCTGCTCAAGGCCTTTATCGACGTCAACTTTAGCGTTTTCACACAACCTGTGCCTTTATATACCTCAAGCCGCAGCCGAGTTGAAAATGAAAGCACACAAACGGCGCAGGATTTAAATAACCTGACCCTAAGCGACGCACCTTGGCTAATGCAAAACGGCGAAGAAAATCTGATGGTCAACACACTATTTTCGGGCTGGAATAACAGTCAGAAACGTTTGTTTGTTATGGGTTATGATGCAATGGATTTGATCGGCCGTTTGGCGCAAATGCGCTCATTCACAGGCTATCAATTCAATGGTCGCAGTGGTGCTTTATCTGTCAGTCCAGATGGCATAGTCAACCGCCAATTAAGCTGGGGACGTTATGAAAGAGGTAGCTTCCGCCAGTTATGACACTCGGACAGCAGGCAGAATCGCACGCCCAACGTTACCTTGAACAACAAGGCTTAACTTTTGTCGAACGTAATGTCCGCTATCCGTTTGGGGAAATTGATTTAATCATGCGCCATAAAAACCATTGGGTATTTGTCGAAGTGAAGTATCGTTCGGCAAATCAATATGGCGGCGCATTACAGGCCCTAAGCAGCGCGCAGATTTCGCGAATTCGCAAAGCGGCTAGCCACTATTTACAACTCAATAGACTCGATGTGCCCTGTCGTTTCGATGTCATCGCCATGGAAGCCGATCAAATTCATTGGCTGGTCGATGCCTTTTAAGCGCCAATAGTGAAAGAGTGACTACACAAATTATTTTAACGTCTGTGCCTCAACACGCTTGTGGAAATATGGCATGATAGCAACACTTTATCCTGAAAGGATTTATCCATGTTAGAACGCATTAAAGACAGCTTTACTGAATCTATCCAGACAAAAATCGATGCAGCCGAAGCACTGCCAGAATCCATAGCCAAAGCGGCCGAGATGATGGTGCACTGTCTTTTGGGTGGCAATAAAATCCTTGCTTGCGGTAACGGCGGCAGTGCTGGCGATGCGCAACATTTCTCAGCAGAACTGCTAAACCGCTACGAGATTGAACGTCCCCCCTTACCGGCCATCGCTCTGTCTACCGATACTTCAACCATCACAGCTATCGCCAACGACTATAGCTATGATGAGATTTTCTCAAAACAGATTTTTGCCTTAGGTCAACCGGGCGACATTCTGCTAGCAATCTCGACCAGTGGCAACTCAGGTAACGTGATTAAAGCCATTGAAGCCGCATTAAGCCGCGACATGACTATCGTAGCGCTAACAGGTAAAGATGGCGGTGCTATGGCTGGCCTACTGAGCGTGAACGATGTGGAAATCCGCGTACCTTCAAATGTCACTGCACGTATCCAAGAAGTGCACCTACTGGTGATCCATTGCCTGTGTGACAATATTGACCGCACCCTCTTCCCACAGGACGAGCAGCAATGAGACACGCTGCCCCGCTGTTAATGGTTTGCTTGCTGCTTCAAGGCTGCGCCGGTGCCGTTATGGTGGGCGCAGTCAGTGGCGCTATGATGGCCAACGACGAACGTACTGTTAAGACTCAGCTTGATGATACCAATACTGATTTTAAGATCACCAGCGCACTGCTAGAGCAAGAAGATCTTAAAAAACAAACGAATATCACAGGTGTATCCGTCAATGGCAATGTACTTATGATAGGCCAAGCCCCTAACTCTACGTTAAGGGATAAAGCCATCAAGGTCGTACAAGATCTTAAGCTCGGCGGCAAAATACATAATCAAATCCGCATTGGCAATCCAACCTCTTTCACCACCCGCAGCAATGACACTTGGGTTACAACCAAAGTGAAGGGCCGCATGCTGAACGAAAAAGATTTGGATGTGACTCGCATTAAAGTCATCACTGAAAATGGTGAAGTCTTCCTGCTGGGGGTTATTCATCGCTCACAAGCAGACTTAGCTGTTGATATCGCCCGTAATACTGCTGGCGTGCGTAAAGTGGTGAAAGTATTTGAGTATGCTAAGTAATTTTGCAGTTTACCTATTTAAAACTTGAGCCTAAGTGGTGAGCTAACTCGCCCACTTAGGCTTTAACCCTCGCTGTTATTTTCCCGTGAGTGTATCTGCTATCTTAGGTGCCGATTTTGATAGGAGCGATCCTAGCCAAGGTAAAAACAACGAAGGCAATACGATTAAGGCGGCACCGAGCCAACTTAAGTTATCCAACCATTCATCGAACAACAACCAGCCTAAAAAGACAATAAACAACAAGCCTGTGTATTCCGCAATCGCGATATCACTCGCCTGGGCCTTGCGGTAAGCCAACACACAAAACCAGTGATAAACCAATAAAAATGCGTTGCTCAGCAAGGCCACGCCCACCAGCTCCCAACTCAAACCCTCAATCCCCTGAAACGCTGCAATCACTAACGTTGCCGGAATACCCAGCAAGTTATATAGCATTAGCGTTAGCACGGGATGCTCAGCATGGGGTACTTTTTTAAGTGCTAACTGATTCACTGCAAAGGTAAAAGCAGAAAACAGCACAGCAATGCCGTACCAGTTCATTTCACTCGGTCGCAGGATAATCAAGATGCCGACAAAACCTAAGCCAGTACAGATTGTCTGAGCAGCGGTGATCCTCTCGCTCAGGAAGAAATACCCCATCAAAATAATCATTAGCGGTGCGGAGTAAAACAATGAGCTAACTGTCGCGAGCGGTAATGCCATTAAGCCAATAATTAAAAAAAGCGCGCCAACTGAGCCTATGTTGGCACGCCAAAGGTGAACTGAGATATGTGTCGTCATCGGACGCTGCGAATACAGCCACACTGGCAACAACATAAATACTGAAGAGATTTGCCTGACAAGGAGGAAAGTCGAGGCACTCGCATCGTCCGGTAACCACTTGATCGACACATCATAGAAGGCACTGAATAGGTTACCTACTATCAATAAAATCAAACCAATAACAACTGGGCGTTGCATTTTTAACATCCATAAATCTCAATGGCGGCATGATAATCCTCGCAAAACTTAAGCTGAAATGATGCTTTCTCATGCTAGATGAATTAAATTCATACTAAAGCCTTTAGATATTGAAAATCATGAGAAAGCTCCCGCCATTACGCGCTCTACAAGTGTTTGAAGCTGCCGCCAGACAGCAGCATTTTTCTAAGGCTGCTGATGAACTGTGCATCACCCAAAGTGCAGTGTCGCACCAAGTGCGAGTATTAGAAGAGTATTTTGGCGAGCAACTGTTCGACCGTCAGGGGCGTAAACTGCAGTTAACGCCTAAGGGGCACGGACTATTTCTAGAGTTAGAGCGGATATTCAACGAGTTAAGCGACCTCAATTTGAAAGTGCGCGATACGCCCAATCAGCAGCTGTGCCTAGCCGTTTACAGCTCATTTTCAGTAAAATGGTTAATCCCAAGACTCGCCGATTTTCGCCGCCAATATCCGAGCGTGAAAATACGCCTCGAGATGATCACCCAAGATCCAGATCTAAGCACCAGTACCGCGGATATCTTCATTGCCGGTAAGCTAAATCAACGTGGCTATTGGCAACAGTTACTGCACAAAGAGCGTTTAATTCCTGTATGCAGCCCCAGTTTTTACCTTAAATGGCGCGACATAAGCCTGAGTAATTTCCAGCAACAAGCCCTGCTGGTGGTTGATGAAGGACCATTAGGGCTTGACTGGCACAAGTGGTCATCGGCGCACCAAATACCACTCGATAACGAACAACAGCATGTATTTAGTCATATTGTAATGGCGATTGAAGCGGCGATTGCTGGCCAAGGCTTAGCCCTAGCGCCGGACTTTATGGTGGCTGGCGATATCACCACGGGGCGTTTAGTCGCCTTGAATCTGCCCGATGTGCATACCGGATTTGAATTTACCTTCTTTTGTAAGCAACGCCGTTTATCAGAACCTGCGATTGCCGCTTTCTCATCTTGGCTAAAATCACAGGCTTAGGATGAATTTACAGGCACAAAAAAGCCGACGCGAACGTCGGCTTAATTTATCGATCGATTGATTACACTAACAAACCAATCTTCTCATACACTTTCTTCAGGGTCACTTCGGCACGCGCCTGCGCACTCTGTGCACCAGCTTTCATCACTTGGTCTAAGTAAGCACGGTCGGCACGAATCGCGCGGTAACGCTCTTGCAGTGGCTCTAACATGCTCACAACCGCTTCACCTGCCGCACCTTTCAAATGGCCATACATCTTGCCTTCAAACTCGGCTTCTAGGCTCGCAATGCTTTGCCCTGTCACACCCGACATGAGACTCAGCAGGTTAGAAACACCCGGTTTATTATCCACATCAAAACGCACGACTGGCGGCTCATCACTGTCTGTCATGGCTTTTTTCAGCTTCTTCAGCACTGATTTCGGATCTTCTAGCAGGCCGATAACGTTATTACGGTTATCGTCTGACTTAGACATCTTCTTTAGCGGCTCCTGCAGTGACATGACTTTAGCGCCAAGCTCAGGAATAAACGGCTCAGGAATGGTGAAAGTATCACCATAGGCATTGTTAAAACGAGTAGCGATATCACGCGTTAACTCAAGGTGTTGTTTCTGATCTTGGCCAACGGGGATTTCGTTCGCTTGATAAATCAGAATATCCGCCGCCATCAACACTGGGTAGCCAAATAAACCCACGTTGATGTTGTTAGCGTGCTTTTGTGATTTATCTTTAAACTGAGTCATGCGGCTCAACTCGCCCATTTGGGTATAGCAGTTTAATGCCCAACCCAATTGCGTATGTTGTGGCACCTGTGACTGGATAAACACTGTACTCTTTTTAGGATCGACGCCACAGGCCAAATACAGGGCTAAGGTATCTAAACACGCTTCGCGCAACGCTTTAGGATCTTGGCGCACGGTAATGGCATGCAAATCGACGACACAATACAGGCAGTCGTGGCTATCTTGCATCGCAACCCATTGACGCAATGCACCCATGTAGTTACCTATGGTTAATTCGCCGGACGGCTGTGCACCGCTGAGTACTATGGGTTTGGTCATTACGTCATTGCTCCACTATCTATATATAAAAAGACTAAAAAATCGACTAAAGAACAGGTAACCCCCATTACTTGGTAGGTTTTACCCAGTTCAGAATCTCACTAAATTGCCCACATACGGCATCTGGGCCACTGAGCCCAATATCTTCACCGTAGTTGTAGCCGTAGGTCAAGCCGATTGACGCTATCCCAGCCGCTTTCGCCGCTAAAATGTCGTTTTTAGAATCGCCGACCATCAATAACTCAGTTTTCTCCAATTGCCACTCATGCAATAAGTGCTGCAGCGGCAAAGGGTCGGGCTTCATCTTCGCTAAGGTATCACCACCTAACACTAAGCTGAAAAAGTCGTTAATCCCAAAGGCTTTGAGTAATGGCATGGTAAAACGATAGGGTTTATTAGTGACAACCGCTAACTTAAAGCCTGCATCAAACAAAGTTTGCAGCACTTGATGCACGTCGCTATACAGCGCACTGTGCTTTTCAAGATTTTCTTGATAATGATGCATAAAAATCGGCATGGCCGTATCAAGCGCGGTCTGCTCAACATCCGTACCCAAAGCATGACTCATAGCACGGCGCATCAACATCTCTGCACCGTTACCGACCCAAGTACGAACTTGCGCCTCAGAGCAGCTCTTCAAACCTAACTCGGCTAAGGCTTCCTGCGTGGCAACGGTTAGGTCAGGCACACTGTCAATCAGCGTGCCATCTAGATCAAACGCAATCGCTTTAATCTTATCCCACATGGCTATGCCCCAACTTTAGCAAGTTCGGCACGCATCTCATCAACAACGGCCTTATAATCGGGCTTGCCGAAAATAGCCGAGCCCGCAACAAACATGTCGGCACCGGCGGCCGCGATTTCTGCGATATTGTCGACCTTAACGCCGCCATCGACTTCTAAACGAATATCAAAACCACTGGCATCAATACGCGCACGCACTTGGCGCAGCTTATCTAAGGTTGATGGAATAAAGGATTGACCACCAAAACCAGGGTTCACTGACATCAATAGGATCACGTCGAGTTTATCCATCACATGGTCAAGATAATGCAGTGGTGTCGCAGGATTAAACACGAGACCCGCCTTGCAACCGCACTCTTTGATGAGCTGAAGAGTGCGATCGACGTGCTCAGAGGCTTCTGGGTGGAAAGTAATAATAGACGCGCCCGCTTTAGCAAAATCAGGCACGATACGGTCAACCGGCTTGACCATCAAATGCACATCAATATCAGCGGTAATCCCATAGTTACGCAGTGCCTGGCACACCATAGGGCCAATCGTTAAGTTAGGAACATAGTGATTATCCATCACATCAAAATGTACTACGTCGGTTCCCGCATCTAACACAGCTTTTACATCGTCACCCAAACGGGCAAAATCGGCAGATAAAATTGATGGAGCAATCAAGAATGGACGCATAAAACACTCGCTGCTATTTGGATAAAAAGTGCCTTATTTTACCCTGAGCCAAGCTAAGCCTCTATAGCTAAAGCCACATTTCTGGCAATTGATCCGCTATGTCTATGTCAGTAAAGCAGCGCACTCTGCAGCTATCGCAGTAAATTAGGGCTTAGATTCGGTAAAATAAGCTAATATTTCCGAGCATTTTGGCTGGAATTGATAATTTTTTGTTCATAAACTAAGCGAGTTTGTTATACTCGAGGCGCAGTGCTGGTTCATTCCAAAGGAAGCGTTATGATGGAGCGGTTTAGTCAGTTTTCACACTATGTTAGGTCGGTGACATTCAAGTCATCTATGATGTTGGCATTTACTGCAGTTGTAGTGGCCACGCTAGCTTTTGGCGTTGAAAAACTGACGGAAAATACCGAAACAGCATCTTGCGCTTGTAGCAATGACACTCGTTACAACAATGCACTGCCCAGTAGCCACCCTAATAATCGCTGCGCCGATCAAGCACAAACCTTAAGCTGGAAAACGTGGCTTACAGGTAAAAACCGTTCGAGTCAGTTCCACTTTGTCGATCTACTTGAACTATTACATGGTCATCAAGATAAACCTATGGATGATCTCAAGCCCACTACGTCGCATCTCGCCTATTAATGCTTAGCCGCATTTGGCAAGTATTCCACAGTACCATTGCCGCCTTTTTCGGGGTACAAACTAGCGAAAATCGTAAAAAAGATTTTCAAACCAGTTCCCCATTGCCCTATATAGTGATGGGCATTGTGTTAGCTGTCATCCTAGTGGCAAGTCTGATGTTTCTCGTAGGACAAGTGCTTAGCTAAACGTTATTTATGTTGAAACTAGTCGTCTTTTGGATCGTAGTTTTCATCATATAGCGCCATCAACTCATCCACTTTATTACGACCACTGCCATTTTGGCTAATGTTGCGTTGCACTTGAATTTTCGCTAAATGCGCGCCGCGATATAACTCGCGAGTTAATGGAATATCGTGATTACTAATCAATACCGGAATACCACGCTCTAACGCGGTATGGCGCGAATGACGAGCCAGCAGTGCTTGATCGTCTAAACTAAAACCTGCACCAACATATGTCGTGAAACTGGATGTAGTAGATAACGGTGCGTAAGGTGGATCGCAATAGATAACATCGCCACTGCGTGTCTGCTCAAAGGCTTTTTCGTAACCAATGCATTTAAACTCAGCACGTTGCGCTTTTTCAGAAAAGGCCCAGATTTCCTTTTCGGGGAAATAAGGTTTTTTATAGGAGCCAAAGGGCACATTGAAGCCACCCTTACGGTTATAACGGCATAAGCCATTAAAACCATGGCGATTTAAATAAAGAAAATACACAGAACGCTGGAAAGGGTCGCGACATTTATTAAAGTCGGTCCGCACCTGATAGTAAGCTTCCTTTTGATTCATCTCATCGACAAACAATACTTTAGCGGCGGCAATGTATGCTTCTGGTTGATGCTTCACTATCTGATATAACTCGATCAAGTCCTGATTAATGTCACAGAGCAGGTAGCTAGGATAATCCGTATTCAAGAAAACGGATCCTGCACCCACAAACGGCTCGACCAAACGGTCTCCTGCGGGTAAATAACTGGCTAAATCATCCACCAATTTAAATTTACCGCCAGCCCACTTAAGGAAGGCTCTGTGTTTTTTTATCATTTAACTTGATGAATGCCGACAAAAATAAAGGCCATGATTGTACTCTGTTTATTCTGAAATTTCACGATTTGAGAGACTTTCTTCTACTTGATAATCTTTCAAATCGGCCCATTTTCTAACCCAAGGTTGCTCAAAACGATACTCCTTAACCAATTGAGCCGCCGCATTCGAAGCCAATTTGCTACTGCTGTAGTGCCCAACGAGAACAACCCACCGCTGTTTATACTTTGCGACTCGAACACCCTCGACATTCTCAAGACTCTTTAATGTCGAACGCAGGGTATCTAACTGAGCAACACTCGCTATTTGTACGGTATAACCTTTGAGTGGCTTTTGCGGTTCCAAAACTGTTTTATCAACCTTTGCAGCCTCTGGCGCTGGAGACTGAACATCTACCGTTTTAGCTTGAGGCCCTGCATCCACAGTTGGCTCATCATCACCAAAAGACTTGCTACTCACTTCACCAACACTCACTAAGGCTCCATCATCAGGCTCTGGATGTGGTGCCTCACCATGAAATTCACTTAATGGATCGACAGCCGGTTCTGTTTTGGCTTTGGATGTATCTAGTTCGTTAACTTTCACGGTTACAGTGGCAAACTTTAATTGTTCAGCGCGCAGAGCAAAATAGGGTGCTAAGATTTTTTGCCCATAGGACAAGAAAGCGGGGGAATCTATCGCAGGAAAAGTCGCAGTCTCTATGGCTTGCTCTTCAGAAAATGGTTGAGTAACACCAAGCCAAATACCTAGCGCTAACAACATGCTCACAGCTGTCACCACCACAGCTTTATATTTCACCCAAGAAGATGTTTTCTCTTGCGGGCTATGCAAGGCTTTATCTAACAGATTGACCACTTCTTGCGGCGTACCCGTTTGCTTCTCAAGCTGACTGCGTACGATTTCCCTTGGCGTAAAAGGGTTTTGATCGCTGTATCTCAGCAATGTTTGATACAAAGCTTCACGCTCTGGCATGGTTAACGGCTCAATACTGATAGGTAATATTTGCCGCCGCAATTGCTCGGGTAATTGTGGCAATAGGTCCGCTAAGAATGTCGGTGGAACCGTGAGCGTGACGGCAATATTCTTACCCGCACACTGGATCTGATTGAGAATAATGCACTCAGCCCATAATGCCTTAGGCAATAAATGCGCATCATCGATAATGATATGTAAGGGTTTAGTTTGCGTGCTCGCAAGCCGCAACAGAGTATCGGCGAGGGGAATGTCGTCGTCAAAAATAGGGGATGAAATTAGCTGGACTAGAATTTTGCGGCGTATCTCAGCGTTATCGGCATGCATAGGACAAATCACAAATGCCGCATTTGACTCGTCAAAATCGGTCGCTAATCCGGTAACTAAGGTCGTTTTTCCTGAACCGCTGACACCAGAAAGCACCAGCAGCTGATCGCTATAACTGGCAACATGATGCATTCTTTGTATGAGGGCTTCCTGAGAAGGAAGCAAGACAGAACCCTGAAACGTCACTCGCCCACCACACAGTTTTTATGCGCAGCGAATAACCTGTTCAAGGGTAGATTCTGTGACTTGACTAAACACATCCGCGCAGCCTATTGCCGTTGGGAGCACCAGTCGAATCTGACCGCCTAAAACTTTTTTATCGCGTCGCATATGTTGAATGAAACTGTCGAAATCCATAGATTCCGGCGCATTCACTGGAAGATCAAAAGCTTGTAGTAACTGTATGATACGACAAACTATTGACTCATCGATAAGCCCCAGTGCCTTAGCTGTTTTAGCAGCAAGGACTGTGCCAGCTGACACAGCTTCACCATGCAGCCAATTACCGTAGCCCATTTCGGCTTCAATCGCATGACCAAAGGTATGACCCAGATTCAACAAAGCACGCACGCCCTGCTCAGTTTCATCTTGGCTAACAACATCGGCTTTAATCTCACAGCAACGAGAGATAGCATAAACTAATGCTTCGGCATCTAAGGTTTTTAGCGCCGTTACATTATCTTCAAGCCATTGAAAAAAATCAGCATCCCACATGATGCCATACTTGATGACTTCCGCCATTCCCGCCGCAAACTCGCGCGCTGGAAGCGTATGTAAACATAAAGTATCGATAAGCACGATTTGTGGCTGATAAAAGGCCCCAATCATGTTTTTACCAAGAGGATGGTTAACAGCCGTTTTACCGCCGACGGAAGAATCCACCTGCGACAATAAAGTTGTCGGAATTTGAATAAAATCGATCCCACGTTGATAACATGCCGCGGCAAAGCCCGTCATATCACCAATCACGCCGCCACCCAAAGCCACCAGCACAGAATCTCGACCATAGTTTTGCTGCAGCAATGCAGTAAAAATAGTATCTAGATGTGCTAAGTCTTTGAATTGTTCGCCATCGGGAAGGATAACACTCTCTACCTCACCAAACGAAGCCATCGTCTCTTGTATCTGTTTAAGATACAAAGGCGCGACAGTTTCATTGGTGACGATAAGAATACGTTTTTTAAGCAGGTAGCGAGACAAGGTCTCGCCATCACTCATCAAATTCTGGCCAATGTAAATGGGATAACTACGTACACCTAAATCAACCTGAATTTGCTTCATAAATTCTGCCTAAAAACCTAATTGCTCAATGATCTGATTTGCGACGATCTTTGCGCTTTGATCATCGGTTTTGACAATCACATCGGCAATTTCTTCGTACAATGGATTACGGATCTCTGCAAGATTCTCCAACACTTCTCGAGGATCATCCACTTGCAATAATGGGCGTCGCTTGTCTCTTTGAGTACGAGCGACCTGTTTGTCGATAGTGGTTTCCAGGTAAACCACAATGCCACGAGCAGACAGATGATTACGGATATCTTTGCTTTGTACTGAACCACCACCGGTGGCAAGGACGATACCTTGTTTCTCAGACAAATCAGCAATAACCTGAGCTTCACGACGACGGAAGCCTTCTTCACCTTCGACGTCAAACACCCAAGCAATATCAGCGCCTGTGCGTTGTTCAATCTCTTGATCCGAATCGTGGAATTCTAAATGCAGCATTTGCGCCAGATGGCGACCAATTGTGCTTTTACCTGCGCCCATAGGGCCTACCAGAAAAATATTACGTTTTTCAGCCATTTCTTGTACGTCTGAATCTTATTGAAAAGTATGCCTATATCGACTCAACATCAAGCCGACCTATATGTTACCTTGCTCTTATGAGACTTGACCGAGGATTATCTCAGCTTAGGGTCTACTATGGCAAGCCATGTGCGCTATTTATGCAAAGAATTGTATTCCAGTAATAATAAAGCCAGCAATCACTGCTGGCTTTAGTCGATACATAGCAAGTGCTTAGATCTTCTCACCGACTATTTTGGGGGTTACGAAAATAAGTAGCTCTTGACGCTCATTTTTGTCTGTTGTGTTCCTAAACAGGAAACCGACTAAGGGAATGTCGCCGAGAATAGGGACTTTACTCACACGGCTGATCAAGTTTTGCTGATAAATACCACCAAGGACTATGGTTTCACCGTTATCAACGAGCACTTGAGTGCCAATACGTTGAGTATCGATGGCGACAGCGGGACCCGTTGGTGTGTCAACCGTCTTGCCCTGGGAGTCTTGGGTGATTTCCAAATCTAAAATAACGCGGTTATCAGGTGTAATTTGTGGTGTAACTCGCAAGGACAACACAGCTTTCTTAAAAGTGACCGAGGTTGCACCGCTTGAAGTCGACTGCACATAAGGGATCTCCACACCCTGCTCAATATAAGCCGCCTTTTGGTTAGAGGTGGTAATACGAGGGCTGGCGATAATTTCACCTTTATTTTCTTGCTCTAACGCACTCAATTCCAAATCAAGAATAGTACCATCTGCCAACTTAGCAACGTGGAATGCGATACTTGTTGGATTGGTCACTGCCGCAGGTAAATTAACGTTCAAACGTTGGTCAGGAGTTGGAATGATGCCGTTGGCAATACTCTGAGCACCTTCTAATGTACCTGAGGTTCCCTTACTGCCCTGCTGATCCGTTACGCCCCAACGTATGCCTAAGTCTTCAGAGACATCATCTTTGACCGTTACCATACGTGACTCGATCAGTACTTGACGAATAGGGATATCGAGTACTTCGACTAAACGATGGATGTTCTCAATCGTTTCTGCCGTATCTTTCACGAGTACTGTGTTGGTACGTTCATCGACCGCGACTGAGCCGCGTGGCGAGAGTAAACTAGAATCTGCGCTTTTAAGCAGCTCAGCAATATCGATCGCTTTGGCATAGTTAATTTGCAAGTACTCAGAATACAAAGGTGCTAGCTCTTTAACTTCTTGCCTATTTTTGAGATTTTGGCTTTCACGAATAGCCAACTCTTCGCTCGGTGCCACCATTAAGATGTTGCCTTCGATACGCTTATCTAGGCCTTTGGTTTGTAGAATCAAATCTAATGCTTGGTCCCAGGGCACATCATCCAATCTCAAGGTGATGTTGCCTTCAACAGTATCACTCGTGACTAAGTTAAAATTGTTATAGTCAGCAATGATCTGCAAAACAGTACGTACAGGGATATTTTGAAAGTTAAGCGACAAAGTACGGCCATTGTATTTTTTAACATCTTTCTTGGCGGCAACTCTCTCAACTTTATTCATCGAGAGTCTAAAGAGATTATCCTCTTGCTTATAACTGAACTCATATTCCCCAGCAATATCAACTAAAATGCGCGTTGTTAGATCTTCTTTAAATGTCTCGAAGCTTTTTACTGGTGTTGAAAAATCTTTCACATCCATAACATAAAGCAGATCACTATTAATATCAGTGTTATATAACTTAACTTCGAGTTTAGCGCCCACTTGCTCAACGTTAACGGCAACCGAGCGGTTATTCAAATAGACTAATAACTCACCGCCACCATTTTCATTACGACGAAAATCGATATTTTTAATGCTGTTAACGAAGGGATTTTCTGCCTGAGTCTGAGCGCCTGCAACCTCATCATTAATAGTGAGTCGATATGAGTTACCCATGACTGAACCTTGGTAAGGTTTCACTTTGGACATACCTAAGGTGACTTTAAGACGAGTATCTTGCTGCTCAGTCATCATGTCAGTTACACCGACTTGATTAATGGGTAAGCGATCCTTAGATAAACCAGAAATACTATTATCAAAGGTTAATACGAGCTCTGCAGGCGAGGCATTAGAGTCAATAACTGGCGGAGTGACCGCTTCTTCAAATACCAACTCTAGCTCTAACTGGTGGTCAACCAAGGCATGGTACTTAACATCCATTAATCGGTTTGCAGCATAACTCGATGGCAAAATTCCAAATACCAATGCGATCCCAATAACAGACTTGATTAAGCCTGAAGAAATTAACGGGACTTTTATCGCGGCAGAAGATTTCATTATTCCCTCATCCTTCGCTCGTTATTCTCCAGAAAGTTCTAAATTGCTCGTCCTTTCGGACCAACAACCTGAACCATCTGGAATTAATTCTACTACTTCGACATTTTGTGAAGTAACTTTAGAAATGCGTCCATTAAACAGACCTAAATACTCACCAACGCCCATCCGATAAACACTGCCGTCATTTGTTTCAACTAACGCCCAAGTTGTATCGGCTTCACTTAAGGTGCCACGCATTTTTAAATTATCTAAAGGATAAGTTTCTAATCGTCCTTTTCGACGCTTTAAGTCCGGTTGTAAACAATCTTTGCTGGTATCAACAACTTCTTCCGTTAACTCACGCGAAGGTGGTACAAAAGGGCTACGCATTAACTCAGCTTGATAGGCAAAGTGCTCAAATCTTGGCGGCTCTTTCAAGGGCGGGATATGAGCAACGTGTTGCGCTTTGGTTGTAGTAACAAATAGCTCTAAATCACTACGATCGCCAACACAACCCATTAAAAAAAGAGTCAAGGCTAACAAAGGTAAGAATTTCATTATTTCTTCCCCTTATTAGCAGGTTTTTCAGGCGGTAATTCAGCCCCTTCTTTAAAGCGGTATGTCTTGGCTAAGATATCCATTGCTAAGTTGCCGGTTTCATCTCGCTTAATGGTGAAATCATGGAGGCTAACGATACGCGGCAGCTTAGCGACACCACTCACCATACTACCTAGCTGATGGTAATCTCCCGTCACAGACATTTTAATTGGAAACTCAATATAGAAATCCCGCTGAATTTCGGCCTCCCAATTCAAACTATTAATTTTGAGTCCTGCATCCGTAGCGACAAAAGTTAAATCGTCTAGCAAACCTGGCATTTCATTTTCAGATGGCAGCATCTTCAGTAACTCTGCAAACTGCACTTCCATCGTCGCTAGCTGCTCTCGGTAGAGTTTTAAATTTGCCGCAAGTTGATACTTATTCTTGAAATCATCTCTGAGCTGTACTTCTTTATCTTGCTCTGCGGTATAAATATCTACCGAATCGGAGACGACCAAGAAATATCCCGCAGCAAAAACACAGAGTGCTAAAAGGATCGCGAAAAAGGTTTTAACTTGATTTGGCCAACCACCAATATTTTCAAAGTCGATATCATTAAATTGACTTAGATCGAGTTTCATTTACTCGCTCCTTTTGTCATTTTCTCAGGCTCATCTACACTCGCGCCTTTAATAGTGACTCTCAAACTAAAACGCTGTAATTGCCGTAACTCTTCATTTTGGGTCACGATCGATTGCATATTAGGATCGGTTAACCATTCGGAAGTTTTCACTTTTCGCATCATGTTGGCGACGTTATTGTTCGATTCACTACGCCCTTCAATCAGCAACAAACTGCCCTTTTTCTCTAGGCTAGACAGATATATTCCTGGAGGTACAATTCGAACAAGCTCATCTAACACGTGAGTAGGCAAATTACGGGATTGCTGTAGATTAAGAATAATTTCTGTACGCCGCTCAATGTCTTTCTTACGTTCAGTAATTTTCTTGATCTCAGAAATTTGTGTTTCAAGCAGACTGATTTCCGATTGCAAATAAGCGTTACGTGCTTTTTGCTCATCGGTCATAACATCTAATAAAGATACTGCGACATAAACTAAAATCGCCGACGCTAAAAATACTGCCGCTAAAATACCAATATAGTCGCGCTTTTGTTTTTCTCTCGCCTCTTCTCGCCAAGGGAGTAGGTTTATGTTCGCCATTGACCGTAACTCCTCAATGCTAAGCCACAAGCAACCATATATTTGCTGATTGTAGGTTGCAGCGCACTTTTAACCGACTCATCGGCATGCAAACACCCTTGAAAAGGATCGGCGATAATAGTGTGAACACCCAATTCATTCGTCAGTAAATTAGCCATACCTTCTAATTTAGATGTTCCACCGCATAATACGAGGTAGTCGACTTTATCTTTACCGCTGGAAGTGCAATAAATCTGTAGCGTACGTTTTATTTGTTGTAATAGCTGAGTTTGAAAAGGTGACAAAACTTCAAACATATAATTTCGTGGTAAGTCGCCTTCAATCTTTGCTTTCTCAGCTTGATCATAAGACATGCCATAGAAGGATAATATTGACTGAGTAAATTGCTCACCACCGAAAGCTTGCTCACGAATAAAAGTCGTCTCACCCGATTCAACCACAGAGAAAGTCGTCATATTCGCGCCGATATCAACCATAGCGACGGCTTTATGTTTCGCTCCTTCTGGAAGCTGAGCCAGAATTAACTCGGCAGCTCGACCTAAAGCGTAACCTTCAACATCCACCACTTTAGCCTCAAGCTCCACGCTATCCAGCGCATCGACTCTGACATCAATATTGTCAGTGCGGCATGCGCTCAACAGCACATCAACTTTAGTAGGATCGGTACTGTTTACGTTTAGCGTTTCAAAATCTATGCTAACTTCATCGAGTGAATACGGAATAAGGTTATCGGCTTCAATTTCTATCTGTGCCTCCATTTCTTCCTCACTAAGGGAGGCATCCATGTAGATCACTTTCGTCATCACAGCAGAACCCGAAACAGAAACAGCGGCATATTTAACGGATTTAGGCAGGCTACGTTTTATTTGCTTAAGGCATTCAACAACAGCATCAGCATCACGAATATCATGATCGTTAACGGCCCCCTTCTTAATGGGTACCGCGGCATGACTCAATATTTTGTATCCGTCAGCAGTCTTACTCAACAAAATGGCCTTAACTTCATGGGAACCGATATCGATTCCCACCATCTGCGGAGCCTGACGCTTCCATAAATTTGAAAGCATATCCATTGTCACTTTTTTATTTATATTTCAGTAAAAGAGATTAGCACAAAATCAACTTGTTATACTTACTTGTATCGAATGTTTCATCATTTTACAAATGCTATTTTGTGAGTCTCACGTTTTTACTTCACCAAGACGTGTGCGCCTTATATACTGTCGCACTTAACAGAACATTAGGATAAATTTTGGTGAAGTGGTTAAAACGTATTGTTATAGCACTATTCAGTCTAGCCCTTTTGGGCGTAGGCGCCATTGTGGCAGCATACTTTTATGTTTTGCCGGATTTACCGGATGTTTCAACACTAAAAAATGTGCAACTTCAAACACCTTTACGTATTTACAGTAGTGACGGCAAACTTATTTCTCAATTCGGTGAGAAACGTCGCATTCCACTAACGTTAGACGAAGTGCCAAAACCTCTGCTACAGGCGTTTATCGCAACCGAAGATGCCCGCTTTTATGAACATGGTGGTATAGATCCTGTTGGCGTGCTTCGCGCCGCATTAGTGATGTTGACCACTGGTGAGAAAAAGCAAGGTGCGAGTACGATTACCATGCAGGTCGCGCGTAACTTCTTCTTAACCCGCGATAAGACTATTATTCGTAAAGTGAAGGAGATTTTTATCTCCTATCATATTGAAGAGTTGCTCACCAAAGATGAAATTTTAGAGCTCTACGTAAACCGCATTTACTTAGGCCAACGGGCCTATGGGGTTGGGGCTGCTGCGCAAGTGTATTTCGGTAAAAACGTGCAAGAACTCAGCTTATCTGAACTGGCCGTTATTGCAGGCCTACCCAAGGCGCCCTCTACACTCAATCCAATCACGTCACCTTCGCGTGCATTGGCTCGCCGTAATGTCGTCCTCATGCGGATGAATGAAGTCGGCTACATCAGCCAAACCGAATACCAAGCAGCACTACAAGAACCATTGGTGGCCAGATATCATGGCGCTGAAATTGATCTCTATGCCCCTTATATTTCTGAAATGGCTCGGGATTACATGGTACAGAAGTACGGTGAAGAAGAAGCCTATACCAATGGCTACAACGTCTATACGACTATCTCATCGGATCTACAACTTAAAGCTCAACAGGCACTGCGTAATAACGTCTATGCCTATGATGAACGCCATGGCTACCGCGGTCCTGCTGCCGTGTTGTGGACGGACGAAAAACCTGAACCTGCTCAAATCAAAACTGAACTAGCCAAGATTGCTTCAGTACAAGAATTGCAACCCGCCGCAGTCATCAGCATTGCAGATCAGCAAGCAAGTATAATGACCGCCAAAGGCGAAACTAAAGTCATTACTTGGGATGGATTGAAGTGGGCACGTAAGTTTATTACTGATAAGCGTCAAGGTAGTGTACCGAAATCAGCTTCTGACATACTCAAGGTCGGCGAGCGTATTTGGATCCGTGATAACGGCCAATATTTGCAACTATCGCAAGTACCAGAAGTCGCCAGCGCAACAGTATCACTCGACCCCAAAAATGGTGCTATTCGCACTTTAGTTGGTGGTTATAGCTTTAGCCAAAGCCAATACAACCGAGTGACTCAAGCGAAGCGTCAATTAGGTTCGAATATAAAACCTTTCATCTATGCCGCAGCATTAGAGAAAGGCTTTACCTTAGCGACCCTCATAGACAATGCGCCAATTAATAAACCCGATATCAGCCAAGGCACAGCATGGCGCCCTAAAAACTCACCCGATATCTATGGCGGCCCCACTCGTTTACGTGTGGGTTTAGCGCAATCTATTAACGTTATGTCTGTGCGTGCAATGCGTCATGTCGGACTCGACGAAACCATTGCTCAACTCGTTGAATTTGGTTTTGATCCTAACGACTTACCTCGCAACGAATCGATTGCATTAGGTTCGTCTTCAGTCACGCCATTGCAAGTAGTTACTGCATTTAACGTATTTGCTAACGGCGGTTTCTTACTCGAACCTTTCTATATTGATCGCGTAGAAGATGCTTACGGCAATGTTATCGAAAAAGCGAACCCTACATTGGCCTGTAAGCCTAGCCAACCAGTTACACCGAGCGACTCTATAGCGTTCAGCGTAAGTGGAGACTCTGGTGCTGAGCGTAGTGCACCTGTTGCGCAGTGTTTCAATCAAACCGGTCGCTACGCTCCGCAAATTATTTCAGAGCAAACGGCATTCCTCATTACCGAAGCACTGAAGAGCGTGATCTGGGGTGGGGGCGATTGGAGTAAAGGCACGGGTTGGCAAGGTACGGCTTGGCGCGCGGCAAAATTGATTAAGCGCCATGATATTGCAGGTAAAACGGGTACAACCAACGAATCGCGCGACACTTGGTTCAGTGGTTTTAGCCCAGTCATCACTAGCACTTTCTGGGTCGGTTTCGACGATCACGGTCGCCAACTGGGCAGAACCGCATGGAATGCAAACGGCGAAAAAGATCAGATAACTGGCGCCGAAGCGGGAGCGAAAACAGCAGGTCCGGGCTGGAACGAGTTTATGAACAGTGTCTTACAAGGCACACCAGAGACAACCTCGATTCCGCCAGAAGGCATAGTTTCGGTACGCATCGATTTAGCGACGGGTAAACTTACCCGAAAAACCGACTATACCAGTGCGTTCGAGTACTTTATTTCAGGTACGGAGCCGAAGGAATACATCAGCGAAACTCAGGATGAAAACAATTTATTCATCGATGCACCAACCGATGATTTATTCCAATAAACAAATGCTAAAAAGTCATTACCACTAATTGTGGCCCAATAAAAACGCGACCTAATGTCGCGTTTTTTATTGGCTTGAATTGTGGATTTGAATAACTCGCTTAACGAACTTTCTTGGCCGCAATCGCCTGCTGAATTTGTGGCAATGCAGTACCACCGAGCACGTCGCGTTTCGCTAAACAAGCTTCAATAGTCAGGTTTGGATAGACATCATCTTCAATGATAGCGGCAAAAGTTTTTAATTCGGCCAAGGAGAAATCCTCGAGCGGAATTTGCTTCGCTATCGCAGCAACCACGACTTCACCCACAACATGGTGCGCCTCACGGAAAGGCATACCTTTAGACACGAGATAATCCGCAAGCTCAGTAGAATTTGCATAACCTTGCTGTGCGGCTAACAGTGCATTAGGACGATTGACCTTCAAACCTGACAACACTAACGCCACCATATCGAGGCAAATTGCCCAGCTATCAACTACGTCAAACAGGCCTTCTTTATCTTCCTGCATATCTTTGTTGTACGCCAAAGGCAGTGCTTTCATCGTCGTGAGAATGCCCACTAAGCTGCCATACACCCGGCCGGTTTTGCCACGGATAAGCTCTAATGCGTCTGGATTTTTCTTCTGTGGCATCAGGGATGAACCCGAGGTCACTTCATCACTCAGGGAAATAAAGTTCGCTTCACCTGAGTTAAAGAAAATCAAATCTTCAGCCATACGGCTTAAGTGCATCATGCTGATCGATGCGGTTGAACAAAGCTCTACCACGTGATCTCTGTCTGATACACTATCTAAGCTATTCAGCGTTGGCGAGGCAAAATTAAGCGCAGCAGCCAGTGCATGTCTATCTATTTTATAAGCTGTGCCCGCAAGGGCACCAGAACCTAATGGACAGGTATTCGCGCGGGTTAACGCATCGGCTAAACGGCTGATATCCCGCTCAGTCATTTCCACATACGCTAAACACCAGTGGCCAAATGTCACAGGTTGCGCGCGCTGCAAGTGAGTATAACCCGGCATTACCGCATCAAATTCACGCTCAGCCAACGCCAGTAATTCAGCATGTAAGCCTTGAAGGCGCGCGAGTAATGCTTTGCCTTCGGATTGACACCAAAGCTTTAAATCGGTGGCAACTTGATCGTTACGGCTACGACCGGTGTGCAATTTCTTACCGAGATCGCCCACTTTGGCAATCAAAGCCGACTCGACGAAACTGTGAATATCTTCGGCGCCCGAGGCGAGAATAATCGCTGGATCGCCCTGCACTTCCACCAGCAAGTCATTGAGTGCTTTTTTCAAGTCTCGGCATTCAGTTGCCGAGATAATTCCCACGCTGGCAATCGCATCCGCCCAAGCAATGGAGCCGACCACATCCTGTTCGAACAAGCGATAATCCACAGGCAACGAATCGTTGAATAATTTGAATAGCGCGCTCGTTTCGCCCTGAAATCTTCCACCCCATAAAGCCATGCTAACTCCCCTTACTCACTACTTATTTAAAATCGACTCATCTGAATCAAAAACTCAATCAAAACCTAAAAACAAAAAAGGGCGCTAGGCGCCCTTTTACACGACCTATTACTTACCCTTAACGTCATTAGCGTTGAGTGCGCGGATGCGGCTCGCTAATGAGTACAGGCGGATAAAGCCTTCTGCATGTTTTTGATCGTACACTTGATCTTCACCGAAAGTCGCAAACGCTTCAGAGTACAAGCTGTTAGGTGAACGTTTCTTCACTGCGCTCGCTTGGCCTTTGTAGAGTTTAACCACAACTTCACCGTTAACTGATTCAGCCAGTGACTCAGATGCTGCCAGCAATGACTTACACAGTGGCGTGAACCAACGGCCGTCATACACTAAATGCGCCATTTGTGCGGCAACTTGCTCACGCCAGTTACGGCTAGTCTTGTCGAGAACAAGCTCTTCAATTGCACGTAGTGCTGCGAACATCACAGTGCCGCCGGGTGTTTCATAACAGCCACGAGACTTCATGCCGACTAAACGGTTTTCAGTAATGTCGATACGACCCACACCGTGTGGCGCAGCAATGGCGTTTAATGTCATCAGCGCAGCATAAGGCGTTAGGGCTTCACCATTCACTTTAGTGATACGGCCATGTTCTACTTCTAGCGACACATATTCAGGCTTGTTCGGTGCATCTTCAGGATCGGCAGTCAGTGTCCATACGCCTTTGCTTGGCTCGTTCCATGGATCTTCTAACTCACCACCTTCATGGGAAATATGGAAAGCGTTGGCATCACGGCTATAGATTTTAGTCGCTGACGCTGACGTCTTGATGTCACGTTCAGCTAAATAGGCCAGTAGATCTTCACGGCTCTGCATAGTCCATTCACGCCATGGGGCAATCACTTTTAAATCAGGTGCTAATGCGGCGAAGCAACCTTCGAAACGCACTTGGTCGTTACCTTTGCCGGTACAACCGTGACACAGAGCATCGGCGCCCACTTTACGAGCCACTTCAACCTGCGCTTTGGCAATAATAGGACGCGCCATTGACGTACCGAGTAAATAAGTGCCTTCGTAAATCGCACCGCTCGCAATCGTTGGGTAGATATAGTCTTTAACGAATTCTTCTTTTAGATCGACGATATGACATTCAGAAGCACCTGAAGCTAAAGCTTTTTCAGTCAAGCCAACCAGCTCTTCTTCGCCTTGGCCAACGTCGGCGCAGAATGCGATGATTTCACAGTTATCGTAGTTTTCTTTTAACCAAGGAATAATGGCCGAGGTATCTAGACCACCTGAATAGGCTAAAACCACTTTTTTCACGCCAGTATTTTTGTTCTCGATAGACATCTTAAATTCCTATGACTCGTTTCTCTCAAGGAGAAAACAGGCTGCTAAACAGGGTTAATTTAACTAAATAAGGTTACCAGTACCGCATTTTGGGCATGCATCCGATTTTCGGCTTGTTGCAGAATTAAGGAGCCTGCACCGTCCATCACTTCATCTGTTACTTCTACACCACGGTGGGCGGGCAAACAATGCATAAAGAAGTTAGCGCCCGCTTTCGCCATCAAAGCTTTGTTTACTTGGTATGGTGCAAACTTCGCTTTGATATCAGACAAAGGCGTTGGATCGCCCATTGAAATCCAAGTATCAGTATAAATAGCGTCGTGACCTTCAATCGCATCGATATCTGAAGTCAGCACTATCTTGCCGCCATATCGTTTGGCGAGCTCTTGCACTTCTGCCACTACGTAGCCATCAGGAAAGTGACCCGCTGGGCAGATCACTGTCATGGTGGCACCGAGAATAGCCGCACAGTACATCAGCGAGTTAGTGACATTATTACCATCACCAACATAAGCTAATTTAGCTTTACTGACATCCTCAAACTGCTCTGCCAGTGTTAAAAAGTCAGCTAAGGCTTGGCAAGGATGATAAAGATCCGACAGCGCATTGATCACGGGCACTGAGCCGAACTCGGCTAATTGTTCGATAGTGGTGTGTGAATAGGTTCTCGCCACAATTGCGTCGGCCCAACATGACAGGTTAGAAGCAAAGTCAGCAACCGATTCCCGTTTTCCCAGTTCACCATTTTGCTGGTCTAGGTATAAACAGTGGCCCCCGAGCTTATTAATACCGATATCAAAGCTAACGCGTGTTCTGAGTGAGGGCTTTTCAAATAACATCACCACACTCTTGCCATCCAGCGCATGACGATACTCAGCCGGATTGGCTTTAATCGTTTTTGCCAAGGCAATTAGATCCTGTAACTGCTTCTGGGTTAAGTCTTTTATCGATAGTAAATGCTTCATAACCTACTCCACTTATGGTTGGATTTGTGTTCCTACGGCTTCACCTTTTGCTAATGCGATTAATTGGCTTGCATCACGCCACGAGGCAACTTGTACCGCCTGCCCCATCCACTGTGCGACTTCGAGCGCAGCTTCAACTTTGACCTTCATTCCTTTTTCGATCACACCTTGCTTAACAAGGTCTGCTATCTGCTTGCCATTTAAACTGTGGATGAGCTGGCCTTTACCATCGAGCACCCCAGAAACATCCGACAGTAGCACTAACTTGCCGCCCACTAATTTGGCTAAGGCCGTCGCAGCTTGATCAGCATTGACGTTAAGCATTTGGCCATCGTCCATCATGGCGATAGAGCTACAAATCGGCATCCAACCTTGGGCGAGGATAAACTTAAGATAAGTGCCATCGTTTGGCGTGACTTCGCCCACTAGGCCTAAACGCTCATCTTTAATCTTAGCCGAAACAGTATTGCCATCGGCGAGGCTCATGCCCACACTCACAATGCCAGCCTTAGTCGCTGCGCCTTGAAGAATTTTGTTCGAAGTCCCCGCAAGTGCGCCGGCAATAATCGGCATTTGCTCGGGCGGAGTCACACGCAAACCTTCTAACTTGACGGTTTCCATACCATTCGCTGCTAGCTGCTCATCCACCAGACAGCCGCCGCCATGCACCATCAACACTTGCTGACCATTGGCTAACATAGCCGCAGCCGTATCCATCAATCGCGCCATCCCCATTTCACATTGCAGCAGCGCGCCGCCCACTTTAAGCACTAATACTGAGTTGTTTGTAGACATCTTGACGACTCTCTTAAATAAGGATGAACAATTAAAGGTTAAAATGAATCTTTATGCATTGCAGCGCTTGGCTGGCAGCACCTTTCATCAAGTTATCGATGGCACTGGCTACCACTAAGTAACCGCTATTCTCATCAAACTTCCAACCTAAGTGACAGTTAGGTGTCAGCACCACATCGTCTACTTTCGGGAACTGATTGTGCTTCACGGTGACCAATGGCGCCTTGTCATACACGCTATAGGCCGCGGCCACATCGGCAGTCGTAGTACCTGGTTTTAGCTGTACGGTAATGGTCGCTAAAATGCCACGCTTAAAGTTACCAAGGTGCGGTGTAAATATCACTTCTTGGCCAAGCTGAGTGGCAATCTCGGGTTGATGTCTGTGGCCTAATACGCCGTAGGGTGTCAGGCTAACTTCACAAAAACTGGTGTGTAACTGCGCTTTACGGCCCGCACCTGTTACGCCGCTCACAGCATTGATTACCGGATAAGCCGATGTCAGTAAACTCACTAGCGGCTTTAACGCTGTCAATGATGCGGTCGGGTAACAACCTGGCACGGCAATCATCTTAGTCGCAGCGATTTCTTTAGCATTCCATTCGGCAAGGCCATACACGGCTTTGGCTAAAACTTCAGGATATTCATGCTCAAAGCCATACCACTTCGGATATTGCGCCACATCACTGAAACGATAGGCACCGCTTAAATCGAATACCGCTAACCCTTGGCTATAAAACCAAGCCGCTAAATGCAGGCTCACCGAGTGCTCAGTCGCTAACACCACGGCATCGGCTTCGACAACGATTTTTGCCTTAGCTTCATCGGACAATGGCGACAGCGTTAATGCGATATGGCTATAGCTAGGATACAAATCCGCTAAAGGCTTACCTTTATCTAAACTGTTTTCAGAAACATACAACCCTTGAATCGTCAGTTCTGCTTCTGCATGGATTAAAGCGGTCAGTTGCGCGCCTGTGTAACCACTGGCACCAATAATGGCGATATTTTTCATGTTTTTGTCTTATTAACCGAATCAAAGAAACTTAAAGAGTAGATGAATAGCTTACACGCAACCGCGCATATCTATGATGACAAGACTATCGTCGCAGGAAATCGTAATAGGTTGTTATTTTATTCACTGTCAGGCTAATACTGTACATCATGATATTCACTCTACAGGTCACAGGGGGTGACTCATCTCAACTGATGGCTAGACTACCACAAAGATCTACTTATGCAATATATGTGAATATATATTTTTAATTTATTTTCATATTTTAAGCTCAAACTGGGATATCGAAGACACGCCTCCCATTCAGCTAACTCGTTAATAACACAGTTATCCAGGGTCAACATGAGTCAAAATCAGTCCTTTTCATTAACAGCTAAGATACATGTCTGCAAAGCATAAAATAATGCACTTCATATTCACTTGCACTAATCATCAAAAAATATTGCGTGACTTCGCATTTCTATTGAATATTCTTCATCAAATACCGTGATTGGTTGCATATCGGATAAGCCAGTCGTATAAGTTATAAGTTCTGCTGTTGACCATAGCCCCAAGTGATAGGTATTGTGCTAACGGGCTATATACCCAAGCTACCTGAAGATACGAGTTTCAGAGCGCCTAGGGTGCTTCAATTCAAGGCGCATCAATGAAAGAATGTCGGCCACCTTTTAAATTGATGCAACACGGAAGTGGAGTGCCCTAGGTGCTCCGTCCCGGCGGGTTTTAACGCACTTTATGCTGCGTTGGTTATTTTTAACTTAGCCCGCTAGGCCTGCAAATAACTGCCTTGCCTAAAGTGCGTTAAACTCCCGCTGAATCCTGCATCTTCAGGTTGTTTGGGTATATACACAGCGGATTTTCATGTTTTTCTATTCGGAGTAACTATGTCAGTAACCATGGCAGACAATATGACAGATATGTATGCGTCATTAAGATCGAACGTGAGTATGTTAGGCCAAATCCTTGGCGATACTATGCGTACCCATCTTGGGGACTCTTTTCTTGAGAAGGTTGAACAGATCCGTAAGCTTGCCAAAGACTCACGCCGAGGCGATCAAGCCGCCAGAGAGCAAATGCTCGAGTTACTGACAGCTTTGCCAGACGAAGAATTAGTCCCTTTTGCAAAAGCTTTTAACCAATTTCTTAACTTAGCTAACTTATCCGAGCAATTTCATACTATCAGTCGTAATTGCGACGAACTTGTCTGCGTGCCAGACCCAGTGGAACAACTCCTAGGCCGCATGCTCAATGGTCGTGTCGACCAAGCTAAAATGCTCGACTGTCTAAAAACACTGGATATCGATCTGGTGCTAACAGCGCACCCCACTGAAATTTCCCGTCGCACCCTGATCCAAAAATACGCCGCCATTGTCGACTGCTTAACAGAGCAAGAAAACGACCAACTATCGGATAGAGAACGTCAACAGATCAATCTGCGCCTGCGCCAATTAATCGCGCAAATATGGCACACCAATGAGATCCGCCGCGAGCGCCCAACTCCAGTAGATGAGGCTCGCTGGGGATTATCCACCATTGAAGAGTCACTCTGGCATGCGGTGCCTGACTTCTTAAGACAACTTAACGATCGAGTGCAGCAACGCACAGGGCAGCAATTACCGATTGATATCGCGCCAGTGCGCTTTTCAAGCTGGATGGGCGGCGATCGCGACGGCAACCCGTTTGTTACCGCAAAAGTCACCCAAGAGGTGCTCGATCGTAACCGCCATGCTGCCGCCAGATTATTCTTAAAAGACATAGTCCTACTGGTCGGTGAACTGTCGATGGAAGAAGCCAATGATGAGTTAAAGGCTTATACCAATAACAGCTGCGAACCTTACCGCCACGTGCTGCGATCTATTCGTCAAAGACTGCGTGACACCATAGATTATTTAAATGCGCGCATCGAAGGCCACAATCCTGAAGTCGATAAGTCGAGCCTGATTTGGCAAGAAAGCGATCTCAAAGCGCCGCTAGAAATGCTCTATAAGAGTTTAACCGACTGCGGTATGCGCTTAATCGCCAACGGTTTATTGCTCGACATTCTCCGCCGTCTCGCCTGCTTTGGCATTCATATGCTCAGGCTCGACATTCGCCAAGATGCCAGCCGTCACAGCGATGTGCTCGCCGAGTTAACTCGCTATCTCGGCATGGGTGATTTCAACCATTGGGACGAGACTGAGAAGCAAGCCTTCTTATTACGTGAACTCAGCAACCGTCGTCCACTGATCCCAAGTAACTGGCAACCCTCGGCCGATGTGGCCGAAGTGCTTAATACCTGTCGTTTGATTGCTAAACATCCGGCAAAAGCACTCGGATCCTATGTGATTTCGATGGCGGGTAAACCATCGGATGTCTTAACGGTTTTACTGTTACTCAAAGAAACAGGCTGTTCGCATCCAATGCGCGTGGTGCCACTGTTTGAAACCTTAAGCGACTTAAACAACGCCGCTGCATGTATTACCGATTTGCTCGATATTGACTGGTATCGTGGCTATACCAAGGGCATGCAAGAGGTCATGATTGGCTACTCTGACTCAGCTAAAGATGCCGGTGTTATGGCGGCGGCTTGGGCTCAGTATCACGCCCAAGAGCAGTTAGTGGCAGTCTGTAAACAAGCGGGCGTCAAGCTCACACTATTCCATGGCCGTGGTGGCAGCATTGGTCGCGGGGGTGGTCCTGCACACAAAGCAATCCTATCGCAACCACCAGGTTCGGTAGATGGCCGCATTCGCGTGACTGAGCAGGGCGAGATGATCCGCTTCAAGTTTGGCTTACCAAAACTCGCGGTTCAAAGCTTGGCCCTGTATACCTCGGCCGTATTGGAAGCAACCCTGTTACCACCGCCAGAGCCGAAGCAAGAATGGCGCAATTGCATGCAACGTATCGCAGAAGAATCAGTGGGTGCTTACCGTGGCATAGTGCGTGATGAACCTGATTTTGTGGCTTATTTCCGCGCGGCAACGCCAGAAGTGGAATTAGGAAAACTGCCACTCGGCAGCCGCCCAGCCAAACGTCGTGTCGATGGTGGGATCGAAAGTCTGCGAGCTATTCCGTGGATTTTTGCTTGGTCGCAAAACCGCTTGATGTTACCTGCATGGCTTGGCGCCGGTGAAGCACTTCAAGCCGCCTGTGAACGCGGTGAAATGGGCTTACTGCAAGAGATGGAACGGGAATGGCCTTTCTTCAGCACTCGCATTTCAATGCTGGAAATGGTCTACGCCAAGGCGGAACCTAATTTGGCCCGCTACTACGAAACCTGTTTAGTACCGAAAGACTTGCATCACTTAGGCGAAACCTTGCGCCAACGCTTGGATCTGGGTATTAAAGTCGTGCTTGAACTGACAAAATCAGATAGTTTAATGGCGCATACACCGTGGAATCGCGAATCAGTTAAACTGCGAAATCCGTATATCGATCCATTAAACTTCTTACAAACCGAGCTATTAGCGCGGACACGTAAGGAAACAACCGAAACTCCTGCGTCTGAACATGTACAGTTAGCGCTAATGCTGACCATTGCAGGTGTGGCAGCGGGTATGAGAAACACTGGTTAATGAAAAAACTTTCCCGCACGATTTGCTTGGGACTGACTGTACTGCTTGGCGGCTGCGTCTCGCAGTACAGTATCAGCGAGCACGAAATGGAGCAGTACCTCAGTAAAGAGATCCATTTTGAGATTAAACAAGGCAATCAATTAGTTGGCGCAGAAGTGCGCATTAACGACATCAGTGTCAAGCTAGGTGTAAAACCTGACACTATGAGTGTAAGTGCCGCAACTCAAGTATCAATTAAGAATCCGATCTTTCCATTGAGTGCCAAACTCACTACGACTTTCGAAGCTAAGCCTTGGTATGACAGCGCAACGCACAGTGTCTATCTGCGCCAACTCGAATTAGTCAAAGTGGAGTCAACGCCCAAGGATATTGAAAAAGCGATTAGCAGTGCCACGCCGCAGGTGATGGGTTATCTAAGGCAATTCTTAGAAAACCAGCCTGTGTATGTACTAGATACCAAGGACAGTAACCAAGCACTGATGGCAAAAATGACCGAAAGCATTCAAGTTGCCCCAGGCAAATTAGTGCTTAAGTTCACTAAATAATCTGCCATTTTTGTATCTCTGTAGAAGTTAAAATGCTCCCTCGTGAGCATTTTTGTTGGCTGGCATAAATGGATATATACCCGTATAAGAGTTACTTACTGAATCGCCCAATCGACTGATAATCGACGATCACAGCTTCAGCTAAAAGCTCACGTCTTAGCATATCGTAAGCCACAGCAGCACTTAAACTGCGTACCAGATCCCGTGAACGTCTCGGTAGTTTAATCATCTGACTATAAACACCGCCGCGAGTTGCTAAAGCGATCGCCACAGTCCCCACAGGTTTCTCATCTGTGCCACCATCGGGCCCCGCAATTCCACTGGTTGCCAGTGCATAGTCACTGTCTAAAATTTGCCTTGCCCCCTTAGCCATTTCTTCCACAGTCGCAATAGAGACAGCACCATGATCATCTAAGGTTGAAGGATTAACACCTAACACGCGCACTTTAGATTCATTACTGTAAGTCACTAATCCGTGCTGTAAGTAAGATGAACTGCCAGGGAAATCAACTAACTGACTGGTGATCATGCCGCCAGTGCAAGACTCAGCAACGCTTAAGGTCAAGCCTGAGTTAAGTAGCTTATAATGAATTTCTTCGGCAAGAGTGGCTGTATCTTCCGCGACAACCGCAGTACCCAGCACCATTTTGATGTGCCCAGCGACGCGAGGTAATACTGCAATCGCTTTATCGCCACGGGCGAAAATCTTAATCTCAATATGCGGCATGGAAGAGCGGTAACCAATAGTAATGCCTTCTGGCAGCTCTAGCGGTTCTAACTTATCTGCCAAAGCGGACTCACCTTGACCTATGGTCAATAGTTTCTTTAAGGAGACCTTAGCATCAAGGTTAAACTCTTCGCGAATAAAGGGCACAAACTGCTCTGTAACCATGTGCTTCAGCTCAAAAGGCACACCAGGCGTAAAGAATAACCAAGCGCGGTTAAGCTTAACTCTAAAACCACAAGCGGTTCCCACTGGGTTATCAACCATCACAGCTGACGCTGGCAGCATAGCTTGCTTGAGATTACTTAAAGGCATTTCACGGTTATTACGGGTAAACCACTCCTCTAAACGCTCACGCCACTCCGCATTCTCAACCAATGGTTCGCCCTTCGCCTTCGCCATCGCTAAAGCAGACATATCATCACTCGTCGGCCCGAGACCACCATTAACGAGAATCACATCTGCATGTAAGCTACGTTCTTGGAAAACCGCAATCAGATCCTCGAGGCGATCGCCGACGGTTACTCGACGCTGGATCTCGACACCATGCTCCATCATAGTACTGGCAAACCAAGCGGCGTTGGTATCAACAATCTGTCCCGCCAACACCTCTTCCCCAGTGCAAATCATCTCTAACTTCATCTCAGATCCTTATCTACCCCAATAAATTAAAACATAAGGTAAGTAACCGCTTAACTAATAGCAATAGCTAGGCTCGATCGAGAACTAAGATAGCTGTAGCAAAATCGGAGCATTGACAAAATAACCGAACAAATAATCGACAACCATTACTTATTATTGATGTCATGAAGAGTGAAAGAGAGTGTTAAGGAGAGAAAAATAGGAGGAAAACTGACTAATTGAATAGACACTAGGCTGGATTTAACAAATTGCGAATGCAAAAAAGCCAGCTTATTCAGCTGGCTTCTTTACATCTCAATGAGATAATTAGGCGCTTGGCGATGACCTACTCTCACATGGGGAGACCCCACACTACCATCGGCGCGTTTGCGTTTCACTTCTGAGTTCGGGATGGGATCAGGTGGTTCCACAAGGCTATTGTCACCAAGCAAATTCTGTTTATTACCGTGTCCATTTCTGACTCACGTTAATAATAATTCGGAAAGCTGATTTTCTTTGTTTGAGTTCAAACTTTATCAAGTRTCKRTATTCTGTCTAAGGCTTCTTTGTAAAACCCATCTGGGTTGTATGGTTAAGCCTCTCGAGTCATTAGTACATGTTAGCTCAACGCCTCACAACGCTTACACACCATGCCTATCAACGTCCTAGTCTCGAACGGCTCTTTAGAGGAATTAAATTCCTAGGGATGACTCATCTTAGGGCTCGCTTCCCGCTTAGATGCTTTCAGCGGTTATCGATTCCGAACGTAGCTACCGGGCAATGCCATTGGCATGAC
>NZ_JAKKSH010000013.1:0-147841 GCF_025653395.1 Shewanella sp. SW24
AAAGCACTGTCCAGTGAATTGCTGGAGAAAGGCATCACACTGGTGACAAACGTGCGTAAGAATATGAAAGTAAAAGCGATGTCGTTGTGGGATAGAGCGATGCTGTCGAGACGTTTCATCATAGAAACCATCAACGACCAGTTAAAAAACATCTCTCAAATAGAGCACTCTAGACACCGCAGCGTACATGGTTTTATGCTCAACATGATTGCGGGACTCATCGCCTATCAATTGAAAGACAATAAGCCACAACTGAACATCACTAACGCAGAGTTTAATGCTATTACAGTTATGGCTTGTTAAACCGATCTCAGGTTAAATAGGTTAATAAGCAGTCATTTTTTATTTCAATTTAATTATTGCAATTTCTTACAACTTTCCAACCAAATAACAGCATCAATTTTTCCATTTTGCAGATAGCGCTGTTGGTTTGCCCAATGCGTCGCAAGAAATGGTTTAAGCCCATTCAGTTTTTTGTTAATTGTCAGCATTTGATCAAATGCTGAAATTTGCTCTTTAATGGGTCCTTCACCATATAGGGATGCAGACTCGACTAAACCACTGGCATAATAACCCGATAGCTGACTGAGTCGCTCTTTTTGCTCATCCAACTTAATCTTGCGAACCACGCAGTTTTTATCCGCCTTATCGCTACAAAGCTGCTCATAATTGCTGTTAAGAAAATCCAAAAACTTGCCATCATCTTTTAATTTGGTGCAAAGAAAAGCGCCCAAGTTAAGGCTGGCGCGGATCGACTGGGCACGCTCTTCCTGTTGTTTTTGGTTGCTCGCTCTAAGCTGACCTTCCAGATTTTTCAATTTCTGTTTGAGGACCTCATCATCGACCCCAAAAGCCAACGTGCTCAACTCACTGACTGCATCCTTCTTGTCGCTGGCACCCCCTACAAATTTGTTTGATCCCAGTTGCTGCCAACCGCTCTCGATACTCTTAACTCGCTGGGTCGATGTCATGATAGGGGAAACCAACACCAGCCGTATCCCAGTGCTCTTGCTAGTGAAATGGCGAGCTTCATCGTAGTAACTCACCTCTTTGCGGGCCGCGCTGCGTAAAGTAGCCTGCTCAGTGAGATAGTTACCACCGCGCACCACATAACCACCGGCCTGTCCATGCTGGCGATCGAGCTTGTTGAGATAGAAGGGTTCAAACATAATCTCGTCCACGTTACCCAGCATGTCATGCAAGCCGAGCGGATTAGGAGCCAGCAGCCCCGCCAGTTGCAAACGACCATTGGCTGACTGGGCACCAGCAAACCATTCATGCTCTTTGAGATCGTTCATAGGATAACGAACATCACGAAAATCTGCGCTGTTGACCTTAAGCCCGCCACGTGCGGCAAATTCCCACTCGATTTCAGTCGGCAGGCGCACAAAACCCGCTTTACCATCTTCTTTAGGGATCTTATCAGCGGCATGTTGTCGCAACCAGAGATTGTATTTATCGGTGGCCGCGACAGCATCAAACCAGCTGATGGCGCTCACCGGCAAACTCAGCTTTTTCGAGGGCGTGGGACAGGTCTCAGAGGTAAGGGCCTGATATTGCAGCTGGGTAAGCTCATATTTAGCCATCAAATAATAGCGACCCAGCTCCTTAGCTGACTGAGTGAAACTACCTGCAATGAAAGCAGGATGAGTGTGCTCGACAAAGCCCCATTCACCACCGTCTTGACCTACCTGGATTGGTAAGTCTTCCAGCGGGCCGCTGACCGGCACCTGCACTCTCCGAAAGGCCATGGCTCCTTCGCACGGCATTGGCAGGATCACGTCCTCTACATCGGCTTTTGGATTGTAATGTTGAGCAGCCCATGGCTCGGCAAATGTAACGCCACTGGACAGGGCACATCCCATAATGATGAGCTGGGATAAAGTATTTTTAGAGTTCACGCAAACTCTCCGCAGGTTGAATGGCAATAGCCCGTCGAGCGCCAATAATGGCCACTAGAATGGCCACCGTTAGAGCTAGGATTAGGGCCAGTAAGCAGTGTAATGGGGTAATCTGGCAGATCATCTGTTCAGTACTCTGGCTGCTGGCCAGTGTCCGATTAAACAGTGTACTGCCGCCCAGATAGAGCAAAATGCCCCCACCATAGGCAAGCAACGTCAGGATCACCCCCTGAAAGATAATATAGAGGCCCACCGCCGGGCTGGTAAATCCCAGCAAGCGCAATACCGCAATGTGCTTACGCTTGCGATCCACGTTAGCGAGGAAGGCGCCGATCAAAGATGCGACACAGCCGATAAGCGCGGTGCCAGCAATGACGTTGAAGATGAGGCTAAGTACCCGGTTGATACTCTTTATGTTCTCGATATCGGCCAACCGGCTAACTGTCTCGATACGCTGCTGCTTGAGCCAGAGATCGAGAGCCGCCACTTGGTCAATGCTGTTGGCATAAATACGGGCACGGGCGAATATCGGCGGTTTATCCGTTAACGGCTGACCTGTGCTAATGCCCAACATAGGGATACGATAACCATCACGAAAAGACTCCAACGCCAGCAGCAAGGATTCATGCACGAACAGAGCAGGACGGTTGAAATAAGTCGGCGCCAATATCGCTCCCACAGTTAAGGTGCACTCCCCCAACTCTCGCCTATCATCGAGCTGGCGCATGACGCGCAAGCGGATAGTTTCGCCAACACTGACCGCCAAACGGCGCGCAGCCTCGGCACTGAGGATTACCTCACCCTCGCTCCCCAGTTGCAATGTTCCCAACAGAGGGTCACCCCTATAGGTCGGAATTACCTCTGCATTTTCAATGAAATGGCTCATATCTTTCAGCAAATCGGCTTGGGTATTGAGGGATCGGGTTTGGCCGATGGCAAAGCCTACCTCCGCTTTTTGCCGCAAAGCAGCGATCCATTCTGTTGAATAGTGGCCACTGCTCACCATGCGGATCTCCAGATTGCGTGGATCTCGCACGAGATCCTCCTGCAACTGGCTCACCACCCCATAACGCAGACCAAACATCAGCAGCAGCGGTGCTATCACGGCGATCAGCGAGGAAATTATACAAAACGATACCGAACGATCATGCCAAAGATCCTGCATGGCCAAGCGCAGCAGTAGCCCGCGTTTATGAGAACGCAAAATGAGTCTCTCCCTGCGTTAAATTAGCCTTGAGACAGGGCAAGCCAAACGTCTTGACCAAACCCCAATCATGAGAGGCCACCAGCGCCGCTATGCCCCACTCTTGTACCAACTCGATGAAGAGTGCAAAGAGCAACCTAGCGGTGTGGGGATCAAGTGACGCGGTGGGTTCATCAGCCAGTAGTAGCTTGGGGCGGTGCGCCACCGCCCGCACAAAAGCAACCCGCTGCCGCTCCCCGATAGAAAGCTGGGCTGGTTTCTTGTGCAACAATCCCTCCAACTTGAGAGTCTGGACAGCCCGTGTGAGTAAATGCTCATCTTCCGCAATGCCCAGTAGTTGGCAGGGCAAGCGGATATTGTCTCTCACCGTCAGAAAGGGCAGCAGGCCGCCACTTTGCAACATGAAGCCAATTCTGGTGGCGCGGATGTCGGCTAACGCCGCTTGATCGTTAGCCGCCAACAAGTGGGCAATATCGACGGCAGCTGGAGCGGCGTCAATGAAATCCATCTCAAAACGGCCCACTCGACTGGGGCTCAGTAACAGCCCAATCACCTCAAGCAAGGTGCTCTTGCCGCAGCCACTTTCGCCCGTCACGGCCACCACTTGTCCCAGAGGCAAGGTTAGTGCGGGCAAACAGACCCGATGGGCCTGTTCACCACTGCCCCGCACTATGCTCATATCTTCGATACATAGCATCAGGGCATCATTTCCAGGGGAATCGGATAGACGTGATCACGGGGATCACTATCCTTGGCCAGCGCAACCCAGCGATCAACATCAGCGTTGTAACGCTGGTAATGGCGCTGCTTGGTCGCAAGGGTGCGGATAAACTTCTCCTGTGCCAACCCATCCCAACTCTTCCAGGTCTCCTCATCCAGATTGAGCACATCGCTGCGATAAGGCAGATCGGCAAGGTATTCCCCCATCACACCCAGATCTGTGATACTGGTGTTATCCAACTGCTTGAGCTGGTTAGGATCAGCGCCCATGGTTGCCGCCACCGAGCGCAATCGCTCGAACATCTTAGCCGGTGAGATCATACCTTCATTAGCCGCATCCAAAATCTGTTTCACCACATCGCTAAGGTCACTAAGCTGGCCCTTGGTGAGCAGCACCCTGACCTCGGTGGTCGGGATATTCTGCTTGATCAGATCTCGGTCGCTAATCCAGGCCTCAAACACCAAGGGAGCCTGAGTTCCGCTCTTCTTGCCGAGGTAAGAGAGTTGCATAGCATGGCCTATCAGCGCAGTATCTTGCAGCAATTTTTGCGCCGGGGTGAGCGTGTCCTGCTCTTTAGCGTTACTGGCGCTGCCTACGGCCGGCTCACCAAAATAGGATGCTTTCACCTGATCGGTAATGGCAGTAGCCAGCGCATCAACCTTGTTACCAAACTCGTTAACATCACCCGCATTAACCGGATAGTAAAGCGAGGTATTGGTGCCACTGTAAGTTGATAACTCTTGATATTGGCTTGCTGCCTTGGCGTGATCTTTCTTACCCGCCGCAGTTTTCAGGTGCAGGGTATATATTGCCACCCCAGGGTTGGCGGCTTCCAACCGGATTTGCTTGGCATCCAATCCAGTGGTAGACAGCTTGTTATCCCCTTCGATAGCCCCTGCATCGGTGATCAGCACCACATAACGGGCCCCAAAGCGGCTCCAGTCTATCTGGTCTATCGCCTGCATCACCCCCGCATACGCATCTTCATTGAATAGCTTGCTAGAAACGTTAGCCTGCTTGAGGTCAGCCACTTTTTTCAAGAAGTCGGCACCGTCTTTAATTTCATTGGGGTCGGCATACATGCGGGTGGTATACTCCAGACCAGGTACCTCCTTGGTGCTGGAGCGAAAGGAGATCATGCCAAACTTCACCTGCTGCCCCAGATTTTCCTTGTTGATCCGCTCATAAACCTTGCGCACGGCCTCGCGGGTACGCTCGATATAGGGTCCCATCGATATGGTGGAATCCACCACGAACACTACAGCGGCATTGAACTCCTTGAGCTGGCTCACCTTGGCACTGGATTCTACCGTGGCTGCATCAGCCTTGCTGACCGAGGCCACATTGAGCAAGCGGGTGTAAAAGCCATCCTCGGTCATAACCTCTTCACCACTGAGGATGGGCAGCAGATAAAACTGTTGCTGCAGATCGACAAAGTATTCGGGCTCTTGTGCCAAAATTCCGTCAGCGTTGCCCAGCTTCTTCAACGCAGCACGTAGCGGTGCCACCTTGGCGACAGGATCCGGAGCTTCCAGGATCTGGTTGAGTTGATCTCGCTCCTTGAAAAAGAGCAGGCGATCTCGGTTGGCAGGGTTGGTGAAGGCCAAGGTCAGCTGCATCTTCCAATCAACGGTACAAGACTTGGGCAGCCAACCAATACTATGACCATAGCTGTCGGGGCCGACCTTAATCCAGCCCGCCCCCTTGGCATTGACCTGCTCATAGACATAAAAACTACTAAAGGCCGGTTGTAGCACCCCTGACGCTTGACCAGCCTCGGCCACCAGTTCGCAACCTGGTGTGGTCAATACTCGTTGATAGAGGCTCTTTTTTCCTTCCTGTAACAACGGGCGATGCCCAGATGTCATCTCGGTCGCCGCTACGCTTGCACCACCCAACAACAGTAGGAGTGCTGCCGAGCAGCGCAATAATCTGGTTGCAACCATCACTTGCTTAACTCCTCATAGCGCTGTTTTGCCTCGGCATTGTCAGGCTCAACCTGAAGTACAGTGTCATACCAGTAAGCGGCAGTGGCGTTGTCAGCCTCTTTGAAACAATCATTAGGCTGGTGGAACTTGGGATCATATTCACGGGCATAGGTCAAGGCAACCTTGGTATCCCCCCCTTGCGCACGGTTAGCATAAAGGCGCTGCGCCACTCCACACTTCTGGGCTGACTTGGCACTTTGGATCACCGCCAATAACGCATCGATTGGTGGCTGCTGTGCGATACAGGCCTGCACAAACTCCAATTCGCTCTGGGTCGCCAAGTTATCGGCACTGCAACCATCCTCCGTCACCTCGCCGTTGGTCTCGTTAACCATCGGCTCTGCGGCCACCGGTTCGACAACCTTTTCAGCAATAGGATCGGTCACTGATGTAGCGGTGGATGGTGCATCTGCCGAGCGGCTAAACCAGAAGATCAGGGCGCCAATCATCAGCAATAGCACGACCCCACCAAGGATCAACGGAGTTTTCGATTTGGGCACAGCCGCAGTGGCCGCCAGTAGGGCCGTAGCCACCGGCACGGGCTCTGGTTCGGCACGCAAGGCCGGCAGCTCTATCTCAACTGGCACCTCAACTGGTGCTAGACCTGGTACCGGAGGAGCATTAACCACGGGCGAGTTAATGACACTGCTGCCACCATATTCACCCACCTCTCCTCGGGCGTTGGAAGAGAGCACCGCCTCGCGTGCCACTTGCAAGGTGGTATGGCGAATTTCACCAGAAGCCAGCTTGACGTGGATCTGAATTGGACTGGCGTTGACCAGCAAGGGATCCACTACCGCAGCACCCACTCTAAAACCACTGCCGCTTTGTAGCGGATAACCACCGCTGATGCCGAACCAGCGGGGAGCAGGGCTCCACTCGCCCCCCTCTTGCAAATAGTTCTGCTGATTATTGAGCAGGGCAAATTCGAGACCCTCCACCAGCTCGGAGACACCCCGCAGCCGGATTAGTAGTTGGGCTTCACCCGGCACAGCGGGGTCGGTAGCAATTATTTTGGCTAGCATGGTGCTTACTCTTGTTTTAATTGATGGATGATCTGGCCCAGACGCTGATTCTGATCGTGAGAAATATCCCGTGTGGCACTATGGCCTGCGTTATCTTGGGTGATCAGCACCAGGGAAGAGAGCCAATCCCCCAAATACGCCATGGCAGGATTGAGCGGTGTGTCGGGCAGGCAAGGCAACTCGTTCTGGCCTATTTCTGCGCCACGGGCAAACATCTTGCCCTTAGCGCCCGTAAAGCTGTTTGGCACCTTCTCTGGTGGCATGGCCAAAAAACCAAACCAGGCCACGAAATCGCGCAAGGTAAACTGAGCCTTCATCACTTGCCGTGCCAACAGTTGTTCTCGCCGCACCCCCGCTTGCTCCTGCCCAGCCAGGGTTCGCTTCAACGTCCCCTCCAGATCCAGACGGTTAGCCGCCGTAACCAACTCTTCGGTGAGCAAGTCGATCAATTCGGTCTCGATGCCGAGCTGAGCCAGCAGGGTTTTCTGGGTAGGCAGATCACGCAGATGAGCGACCCATGCCTTGAATGCCTCACGGGCGAAACCATCATCTTGGCCTACCCGCTCTTCAGTCTTGGCAGCTGTGTTCGCCACGGCGGCATCAGCCTGACCGAAAGGATTGCCCGCAAATGGGCTGCTTTCAAAAGGACTCGCACCAAAGGGCATCTGCCCAAATGGGCTGGCAGGGCTACTGCCATAGGGCGAGATAGCGGTTGCTTCTACCCCCTCATCCTTGGGAACATCCTCACGAATACTGAGGTAGATATTGCTCAGCTCCGCGGAGGGTAGATCCAGTTGGCTAATCAGCTCGCCGAGGGAGTTAAAACGGGCGCCAAGCCCAGTCCAGAGCTGCTTGCCTATCTCCCGCTTTTTCGCCAGTTGACCGTCACCATCTTGCTCATACCAACGCCCCAGCAGTTGCTCCGCCAGTTCTTTGCGCTTGGCGTCCAGCTGCTGCTGGAGTCGATCAAGCTTGAATTCAAGATGCGCTACTCCCCTCAGCTCTTGTCCAAGCCGGGCCATACCGCCATCGTTGAGCGACAGCATGGCCACCCACGCAGCTTCAGGATCAGCTAAATGTTGCGCCACACCTTTTCCTGCCACAAAAGAGGTCGCCATCTGTTGCAAGACCTCAGCGTATTGAGGTGCAACAGCCACTTCTCGCCCACCGTCCATCCTCAAGAAAGGGACTGGCATGCCGGGTTTGCGTACCAAGAAACAGTTGTTAAATGCGCGCCCAGGTGCCCACTCCTGGATCCACTCATATTGGCCAAAACGTTCCAGCAGGGTTTGCTGCATCAGGCCATCCCACCCTTCCTTGAGCTGAGCCGGTGTCAGATTCAGCCCGCTGTTGATCCGCATATCAAACATGGTCAACGCCCAAAACAGACCCGGTTTACGACTCTGCCGCTCACAGGCACTCTTGCCCTGGGTCTTTTCTACCCAGCGCGTCAGCACAGGACCCACACTGGTCACGTCACTCTGCTTGGCGGCGCTGGCACAAACCACCAAGGCATTCATCTCCTGATTGTCGGTATAACGCTCGAACAGATACGCGACCTTGCCACGCAGCAACAGCTGAGAAATCGGACTTCCGCCTGCGCTAGCGGCCTCCTCCAGTTTGCTAATCGCGAGACGACCCCGGTAGCCGGGGAAATCAAGCAGATCCACCTGCTCCACCAAGCTATCCGCTGACCCCTCGACCATGGGAAAGATCAACTCGGTGGTAAGGGCGGCCAGCTGGGCCTGGGCAATCGAGGCAGACGTGTACCGACCGTCAGTCCCCAAGAAACAGATCTCGACGGTCCTGTCCTCGGCGGATCCCAACAAGCCGAGGCTGTCTACATTCATGATGCTCACACTGCCGTTACCTTGATTCAACAGGCAATCAAGGGGAGCGTAGACGGTCTTGGCGTGGCCCAGTCTGGCAAGGCTGGTCGCTAGGTTGCGATAGATCTCGGTCAGCTCGATTTGCTCGCCCCACAACAGGGAGAACAACTCGGCCCGCTCAGCGGGCGTCAGGGTCGGTGCCAACTGCAATACCCGCGGCCAATAGCCATGCTCGAGCTTTTCCACTGATTTTCTAAAGCTGCCGTTCAGATAGTCCCACAGGGCCACCACATCATCACGGCTGACACCGTTGTTGGCCACTGCATTGATGGGGCGATCCTCAAACGGCCGCAGCCGCGCCTCGATGCGCGCTTCATCGAGCTGATAGCTCAGAAGTTCGTGGTTGAAATCGTTAAACCAGGTGTTGGCCAGGATCTTGGCTAAGTCTATCTCGCTAAACAGCTGCAAGGGTACCGGGTAATTCGCCGGAGCAGTGGTCTGGGCACGGGTAAACCGCGTGACCAGACCCGTGGCCTCTTTGCCGCCGCCCACCGGGTTAACCTCCTTGATGAAGTCAACCGGACGCTCGCCATAGCGCCCCTCCAGTGCACCATTACTGCCAGCGGCCAAGGCTGAGATCAGATAGGATTTACCCGCTTGGGAAATGCCGAAAAAACCCACCGTCATGGGTGTACCAGCCACCCGCTTGAGGCTGCTAGCCAAATTGCGGGCCCGGTGCAGACTGAGGTTGAGCTTATCCGCCTCGTTGTCGAGACGATGGGAGTCATGGCGCACTGCATCGACCCAGGCAAGCGCATCTAGGGCGCTGCGTTCGATGGTTGCCCAGCCTTGATTTAGGATCTCCTGTTGAGGCTTCATTATTGTTTTACACTCCCGCTATCTAGCCAGTGTCTGCTATCGATGAGTCCGGCATCTGGCATGGTGTTGAGCTCCAGCTCGAGATCCCGCTTATTGAACGTTTTGTCGGTGTTGCTGCTCACTTCACTGACCATCAGCTTGTCACTAATAAGTCCCAATGCCCTAGCCCGGTTATCTTTGCCAATGGCCAGCTTTACCTCGAGATAAGGTGAACTGCCATCTGGGGCCTTGGCCTGGGTATATTTGGCCCGCCCTTCATCACTGAAACGCAATGTATAGAGGGAAGATGCCGTCCAGCGTTCCGTATCGAGCTGGCGATACCCTAGTCGCAAATCACCGCGCATGATCCAAGCTGGAGTATCCGCCTCGGAACTACCGCTGCTAGGCAGTTGGATCTGACCCTCATGCGACTGAATGTCACGGTAGGTCACATCATGATCTCGGATGATATTTTGCAGGTCGATGATCCCCATATGGCGGATGGTGGAGTAAGGCCTGAGTGCCGCCGTGCGGAAATGGAAGTTTGGAATACTGTGATTTGCACATAATAAGGTGATCATGGCTCCCACCGAGGCGGTACTCTTCGGATCCTCGATTTGGCCATTCTTGTGGAACGGATACCAAGTGCCAGTATGGTAACCATGCAGCGGCAAAATGCGTCCCGGCGGCAATGGTAGACACATCCGAATAAAAGCCTGAATGCCCGGCAGTAAAGAGGGACGCCCGGTTAACAGCAACATGTCGCAATGGTAGTTAGCCATCACCTCACACAGTGCGGTCAACACCTTGCAGATGTTGAAACGACCAGACAGCAACGACTGATGCAATTGTGCCAAATTGAAAGTAATAGGCACCTCGCACAATTTGAAATCACTGCCACCGCCCGCTTTTTGTACCTCCCGCCGCACAAACGCCTCAACCACCTCACTGATGTTATTGTCTGGCAGCAAGTCGCCATAACGCAGGCTCTCGCTCACTTTCGCACCAGAGCCCTGCGGATCATACTGCTCATAGCGACCCAGCAGATTAAGAGCAATCGGGACAAATACCTGCAAGTTAAGTTGCTGACGCAGCACCGCTTCTGCCGCACTCACGTTGTTGGCACCACAAAGCTGAGACAATAAGGTGTCCACTGACGCAACACTGGTCTGTTTAAGCGCAGCCTCCAACGCAGGCAGCACCAACAACTGGATCACATCGAGCAGTATATCGTCCCCCGCAATTTTGAAACTGTCGCGAAAGCGCTGCTGCGGAACGATATGGGCATTCACACCGGCCCCATGTTTCCCGCTGCGATCGAGGGCATAATCGGTGATCACCAGATCCGTGGTGCCACCCCCAATATCGATGGAAGCGAGGGTAATACTCTCACGGTTCTTTCTGTCAGGGCGGCCCAGCGCGGCAAAAAACTCCTCCGGATGACCAGCAAAGTTCTGGTTGATCTCGGTATAGAGGTAGACCAGTTGGGCGCAGGAGGCCTCGTCCCATTCCACCCGGACACGGGGCAACGGCACCTGAATTTTATCCTGCACACTCCCCTCATCCAGCCTACGATAAGGGTCTTGTTCTCCTTGGTGCCAACGCAGCGCCTTCCACACCAGCCCTACGGCTTGGTGCATGCGTTCATCAAGAATGCAGCGTTCTGCCATCGGCATGCCGGGCGGCACGGTGAGGATAATATTGCGCAACTGGCGTGGGATGCCGGCGTGACCTTGGCGAGTCCGCTGGGCCGGGCTGTTGATCTGGGTCAGTGTTTGGGTCAGTACCTCTGCGAGCAAAAAGGTCATCAGGGCACTGCGTGAGTAGCGCGGCGTAAACACCGGTATGCGATCCATCTCATCCTCTATAGTGTGTAGCGCTTCTCCTTTTTCATTGATAAGGTTGGCAAAAGGGGCAGCAGTTGCCAGCGGATGAGCGTCGTGCTGCTGGTATGCCGTATTGAAGCGCCAACCCTGACCATAGAACTTCTCATCCCACAGGTAGCGCTTCGGACTGGACAGGCCAGTAGATCCTTCACTACCACGACGGCGGCTGGCCAAGCGGCCAGCTTCGTTGCCGATTCGGGCGATGGTCGGCCATTGAAACGCATCATGGCGGCCACTGCGTACCGAGAAGTGATCCTTGCCAAAGAAGGCCTGTGAAAATTCGATGCGACTTTCGAAGGGCTGGCTGTAAACCTGTTCGGGGGAATTCAGATCCCGCAGCTGCAGTACATAGTTGTGCATCAGGCCGGAACCGGACTGACCGTGATCTTCAATCAGAATGCCGCAAGTGCGAGAGTTACCCACGTCAAGCACCAGATCTACCGGGATAGGCTTGATGGCATTGGTCTCGCCGTTAGCGATGATGCGAAATTGTGGGATCTCGACCAGTGGCGGCTCCTTACTTTGCTGATCGGCGATTGGTTTAGCAAGCAAAGAAAGCAGATTGAGATAATGTGCAATCGGGTATTGCAGCTGTATCTCGATCTCCCGCTCCTCTCTATCACGCCCCTTGCTTGCATCATTAAAGACCTCAAGCAGCCACTCTTTTAGCCAAGGCTGGGTCAGATACCAACCAAGGGCATAGGTCGAGGTGGCGACCTGAAACGTGGCCCCCGCACTGACATCTTCATGATTTGGTCCCAGATCGGCCGCACCGTGCAACTTGGCCATAATCCGAGTATCAAAAACCAGAGTCAAACGATGGCTATGACCATCCAAATCCGGCTCTTGCAGTTTCAGCAGTCGAAAACGTGCCCAGTTGATCGGCCCTTCATTATAAAAGTGGGGAGGATTAAACCGGAACAGCGGCAGCGGCAGCCAGATCCCGTCCAGCAACTCGAGGCTGCTCTTGAGTGCAATATCGTACTTAGCGTGCGCTCTTTCGATAGCGTCGGGTCCTGGCTGGAAGAAATGGAAATCCTTTTCTTCGTTGTACAGCAAACGAGTGAGCACGCCACTGGCCAGCTCTACAAATTCGCCAGCCTGTTTGCGATCCAGCGTCAGACCGAAATCCATAAACTGGATCCCTGAATCACCCACAAGGGTGACCTGACGATCAAATGGTTTTATTTCTGGCAACATGATTGTCTCTTCCTATCCTTAGGGATTTATCTGGCGCATTTTGATGGGGAACTGCTGCTCACCATTATTGCGGCCAACGCAGTCGGTACCATTATCCGTACCCGGCTGGCATTCAATTTTTGGGATCATATAGCTAGATCCATCACTGCACTCAGCCGGCCCCTCATTGTTAATACTTAATTGGCCATCTGCAATCACTCCGTTTGCGCCCCCCTGACATACAACTCCATTGGATTGACGCAGGCTGACTCGGCCTTTACCATCTTTGAAACTGTATTGCAGTTGCAAGGGCTTACCAGTCTGGGTGTCCTGAATGCCACCGTTGACTTTCCAATCTCCGTCTAAAAACTGAGCGGGTCCATTGGCAATGGTCGGCGGTATCGCCAGCGTCTTATCTTGAGGCGCCGGCTCTTGCGAGGAACTTTTACTCGTAACTTCGCCAGCGGTGAGCTGACTCGCAGACAGCACGAGGTCAGCGGCTGGGTCGACTGGCATCGGTGTCTGCGGGGAATTTGCTGGCGCTGATGCCTCACTGCCAGCCAAGGCGGCAGGTGGTGGCGTGTGCGGATCACCTGACGTCAAAATGGCGCTAGCCGCAGATTTATCCTGCTCGGATGCCAGGCCAGGCAAAACTGTTGCCACATCAGCACTTCCTGCGGAAGCATTATCCACTGGTAGCACGTGCCCTGATGGGGGAACAGCCACTGCACTATGCCCTACCCTATTCCCAAGCATCGGCAAGTCCATCGATGTTATGCTTGGTACTGAAATGTTGGGAGCACAGGCTCGCAGACCAAGCAGCAGCAGCGCTAACAGCACCAGCAGCAACAACGGCCAGAGCAACCAACGCCAGCGCCAGCGACACCACCAACCCTCGTTATGGATCGTTGGTGTTAGCGGCTGGGTATATACGGGAATCGTCTGCGCAAAGCCTTTGGCTTGTGCAACCTCAAGCGCAGAGACTTTGGGGCTAAAAGCTGCTTCTGGTATGGCCGAGTTCGAACTTACTGGCCTTAGCCAGTGCATAGGGTCTCGCTGTTCACCGTTATCGTGTACAAAACCCCAAAAAGTGATAACTAATACTCCATCCACCAGATACACAAAATCCTGATCAGGAAAATTGACCACCTGCCTAAGTAAGCAGGCAAAGACTCGTTTGTCACCACCATTGTGCTTGTCATCAGTGGTAAGCAGCCGTTCACTAAGTGCCAGCACCGCCAACTTGAAGGATTCAAACTGCGAATAAGCTGCTGCACGCTCAGACTCAGTGGCACTGTTCCAAGGGATCACCTCTCCCGCAAAGCTGCTGTACCAGTCGGTTCTATCTCCCCCCTGATCGTTTTGCGGGATCGCCAAATGGCGCGCAAGATCGAGGCCCGTATCTTGGCGGCGAACAGTCTCCCGTAACTGGGATGCCATGCGGTAGACAGGGAATCCGGTCTCACCAAGCGCCTTAAACGCGGAATTTTGACCACTACGCAGTAATGGACCCTGAATGGAACCCTGCATTTTAAATCCTCAAAAAGTCTAATTATGCTATTGCGGGATCTTACCTGCGTAGCTGCAGGCTAAGTCAGCTTTTACCCTTAGTTGAGTGCCACTTAAGACCCCATCCGAACGTTTTATCGACACTCTCTCGATCGTCGAAATACTGGTTTATCCGTTCAACTTTAATAGCGCCATCAACATTGATTAACCGGGCGATAACGCCAACGGCTCTATTATCACTCCCTTCGGTTAAACGCGTCGTAATGGATGGCTGATCAGGAATGTGGATGGTGATGGTGGCTTGAGTACTTTGCCAATGAGAAGCACCGCTGTAAATGAAGGCATAAATAAGCACTTCATCGATCTGTTGCCAGTGAGTACCGTTAATAGATAACCATTCCCCATGACTGTTGGCACCACTGCGATCATCCCCCTCCAACGCTACATAAGGTTCATTATCATAATCACCAAACAAACGACTAAGCGCCTCAACCCCAGTTTTACTCTGATTTTTCAGTCGTACAAAAGCAGCTAAATCTAAATCAATCGTGCTGTCAGCGCTAGGATTGTTCCAATTAAGATTAACCTGAATGCGGCCAAAATCATGCTGTTTTTCCAGGCTGATACTGGGCTGATCTTTAGACAGATTGGTCCGAGACGCACTGCCAGATGGGAGACCCAATCTGAATAATGTGGGCCAGCAACACTGCAACAGGATCACGAGTACCAGTAATATCGCAACCAAACAGCCAAGCTGCCTGCCAATAATCCAGCGCCCCTTGCTCAGCTTCGGTGCAAGCTCTTCTTGTCGCATTGGCTCAGCGGTCTGCGGCGGGATCCCCCAGTGAACCAAAACCGGCTCGCCATTGATGCCGTAGCACGCCAATCCTGGTGTCTGCTTGAGTAAGATATCTAGCCGCTCTGCAAGCACTGTCTCACCACGGCGAGCCAACTCCTCTGCCAACTGACGGATAGCCTCTTGCCGAAGCCTACACTTCTCATGCAGCATGGCTTGTTCGGTAGCTGGAAGTGCATTCAGCGGTATAGGTTGCCCTTCAAGCTCACTCCACCACTCCAGATTACCATCATGATTACAACGTGCCGTCGCAAACAGGCTGGTAATGAGGGGAGGAAAATGACAATAGAGCACAGCGAGGCTCTGCTCATAATTTTCGAGCGTTTGTTTGTCAATAGGTGGACACGATATTACTCGCTGCATAAAGAGACTTCACATCCAAAAGACGTCTTGAGAGTACTTGCTAGCAAACACGCGTCAGCCAAGCCAGACCTAATCAAGTAATCTAGATCTAGTAACCCAGACTCTTATTCAGTTCTTTAACCTTAACTTCGAGGATAGCGGCCTCTTTTCTTCTAGCGGCAACTTGAGCAGCATTATCATTTGAGAAGGGAGTGAACCGCTGTTCAGCTTCCGCCAACTCGGTGATCTGCTGCTGTAGACTGGTTTGTATGCCACCTTTAAGTTTCAGCTGGGCAACCAATTGGCTTAATGACGTTTTTAGCGCTTGCTGATCAGCCTGCTCTTGCGCCAGCGTTATATTTGATCGCTGCTTACGGCTTTCCATGGCGGCCAAAATCTGGTGCGACAGCGTATTAAGCTCCTGATTTTGTTTTAGCTGTTGCTCTTGGTTGTCGATCTTTTGGCGATATCCACCAGAAGAATCACAACTCATTTTGGTAAGTAGACTCGCGCTACGGTTGGCTGGATCGCAATCCGCAGGGGTAGTGGCACAACCACTTAATACCAGCAAACTACTCAGATAGACGGCTCTCAATTTCATGACGTTTTCCTGTCAATATCCCGGTAAGCTCGGGATATTCTCGATTCCCTTAACGATGATGATACGATATTTAACAATCAACCAACAGTAATGGCGCTACGCTGATCATAGAGGCCATTAACCTCTTGTTCTAATAGTGAAATCTGTTTATTCAGTTCAAGCACTTTGGTATTGACCATTGCCAATTCTGTCTCAGCTACCTCACTTTGCTCGCTTTTAGCGACTTGTTGATATTCGGTCGCCTTCTTGCGCATATTAGTCAACTCTTTCTTGAGTTGAGCTAGATCTGCATCGACTTTACCAAGCTGGCGCTGTGCTAACGCCTTGTCAAAACTGGCTTTGTCTTTATCTTGAGCAATTTGAGTCAACGTTTTACTATTATCCGCAATGACCTGCTTGGCAATATTAGTGCGCGCCACCACAACTTCGGTATCTTTTTGAATGTCGCGGTCCATTGCCTGCAAACGTTCTGTGGTATTGGCATATTCGGCGCGACGACTATCCAAATAGTAGTTAGCCCCCATCGCCACACCACAGGCTGCTATACCCGCCTTTATAGAGCACTGAGTTTTTTCTTCTGACTTCAAAAACATACAAGCTGCAATCCCAATACCTGCGGCCGCAGCACACGCCTGGAATCCAGAGGCACTAAAAAATTCAGCCTCTTGGCCATTGGTAAGTCTTGAATCTGTTGCTGGCTGGTTCCCCGTCATCGAGCTCCCTGTGCTGGCACAACCAGAAATGATAAGGCTGGTGGAAACCATCAAACAAATAGCTGTACGTTTAAATATGAATTTCATGTTAAAAAACCTCTGAACTGTAAAAAACCTAGTAGATGCCTCTCACCAACAGCACTAACTCCATTTAGCACCAGACTCTACAGGCGCTCGATACTGCAGCCAAGTGCTTTCCAAACATCTCGATTCTGTTAGATAAACGAAAAAAATGATAATAATCAATTTTATATATTAATACAATGAAACAGATCACGTTAACAATGTTAAGTAATATAACTTGGTCTTTATGATGCGTAATGTCCGGAGGTTGTCTTGTACTGACTCGATGCTCATTCACCCAACTCATCAGAGCATTAAGCAGAGGTGGCTTCAATATGCCGCTGAAATTTAACCATCCCAAGTTGACTGGGATTACCCATATTGAAGAGACGATGTTAATGTCATCACGTCAATTTCAAGGAACCATTTTAACCTCTAGTCACGCTACCCACAGTGGCTCTAGGATATAAAGCTCATCCGTGATACTTCTTAAAGTTCTTCGCCTGATCCAGCACGCTCTTGTAGACCTCATCGTTGGCTACTGGTGGGAAGCCGTAGCCGTGTAGCAGTAGGATAAGTCACCTTCAACTTGGCATTTATGTCGTCGCGGTTGCTCCAGTCAGGATACAGAGCGTTGTTATCGACCGTCACTTTCATGTCTTGGGCTAGTTCAATCTTCTTGGTCTGCAGTGCAAACTCGACGGCACGGTTAAAGCATTCAAGCTGCAGGGGCGGCATGCTAGATCAGAAATCACTCTTATCGCTGGTTTGGAACATCTAGCCAAGTAGATATAGGTGATTGCACACCTCGATCAGCTATTGCTGAGCATCTTCTTGTCTCCATAACGTACAAAATCATGCAAATCTAAAAAAGACAGATTAGCAACTAAGCAAAATCAGTATTGCCATAAGCAGCTAGGACCAGCATCAAGATAATGTTGCCAAAGTGTCATCGCCATCTCCAAAAATTTCACATGTGAAAACCATTGTGTTTATAGACAAGCTATCACATTCACGACAACACTTGACTGAGTGACGCTAAGCGTTTGAGTAGCGCTTTACGCTTCAAGTTTTTTTGAATAAAAAACTGAAAAGGAAGAATAAAATCATTCTCCAAAAATTTAATTTGATAGGCATAGAATAACGTCTGTAGCGACAATGTCGCTTGATCATAGCCACTGGCACATCCGCGGGAGGCTTCCTCAAAAGCCCTTTTCCAATAATTTTCACGCTCATTGTAGACAGCTTCAAGATACTCATTTCGTTTCTGCGCCTCTTGCGCAAGACGCTCAGTTTTGGCTGCACGTTCCTCTTGCTTAACCTCCATTTCAGCTACAGACCAAAATGGTTGCAACAATAAGCCAGTTACCCAATAGGAAAAATTAACTTGAGGTTTCAGCTCTTTTAACTGATCTATCGCCTGTATGCGTGATAATTGCCCCTCAGCAAATAAGCGACAAAGTAACGCGTCCTTATCGACATCCGACAGCCTAGCCACTTGCTGCTGTGCTGTTAATACTGTGGTTTGAGGGACATGTGCAGGCATTGACCGCAGTAAAAGATGTAAAGCACGTATTGATTGCAAAGGAATGTCAAAAAGAGCAGTAAATGCCAATTGCGCCGGTGTTAACTGGTGAAAATCAAAGGCTATAAGCGGTAAGGGCTCTAATGCCATATCATCGTAGGCTCGACTTAACCAATGAAAATACAAAACGCGATAATCGCCAGCTAAGAGTTCTGCCCTCAGTGCCGCCAAATCAAGCATAAAGGATTCGGCATCTTCATCATCACGGTAGCGATAATCATCTTCTAAGGTAAATATCAGTAATTGCCCCTGTTCACTCTCGACAAAGGACACATAAAACTCAGCATCTATTACCTTGAAATCACTGGGGATTGTACCGGCTGGCAATTTAAGATACGCATTCACTTGCCCCCAATTGGCGTAATAAAAGCCAATATCAAACAAATCCATCATTAAGGTTTCTGGATCGGCCTTTAAATCACCGTAATGATATTGCACACAAAAGAAGTGGCTAGTGATATCTGCTCTGCTAGAAATATTCCTTAATCTATTCCGCTGCGGGACCGATAAGCTACTGTTAACACATTCGAATCGATAATACTGATATTCACTCATGGCTGGCTCACGTTGATTTTCTCGTTCTGCATTATGGCGACAGGTCGAACTGACGCACTTCATCTTAAACTGAGGATTCACAAAGCTGAAGACAACTTTGGTACTTGTGGCTCAGCCTGACTACACTCATAAACAATCCTGAAATCCTGAATGTGTCACTCGGCTGAGGTCAATAAAATTGGCTGCGGATAAAATTCCCCTCTTTTATGACGATAGAGAACATGCAGAAACCATCCTCTATGAGCTGTCACTGCACGAAGATCTCTCGCTCATCAAAAAGCGCCTAAAATTGGGTGATTACCAACTCAATGATTGGCTGATTGAACGCAAAACCTTGCCCGATCTTGTGCAATCGCTATGTGATGGGCGCTTATTCGCTCAAGTTGCCAGGCTAGCCACGAGTGCAAGCTATACGGCGCTACTCATCGAAGGCTGCACTCAAGATATCGCAGATTACCAGATCCGCAGAGAGGCGCTTATCGGAGCGCTGTGCTCCATTTCAATCAATTTCCATATCCCAATACTTCGCAGTTTATCGCAAACTGAAACGGCCAAAATACTGTATTTTTGCGCCACTCAGTTAAACCGCAGAGAAAATGAATTAACTCTCACGGGACGTAAGCCCAAACGCAAGAAAAATCAGCAACTGTTTATCTTGCAAAGCCTACCCGAGGTCGGCCCCAAGCTTGCCAGCAGGCTGCTATACCACTTCAAAAATATCGAGGCCGTTTTCACCGCTCCCGAAGAGGCATTAATCCGAGTCAAAGGCATAGGTAAGGAAAAAGCCAGAAAGATCCGTGAAGCGCTAACAGGTTGATTAAGCAGCTATTTAAAATTATGCAGTTTACACCCCAAGCAACAGGCTATGCAGTTCTTGATGGGAGCTCACTTGATAGTGCGGCTCTATGCCGGCGGGTACATCGTGGCCGTGGACGTTATACCAACAAGTATGAATACCTGCATTGATGCCGCCTTGGATATCAGAATGCGGGTTATCTCCGACCATGAGCACAGCATCGCGCTCAGGATGACCCATGAGTTCGAAGGCATGTTCGAAGATGCCTACATCGGGTTTGGCTATGCCGACTTTTTCTGAAATCACTAAAATATCAAAATGATGCTGCAAGCCTGTACGCTCTAATCGCACGGTTTGTAGCTCAGTGAAACCGTTGGTGATGATGCCCAATTTAGCTTTACCTTGCAGCGCGGCTAATAACTCGCGGGCACCGGGTAGCGGTGAACAAATTTCGGCCATTGCCGATAAAAAAGCGCTATTGAGTGTCATGGCCGTGACAGATAATTTGGCAGCCCAAGGCTCGAAACGTATGGTCTGCAACTCGGCGGCAGTTATCTTGCCATCTTGATAATCAACCCAAAGCGGTTTGTTAACTAACTGATACTCATCAAAATCGGCTTGGGTAAAATCGACCCCAAACTCACTAAACATCAATTTAAGCCCTTTTAAGGCATCGAAATAAAATAGGGTTTCATCGGCATCGAACAAAATCCATTGGTAAGACAAGGACATAGGAACTCTCTTTCTGACAAAATAGCTAAGACCCATCCCATGCCGTTCAGTGGCATCGAGAATGGTACATCGGCGATTGCGGCAACACTGTGGCTAACTGCCTAGCAGTAATCAAGATAAGCGATAAACATGAGCGATGAGCGCGAAAATAACTAGGCTTCACAGTCGACACCCGCAATCAGCAAGTGCATTAGTCTACCTTGCATCAAGGGCGATGATAACCACGATAATAAAAACTGACTGTTGAGGTATCATCAACAATAATGGCAGGGGAACGCGATAATCTAAGGACACCATGGAGCACTTTTCGGCATTACCTATCTTTGTCACTGTCGTGGAATGTGGTAGCTTTTCTCTTGCAAGTCAAAAGCTTGGACTGAGTAAATCGGCGGTGAGTAAACGCATTACCCTATTAGAACAAAGTCTGGGTATTCAACTTTTGCACCGTACCACTCGCAGCTTAAGTCTTACCGAAGCGGGCGCCCGCTATTTTGACTATGTTCGTCCTGCCGTTAAACTCGCAGAGGAAGGGTTGGATGCCATTTCTGAGCTACAACAAGCGCCTCAGGGCAATTTGCGCATCGCAGTTCCTATGGTATTTGGCCGCTTGCATATCGCCCCTTTTATCCCTGAGTTTCTGCGCCGCTATCCTAAAATACAGCTGCAAATGCAGATGGATGATAAGACAACCGATTTAATTGCTGGCGGATTTGATCTGGCAATTCGCATCGGCGATCTACCAGATTCAAGCCTGATTGCCCGTAAAATTGCCCCTTGTTTAAGTGTGATTTGCGCCTCTCCCGAATATATTGCTCGCCACGCTGTACCACAAACGCCACAGCAACTCAGCCAACATAACTGTTTGTTCTACTCATATTTTCGTGATGGTGTTGAATGGACCTTCTTAAGCCCGCAGGGCCCCACTCGTATCCAGCCGAACGGTAACTATCAAGTCAACAATAGTGATGCCATCCACCAAGCCACACTCGATGGTCTAGGCATAGCCAACCTGCCGCGTTTCATGGTCGACGCCGACTTACAAACAGGCCGCCTACAAGCCTTGCTCACAGATCATCCCCTCCCCGAACATGGCATTTACGCGGTTTATCCACAGCGAAAACATTTGCCAACTAAGGTGAGTGTATTGATTGAGTTTTTGATGGAGAAGCTGGCGAGTTCAGATAAGTTTCAACTTGTAAGCGACTAGGAATTACATCCCTACTTTACCCATATGTTGAATGAGAGATATGCTCGATACCTGTAAAAGCGGAGCAACTCTATCTATCCAATGGGTAAAGTTGATATTGCAAATAGGATAATAAAGTTAGTTCGTGTCTCACTCAAAAGTTCAAAGCTCTTCGATTCCACACGCTTTTAGAAATTGATAAGTCGAATCATAAAAAGCCGGTTTTCTAGTAATATCTAACTCATCGCCTTTAGGGACGAAAATCACCATTCCTTGCCTCGCTCGCGTCAGTAAGACTCGATAGGCATTTTCAAGATACCTGCATTTTTCTTCCCGTTGTCGTTGTTCCCAGCTTGAGCCTCGAAACTGCATATGCTCAAAACCTGCATGACCGAATCTAAAATCAGCCTCCCAAGCAACCAAACACCAATCAAGCTCAAGCCCTTGAACATCAAACTCTGTGGCGACATCTTCAAGAAAATGTGAAGAACGAATATCCTCTATCGGCCCCAAAAACCAATCTTTATGCTCAATTTTGTTTTTGACGAAAATGCCTTCAGCTTTTAATCGAATACCATTTGACGAGGCTAGCATTCCCATTGTTTCAGTCCCACGCACTTGAGATTTTATCCAACATTTAGCAGCCTTTAAGTCTCGGGTAACTTTAATTTGATATTTTTGCTTAAAAGTCGCCAAAACATTCATAGCCATGCCACTGTTACCATTAACTAAATGGTGGATAAAATTTGACAACTTTTCGGCTCGAAATGAACGCATCGATGTCGCCAAATGTAAACAAGGTAACAAAGTACCTTTTGAAAAGTCGCGAGTCGTTAAACCCGTAGACACATACTCACCATTAAGTAAATCCGTAGAATAATAAGCATCCCAGTGAGTAAATCGGTTGCCAAGTGCATCCAACCATCCAAAAAGCCCAACCTCGCCGGTGTTGATTTCTTGTCCACCGCCGATCAACGCAATAATTACAGCCCAATCTTCATGGCGGTCCATCACTTCGATAAGATATTCTGGCTCAGACTTATTGAATCCAGCTTGATTACGCTTGGTCTGCATGAATTTGCTAGTCTGCTCAACATTCCAAGCACGCTGAGCTTCGTCAAAGATAGCTACTTGCTCTACTGGGGGTTTGTTCGATGTAAGCGAGTCATCCCTAAACTTATGGATATTCTGAATAAATTGCTCAGTATGTCGTCGACAATCGCCAATTTTCTCTTTAGTGCGATCACGTCTATCTCGCGCCAGAGCTTCTTGCAAAACAGAGACTAAAGGGCCATTTCCGCTTAAAAATACTGCATATTCCTTTTCGTCAGCATTAGAATGCGCACTCGCAATATTAAGCCCTACAAGGGTTTTGCCCGCACCCGGAACGCCGGTAACGAAACAAATGATTTTTCGCTTATTGATCCGAGCATTGTGAATCAACTGAAGTAATTGCTGGCTCGTTTGTCCAAGATTTTGAGTGTCGGCTTCACTACGAGCAATATCTTCGACTTTATGCTGCGCATATAGCGCTTGCGCCGCTTCGATAATAGTTGGTGTTGGCAAATAACCAGAATCAGCCCACAAGTTTGAATCAAAAGTAGGTTGATTCAACCGCTCAGCAATTAGGCGCATTCTTGAAAACAATTCACCGGGTGAAATACACAAGGTAGAAGCAACATTATCGCCTGCGAATACTGGATCTTTCGATTGGCTCGTCGCTTTGGTGGCGACAAGCAGAGGGACTAGATATTTATCATGACTACCGCGATGAAAGTTCTTTAAATCTAAGGCGTATCCATGAGTTTGCCTCATATCTGCAGCGGTAAATACTTTTGCGCCAACTTTAAACTCTACAACAAAAACAATTCCTTTAAATATCATCACGACATCCGCACGTCGTCCCATTCGTGGGATCATAAACTCAATGAAAATATGCCCTTCTCGCTCAATGCTCTCGGCCAAGGAGCGTTTGAGAACTTCAATTTCAGCACACCAAGCACGAGTTTGTGCATGCAATAAATGCTGAGTATGGAAACGTGATATCTGCCCGGTAATCGCATCGGGCTCAGCAGATAGAAAATCTTTAAAACTCGCCGAATAAAATGCTCGTTGAGTCATAATGATCCCTCAACGGTAAAATCAAGAAGTTGTTTCGCCGGGATATCTAAAGCACTGGCAAGCTTAAAAAGATTAATCAAACTAACATTGCGTTGCCCACGTTCAATGCCGCTGACATAGGTTCTGTCCATGTCAGCTTTTAATGCAAGCTGCTCCTGAGAAAAAGATCTCTCAAGTCGCAAACTTTTTAGATGAGTACCGAATGAGGTAAGCAAATGATCTTCCATGAATAATCCTTTGAAGAGTTTTCATGATGATCTTTACTTGTAGACAATACGTCTACGGACTATGAGTCACATTAAATGCCTAGCACTTAATGATTTGGACATAACATCGCACAGGGTAATCACTCACAAAATGCAAAATGATTGTTGCCGCTGATTACATTTAGACGGCAAATTCCGCAATCTACTTACCAACCACTCGGCAATAAGTACCTTGTACTTCGGCCGCCGACGTCGGCTTTGGGCCAGTATCTATCTCAAATTTCTATTAAGCGATTGGTTCTACTGGCTAACAGATATGCGCGAAGGCTAACAGGATTAGGCACTAACATGGAAGTGACTATCCGTGACAGGACGTCACGGTTGAGCATCCTGGGACTTGAACATTCCCTATTTAACTGCCAGTTCGCCTTCCATGGCTCTCGTTCATAAACTTAGAAACCCTAGGTTTCTATTCACCGAGTCACTGGAATACAAGTGCTTGATAACATGCCTAACCTTCATTTTTTCATACTGAGTGGCAATAAGTATCTGGTACTTCGGCCGCCGGCGTCGGCTTTAACTAAAAACCGCTGTTCAACCATTTGAGCAAGATGACGGGTGGCGGTGGCGCGACTCACCTTCGCGACTTTTTGATACTGGCTACTATTAATCCCTAGTTCAAAATCGCCGTCTAACATCCGATTGAGTACTTTGGCTTGCTCTTGACTCAATAAAGATTGGTCGACACTTTGCCAATACTGAGTTTTCGACAGCGTTCTGCTCACATCTGCCATCGCATTGAGTAAGCAATCATTGAGGGTTTCAAAAAACCATACTAACCAAGGAGTAATATCTACATCGCCCCTTTGAGTGGACTCTAAAATGTCATAGTAAGCTTGGCGACGGGCAAGAATACTGACCGACATAGCGTAAAAACGAATCGAGCGTTTCTCCGCTTGCGCCAGAGCTAAATCAGTCAATAAGCGCGTGATGCGCCCATTACCATCATCAAGTGGATGAAGAGTAACAAACCAAAGATGTGTTATCGCCGCACGGATAAGCGGATCTAAAACCTGCGCTTGCCGTGAAGCATTAAACCATTCGATAAACTGCGAGAGTTCAGCATCCAATGCCGCTCTAGAGGGTGCCTCAAAATGTACTGTTGGTTTATCAATGCGGCCAGAGACAACCTGCATAGATGTATCGCCACGCAGCGCTCCGCTAATAACAGGGTTAAACAGCGTATAACCCTGGGGAAATAACTGTTTATGCCAACCTAATATCCGCTCAAGGGTTAATTCAGTCTCTAAATTTTTTAAGGCATCGAGCATAATGTCAGCCAAACCATCGGTTTGTGCTGTTGTCGGATACGGTTTATCTTCAGTCACGCCAAGTTTTTTAGCTAAGGATGAGCGTACCGAAGCAGCATTGAGCTTTTCACCTTCGATCGCACTGGAATGGATAATGTTAGCGAGTAAGGTGTCGAGTGCAGCGTCTGAAGTTAATAAGCTATCGTCGTGACTTAGCATTTGCTTGCCAAGCAACTGGCCCTGATTGAAATAGACCTGACGCAGCAAGGCATCAATGCTGCTGGTGTTCCAATGAAACTTAGGCCAATCGGCTTGCTGCCAAATCCACATATCTACCCCATGAGTCGAATAACAAGCCTATTCTACTCAAATAATGAGGCGATTAACAAACCTATTCGACTCACTTTATGAGTCGAATAGCACTAATAATCGCCTCATCAATACCAACATGGCTATGCAATGCAGAGAAATGAGCCTTGTTGGTAATCCGGGATCTCGTTTCTAAGCCTTGCGGTCATCCACTTGTATTATTGTGCAGCTACAGTGCAGCTATCATACAATTTAGTGCCGCCTTTACTGTGGCGCATTGCCGTTGCGCGTGACTTTTATGTATAGCCACCGACAAATATGTATAGCCACGGACAAAGCCTTCGCGCTGAGATATACTGCCGCCGCTGATTTGACACGCCAATGTGACACGCCGAGGTGATAACTTACGGCTTTACCGCACCACTGACACACATTCTGAGCCTAACCTATGCCTGATAACGCCAACAATTCACCAACCTCTACTCACGTACAATGTACTGCTAATGCACAGCGTATCGGCAATGTTCAACCTACTGGTAATTCACCGATTGTTACGCCAGATGCAATGCATCCAGTCCAGTCGAATGCGCTCAGTGACGAACAGGTAAAGGTAAAAAAGCAGAAGGTCTTTATCATAGGTTTGCCACGCACAGGCACCACGAGTGTAAGTGTGGCGTTGTTGGAGCAAGGGCTAAAAGTGGCACACATGGCCTTTACTAAGCAGGCGTTTATGCTGGCCGACGCCGTGTCTGACACGCCTTGTTTCAGCGATTATCAGCAGTTGGATTTATTATTTCCCGAGGCTGTGTTTGTCTATCTCGACCGCGATATCAATACTTGGTTGCCTTCGATGCAGATGTTACTTGGTAAAATGGCACCCCATTTAGATGAAAAAACGGGCCGCTTCCATCCAATATTAAAGCGCAGTTTTAGGCATACTTTCGCCATAGATAAAGTGGCGGAACCTGCCAGCAGTGAGCACTTAATTGCTTGTTATCAAAAGCATCAGCAAGAAGTGTTCGCTTACTTTAGTGGGCGGGAAGACTTTATTTCAATTGATGTTAGCCATGCGGGGAGCTTGAGTCAGTTACTGCAATTTTTGGGAATGGAAGCAAACGCGGAGAATAGCGATGTCGTATTAGGTTTAAGCGAGCCACTGAGTTTCCCTAAACTTAACGTGGGCCGCAACGTGGCAAGTTGGGGCGAATATAAACACCCCAACAAGGTCAACACCAATAGCGCAGGCCCACAAAGCCGTAAGTTTTTCGACTACACGCTTTAACATTGGATCAGTACACAGATACCAATACACAGATATCCAAGCGCTGAATTAGAAATTAGCTTTAAGCACAGTCTCTTGGTCGAGCAAGCTTTGGTACAAGGTAAACTGGTTCGCGGCGCGGTCTAAATTATGGCCTTCGCGGTGGATATGGAAATACACATCACCATTAAGATAATCCGTTAAAAAACGAACACCTATCATCAAACAAATCACCCGAGCACCGAGCCACAGACTGCGCTTTTCGTCTTCCGTTAAAACGTCACCCAACTCACTCAAGTAGCCACGGCAAATCGCGGCGAAGATGTCTTGGCGCACTTGGACTTTATCTAAGGCCGTAGAGTCTTCCTCCTCTGGCGAGCAGAAAGTGCGGACCATGTCGCCAAAGTCATACATCAGATGACCTTTCATACAGGTATCTAAATCGATAATCGCCATGCTGGACATGTCGCGTTTATCGAAAAGCATATTATTGATTTTAGTGTCGTTATGGCAAATTCGCAGCGGCAGCTTTGGCGATATTTCTGCAAGTTCATCAAGCAACGCCTGCTGAGATAACGCGTAATCAACCCAATGACGGCAGAGCGCTAAGCGATGTTGACTATCGAGTTCACCGGCCTGCTTTAGTAAGGCCATGCGTCCCGGTAAATGGTGAAACTGAGGGATCACATCTTCAAGCTCTGTCGCATCAAAATCACTCAAGGCAGAGGCAAAATGACCAAAGGCCTTGGCCGCCATTTCCGCTTCTTGTTCCGACTTAACCACTTCAATGCTAAGACTATGGGGCAAGTAACTGATAGCACGCCAAAATCCTTGCTCGCCTAAATCGATAGCCAGCTCACCCTCTTGGGTTAAACATGGGCTAACGACTTTAAGGCCGTATTGTTGCTGCAACGACTTAGCGCATAAATGATGGCTAATTTTATCGGCATTGCAGACCAAAGCGTTGGGCGTTTTAAATACCTCAGTATTAATTCGCTGCAATACTAATTCGCCCGCAGGCCAGCGCACCAAAAGGGTGTCATTGATGTGGCCATTACCGAGGGCAGAAATTTTTGCCTCGGCAGATTCAATACCAAAATGAGGCAACACTGACTGCCTGATGAGTTTAATCACTCAATAACTCCGTTAATTTTTGTTTTACCCAGACAGTGTCCTGCGGATAAGTCACGCCAAGCCATGGCTCACAGGCAACATCGACATACACAGGCAAACCTTGCTCAATTCCTGCTTGTACTATGGCGGGTAAATAGCATTCAGACTTAGGTTGTTGCCCCTGTTGCCCGATAAATTCGGTTAATTCACGTTTAATAACATCAAATATGTTTGGGGAGAAGCCCCAGCATGTCATAGAGACCAAGGAGTGCGCCGGCAAATTAGCATGACCCTGCGGGCCATCACCCATTAAGTGGCCAGCTTGCTCGGCGATATTGAGCCATTCGGCGACCGATTTAAGCTGACCATTTTCAACCTGACACAAACCACGATTAACGCCACCGTGTTCCGACAACGTGAGTTCTATGGGATAGGCCACCATCATCCACTCAGTTGGCCTCATGCTTAAGCCTTTGGCTAAGGAAACAAAAGCGCTATCACCATAAAAATCATCGGCATTGATAACGGCCATTGGTCCTTTAACGAGATGGCGCGCACTCCAGAGTGCATGGGCCGTCCCCCAAGGTTTAAGCCTGTGGCTAAGATCCGCCAATTGCGCCGCTTCAGGTAAATCCGTTAAGACTTGATAGCAAAAATGATATTCAAAATCGGCTGGCAAAAATCGTGTCAGGATCTCAGTTAATTCACTTTCTAACTCTGGGCGGATCACCAGCACAGCACGCTGAAAACCACTGCGAATGGCCGACATGATTGATAGCACCAACATGGGTTCACCCGCGGGACCGAGTGCCGCCAATTGCTTATCGCCGCCGAAACGACTACCTAGCCCCGCAGCCATAATGACTAAGGTCAATTCTGTATTCATGCTGGATTGATATATTCAGTTCAAATTTAAAGGTGTTTCCCCAAACGCAGCGACCTAAACAACCTAAAGTACGGTTTGAGAAAAAGAGGAGCAAAAGTGTAATCTACCCCTCTAATTGTGACTAGCATTTAAGCAGAATTTTTATCGACTTAGCTGCAGACTTTTTTAACGAGCAATATAATCGCCAAAGGTGCGATTTTGTTCCAATATCGCTTGGCTGCCCTTAAGACTGAACTTATAACCACACAGGCTAATATTACCTCGGCGGGCGAGGTCAATAATGATGGCCTGAGTATCGAGTGGTGAGAATCGCGCCTCTGAAGCGGAATCCGCTTTCAGATCCACAGTCACAGGGCGATAGTCAGTACCATTGTTAAAGGATAAGACGCTGCAAGTTTTATCTCCCTTTGCCGTCGCTAAGGACCACAGGTTTTGTGCTTTACCTTTCTCACCGAGCCAACGCATGATCAAGATGTCATCCTCCAGCGCCACAGAAAAACCGTCGGGTAACGCGAGCGTCACCCGCTCACCCGCATAGGGCGCAATCGCGTTAACTGTGACAACTTCTGCACCATCACCCGTTTCTGCGTCGCCATTTGGCCAAAGGCCCCACACCAAGGCAATCAAGAGCACCACACCACAGCCAATTCCTGCTGGGCGCCAATAACGGCGTTCTACTTTCGGCAGTTTAATCTTAGGCAACACCAAGAAACGCTTTAGTGGCGCCAAAAACTCAAATAAACCGCGAAATAGCTCGGTCATCGAACCAGAATCTTTTGCTTCGGCGCGGCGCTGACGCACTTCTTCGGCATGATCTCTATCGTTAAAGCTGTCAGGCTCATCATCTTCTTCGGCGGTAAAACGCCAACCGGGTTCAGCACTACGCTCGGCAGGATCTAATTGCGCCGCAGTAAAGTCGACATGTTTCAAATCAACATTGTCCACATCGACATCGACCAACTCAATGTGGGTCTGTTCAACGCGGCTAGTATTAGCAGGACGAAAATCCGCATGGCTGTCTGGTATCACAAAATCGGCAGGATTCTGCGTCATTCGAGTTAACGCATCAAAGCGCAGCTCATCTTGACGCAACGCCTCTCGCTCTGCCTCCGCCGCGCTAACACTCGGCTCAACCCTCGGCGATGTTAAAACAGTTTCAACATGGGTAGACAAATCGACCTCTGGCTCAGACACAGTCTCAGCGCTAATGGTTTGGGCATGAAGCTGCTCAACATGTGGTTCATGCCTTTCAGCTTGAGGTTGTGCTTGAATATGAGAGGTAGATTTTGCCGATTGTCTTACGGCAACGTCTTGAGCAACAATAGGTTTAGGGTCAATGATGTTAGGATCTATGGCAGTTTTAGATGCCATGACTTTAGGGTCTATAGTGTTAGGATCTATGGTTTTAGGTGCGATGGTTTTAGGAACAATAGTCGGTTCCACACGGCGCCTAGGCATTGCCTGTGATGCTGGTGCATCCAGCTCAGGACCGAAATAACCGTAGCGATAATCCACTATCGTTGGTGCAGGAAAGCGCCAGCCCCAAAATGTCAGTCCCGCGGCTAACGCTAAACTCAATCCAATTAAGGCAATATGCACACCGGCCGCTAACAGGCCGATGAAAATTATTAACGGCAATAGAAATACGCCAATCAAGCCTTTTGACTTATCGGCATCGGCCAAACGACGCAAACTGGTGAGCCCTAATAAAGGTAGACCCAACAATGCCAGCAAATACATCAGAAAATTAGCCCCAAAAGCAGCGGCTGCAAATGCAATACAGACGTAAACGCCAACACTGATTGCGACAAAACGGGGACGAGAATCACGCCCGTGAAGGCAGAAAAGAGATTTTAACAGCACGACCCTTCCTTTATTGTTGTAAAAACGAGATACAAAAAGACACTCATTGCCTTATTCGCACGAGCGTAACCAATTTACCCGCAATTGTCAGTGCCTACGACCCAAGTCGGATAAAAATGCACATAATATCGAAGTAAATCTAAAATAGGCTTAAATTGCCAGCCAACAAGCCCTAGTATTTCTATGGTCAAAATCGGTATAATGCTCGGCTTTCTGGGCCCTTCTTGCGTTAACCCATTGGATATTTAGCTCATGACCGCACGCGGAAATTTATTTATTGTGTCGGCGCCAAGTGGCGCAGGTAAATCCTCGTTGATTTCAGCCTTGCTTAAAGACAAGCCAGCCGACATGCAGGTTTCGGTATCTCATACCACCCGCGCACCACGCCCAGGCGAAGTTGATGGTCAACACTATCACTTCGTTAATGTTGAGCAATTCAAAGCCTTAATTGCTGAAAATGCCTTTTTTGAATGGGCAGAAGTGTTTGGCAATTACTATGGTACCTCGCGCCATGTGATCGAACATACGCTCACCCAAGGTATCGATGTTTTCCTCGATATCGACTGGCAAGGTGCCGAACAAGTTAAAGCCGTGATGCCAGAGGCCGTTGGTGTGTTTATTCTACCACCCTCTAAAGCCGAGCTAGAGCGCCGCCTAACAGGTCGCGGACAAGACAGTCGCGATGTTATCGCCAGCCGTATGGCACAAGCCGTATCGGAAATGTCCCACTATAAAGAATATGATTTTATTATCGTCAACGACGATTTTGACACTGCCTTAGCCGATTTGCGTGCCATCATTCGCAGTCAGCGCTTAACAGGTGCTAGTCAGATCCACGCGCAAAATGATATGCTTCACGATCTGTTGGCAGGATAGCTGTCATAGTGTACAATTTTGCGTCATTTTTTCCCTAGATAAACTGGAGTTTCAACACATGGCTCGCGTAACTGTAGAAGACGCCGTAGAACAAATCGGCAACCGTTTTGATATGATCTTGGTTGCGGCGCGTCGTGCTCGCCAAATCGCCGTGCAGGGTAAAGACCCTATGGTTGAAGAGATGAACGACAAACCCACGGTTATCGCCCTGCGTGAAATCGAACTAGGTTTAGTTAATGCTCACACCTTAGATGCCGATGAGCGTCAAACGGTACGTGAACGTGAAGCCGCTGAAATTGCAGCGGTTGCAGCCATTGCTGAAGGTCGTTCATTATAGTTTTTGAGTAAAAACCTATTTAGGTAAAAGGAGAGCTGCCACTTGTATCTGTTTGAAGGTCTAAAGGAGTCTGCTTCCGGTTACTTAGAACCTGAACAGGTAGAATTGCTCAAGCAGGCGTACCAGATTGCGCGCGATGCCCACGAAGGGCAAATGCGCACGAGTGGCGAACCTTATATTACTCATCCGGTTGCGGTTGCCCGCATCCTTGCTGACATGCGTCTTGATCATGAGACGCTGATGGCAGCACTGCTCCATGACACCATCGAAGATACCCATGTCACCAAAGACGATTTAGCCGAATTATTCGGTGTCGCGGTGGCCGAACTCGTCGAAGGCGTGTCAAAACTCGATAAGCTTAAATTTCGCGACAAGAAAGAAGCTCAGGCTGAAAACTTCCGTAAAATGATGATGGCGATGACGCAGGATATCCGCGTTATCCTCATCAAGCTTGCCGATAGAACCCACAACATGCGTACCTTAGGCGCACTGCGTCCCGACAAACGTCGCCGTATCGCCCGCGAAACCTTAGAAATCTACGCACCCATCGCTAACCGTCTCGGTATCCATAACATCAAGACAGAGTTAGAAGACTTAGGTTTCCAAGCTTATTATCCAATGCGATATCGGGTGCTTAAAGAAGTCGTTAAAGCCGCCCGTGGCAATCGCAAAGAATTGATCCAAGGCATCGAAGCCGCTGTGTATACACGCTTAAACGATGCGGGTATTCCAGGGAAAGTCAAAGGTCGCGAGAAAAACCTCTACTCCATCTATAACAAGATGCAGAGTAAAGAGCTGCAATTCCAAGAAGTCATGGATATCTACGCCTTTAGGGTGATAGTCGATTCCATCGACACTTGTTATCGCGTACTCGGCGCCATGCATGGACTGTACAAGCCTCGTCCCGGTCGTTTCAAAGATTATATCGCTATCCCTAAAGCCAACGGTTATCAGTCACTCCATACCTCTTTGTTTGGTCCACACGGCGTGCCCGTTGAGATCCAAATTCGTACCGAAGATATGGACCAGATGGCCGACAAAGGGGTTGCCGCACACTGGGCCTACAAAGGCGGTGCGCAAACAGGCCAAGGCACGACGACTCAAGTGCGTGCCCGTAAGTGGATGCAAAGCTTGTTGGAATTACAACAAAGCGCCAGCACCTCATTCGAATTCGTTGAAAACGTGAAGACTGAACTCTTCCCTGAAGAGATTTATGTGTTCACCCCCGAAGGTCGCATTCTGGAATTACCCGTCAATGCCACCGCGGTAGACTTTGCCTACGAAGTGCATACGGACGTGGGTAATACTTGCGTCGGCGCCCGTGTTAATCGCCAAGCGTATCCGCTTAGCCAGCCGTTAATTTCAGGCCAAACCGTTGAAATCATTACCGCTAAAGGCGCCCGTCCTAATGCCGCTTGGCTGAACTTTGTGGTAACCGGTAAAGCTCGCGCTAAAATCCGCCAAGTGCTGAAAAGCCTTAAAGGTGATGATGCGATTGCACTCGGTCGCCGCCTGCTCAACCATGCGCTAGGCAAAACCAAACTCGACAGCATTGCGCCTGAGCAGATAGAAAAAGTGATCCGCGATACTAAACATACGACGCTCGATTCACTGCTCGCCGATATCGGCCTTGGCAATGCCATGAGTATTGTTATCGCCCAGCGTTTGATTGGCGATAATCTTGAGAATCAAGAAAGTCGCGACGGCCACATGATGCCAATTCGTGGCGCCGAAGGCATGCTCGTTACCTTCGCTAACTGTTGCCGCCCCATCCCAGGTGATGCCGTGATAGCCCACGTGAGCCAAGGTAAGGGCTTAGTGGTGCACATGGAAAACTGTGCCAATATTCGTGGTTATCAAGGCGAGCCAGACAAGTATATTCCCGTACAATGGGATAATGTTGAAGGCGTTGATTATCAAGCCAATCTGCGGGTGGAAATTGTTAACCACCAAGGTGCACTGGCGAAGATCACCTCGATCATTGCCGCCGAAGGTTCAAACATTCACAACCTCAGCACTGAAGAACGTGATGGTCGCGTGTATTTGATCAACCTGCGGATTTCGGTGAAAGACAGGATCCATTTAGCCAACGTGATGCGCCGAATTAGGGTACTGCCCGAAGTACTGCGCACGTCCCGTAACCGTTAATTAACTCAACACTAAAGAGAGCGTCATGGCAGAAAAAATCATCATAGCGACCGAAAACGCCCCAGCGGCCATAGGCACGTATTCACAAGCGGTTAAAGTCGGCAGCACAGTGTATTTATCTGGCCAGATCCCGCTCGTGCCAAGCACAATGCAAATTGTCAGCGATGATTTTGAAGCACAAGTCGTGCAAGTATTTGAAAACCTAACGGCGGTTTGTGCTGCTGCGGGTGGTTCAATCAACGATATCGTTAAGCTCAACATCTTCCTGATTGATTTAAGCCACTTCGCTAAAGTGAATGAAATCATGAGCCGTTACTTCAGCCAGCCATACCCAGCCCGTGCTGCTATCGGCGTGAAGCAATTGCCGAAGGATTCTCAAGTTGAAATGGACGGCGTGATGGAGCTGTAAGCGCTAGCATTTCACCTTCTATAAACGAAAAGGCGCTACGGCGCTTTTTTTGTTGCCAACACGATCCTACACCCCGCTCGCCACTCTCTTCATCTTGCTTTCATACCAATCACATTAAATATCTAATCAGTTCAGAGCCTCACAGGCATTTCAATCCAAGGCGCATTGACGCAGAAATGGTTATTCCCTTTTAAGTCAATGCAACACCGGAGTGGGATGCCTGTGTGACTCCCGAAGGGCGGCTGATGTTCACTACATGGCAACGCGCTTTATACTGCGTTTAAGGCTTTCGACAGAGCACCACTATGCCTTCAAGCCTTCGCCTTGTCTAAAGCGCGTTGAACTCCCGCTGAATGAACAGATATTTAATACGATTGGTATAACACTCAACTTGTAGGCTTTGCGCTCCATTCTCATATTTTACAATCTTGTAAACTATTTGCGCGAGCTCACAAAACTCGCCATACTGGGTACAGCCAAAAGAACAATAAATAACAGGGAATTGCCAATGGATACAGCGATTAAGACGCCAATTGAAATGCTGGCGCACTGGGCTAATACTCAGGGGGACCAAGTCTATTTACGCCAACCGATCAAGGGTCAATTCCTTGATTTTACTTGGGCTGAAGTTCAAGAAAAAGTTCAACAACTTGCCGGAGCCTTACATCACTTAGGCTTAGAGCGTGGTGATAAAATTGCCGTTCTCTCTAAAAACTGTGCCGAATGGTTTATCACCGACCTCGCGTTGATGCACGGCGGTTATGTCAGCGTACCTATTTATCCTACCGCCAACACAGACACGATTCGCTATGTACTGCAACACAGTGGCGCAAAAGCCATTTTTCTCGGCAAGCTTGACCATTGGGCAGACCAAGAGGCTGGTGTCGGCGGCGAGCTACTACGCCTTGCCATGCCTTATGATACGATGCCAGCACAATATCAATGGGAACAATTGCTTAAGCTAGGCTATCCCTTAGTTAACGCCCCGCTGCCTACTCCAGATCAAGTGATGACACTCATCTATACCTCTGGCTCGACTGGCCAACCTAAGGGCGCGATTCAAACCTTCGCCAGCTATGGCTGGACTTGCCAAGCGGTAGTCCGTGACCTGCGCACCGATGGCGACGATAGACTTTTATCCTATTTACCCTTAGCCCACATCACTGAGCGCGTTGCGATTGAAGGATCATCCTTCTACTCAGGTAGTGTGGTGGCTTTCGTTGAAAGTCTCGACTCCTTCGTTGTCGATGTTCAACGGGCAAAACCAACGGTATTCTTCTCGGTACCACGGTTATGGAGCCTGTTTCAGAAAAACATTATCGACAAAATTGGGGTCAGTAAACTTAATCTATTGCTGAAAATCCCACTGCTTAGCAGCTTTGTGAAATACAAAATCCATAAGGGTTTAGGCTTGAACCATTGTCGTCTACTCGGCTCTGGCTCGGCGCCAATTCCGCCATCACTGATCCACTGGTATCACAGTATTGGTCTTAATATCTGCGAAGCTTGGGGTATGACAGAAAACTGTGCCTATTCGATCATCAACTATCCTTTTGATGCGCGTAAAATTGGTACTGTTGGCCGCCCAGTTGAGGATTGCCAGATCCGCCAAGGCGAGGATGGTGAGCTACTGCTCAAGAGCCCGGGATTAATGACAGCTTATTATCTGCAGCCTGAAGCTACTGCAGCGGCATTCGATGCTGATGGTTTCTTCCACACAGGCGATCTGTGCTCAATTGATGCCGATGGTTGTGTCACTATTACTGGCCGAGTGAAAGACAACTTTAAAACCGCCAAGGGCAAATATGTAGCGCCCGTGCCTATCGAACGTAAATTGGCGCAGGATCCCCATGTTGAACTGATTTGTGTGATTGGTTCTGGTCTGCCGCATCCCGTCGCACTAGTGCAGTTATCCGAAGGGGCAAATCTACAAGCCCGTGAAGAAGTCCGCACCTCACTCAAAGCGACACTCGATAGCGTTAATCCGCACTTAGAGTCACACGAACATGTCGATGCGATTGTCGTGGTCAGTGATCCTTGGACGATTGAGAATGATGCGCTCACGCCTACCCTCAAAATCAAACGCCATGTGCTTGAAAAAGCCTTTAGCGAACGAGTTGACGGCATTCGTGGCGCCCAAGTCCGCTGGGAAGATGAATTAACTCAAAAATAACTTGGCTAAACAATCAGTTGGCGAGTATGGTCATCAGCTAAAACTAAGCACGCCTAGGGTGTGCTTTTTTATGACATATTCTGTCAAAATCCGATAAAACCACGTATCATGTGCGCCAGTCGGCCAAGGGGCAATTCCCTTGTACTTTTCCATTCAATATTAGGTTTAACAGAGTCTAACGATGCTAATTACACTATCGATTATTGGCGGTTTTATTATTTTAACCTTAGGCGCAGAAGCCCTAGTTCGTGGCGCGAGTTCAATCGCTCTACGTTTAGGTATTACGCCACTTATCATAGGCTTAACTATTGTAGCCTTTGGTACTAGCGCACCAGAACTGGCTGTGAGTGTAAAATCTGCTCTAGCAGGAAACAGCGGTATCGCCTTAGGTAACGTTATTGGCTCTAACATTGCTAACATAGGTTTGATTTTAGCCATCACGGCACTTATCCGCCCTATTCAAGTGCAATCTCAAGTCGTAAAGCGTGATATCCCTTTGATGATATTGGCTTCCATGTTGTTCTGGGCACTCTTGTTAGATGGCGAGCTCAGCCTAATTGACGGTGTGATATTGCTGTCACTACTGTTCGGTTATTTAGCCTTTAGTTACATCAGCTCGAAAAATGGTAATGAAGAGGAAGAGATTGAAGCGGGTCCAAATAATCCGCTACTTTCAGCCCTATTTATCTTAGTCGGTATTGGTATGTTAGTCGGTGGCGGTATTTTGTTTGTCAACGGCGCAGTAGATTTAGCCAAGACCTTCGGTATCAGTGAAGTCATTATCGGCTTAACGATCGTGGCGATTGGTACCAGTATGCCAGAGTTAGTAACTTCTGTTCTAGCGGCACTGAAAGGTCAGAGTGACATAGCCATAGGTAACGTTGTCGGTTCTAACATATTCAATATTTTGGGTATTTTAGGTATTACTGCAATAGTACAGCCGGTATCATCACTTGGCTTCCAACCCTTTGATTTCATCGTGATGTTGGCATTTGCCATCATGATTTTACCTTTCGCTTGGACAGGATTTCGTATTGGCCGCCGCGAAGGTTCAGTATTACTACTGTGCTACTTAGGTTACTTGGGCTACCTAATAAACCAAGCGAGCACTCAAGCTGTGGTATAACACTTAGCTGCTCATTTACGATAAAAAACACCGGAGCCTCTCCGGTGTTTTGCTCTCTAGGTATTGCAGTCCTTTATTCATCACGCACCTTCTTTAAAGCACACCTCATAAAAAATATAAGCACACAACTCAACTGATGACATTTGTCATGCCAAAGCCATGACCTTTGTGTCTGCACTTCTTCTATCGAATTTCTGATAATGAGCCCGTACCCAAACATTGGGAAACTCACTCAATAAGGAAATACCATGAAAACATTACTCCTCGCCTCCAGCTTTGTGCTTATCAGTACTCACTCGTTTGCAGCAACGCCATCAAACACTAGCATCACCAACGTAGACGCGGCCTCGAATGCGATGAATCTAACGCAATTACAACAACTGAGCGGCAGCACTCAAGATTATGATAAAGCCTATGCGAACTATCGCTTAGCCATCAGTGCCAATGTAATGGGACAAAAAACACTCGCTAGCAGCGCACTGACTACAGCGCAAACCACATTAGAAGCACTCGAAACCAGCCAAGCGAATGCAGAATCCCTCGCGCTGTTATCGTCGGTTTATGGCATGCAAATCGCCTTAGACAATAGCAAAGGTGCAACGCTCGGCATGAAATCCGCCAAGGCGATTGCCGGTGCCGAACAATTAGAACCACAAAATCCACGGGTAGCGCTTGTTAAAGCCATCGCCGCCTATAACACACCAGCCATATTTGGCGGCAGCATGCAAAATGCTAAGACCTTAGCCACTACAGCCATAGAAAGATTCGCCCAGCCTTGCGACAACATTTGCTGGGGTGAAGCCGAAGCTTACACATGGCGCGGGCTCGCTAAACAGGAATTAGGCGATAGCCAAGGCGCGATTGAAGATTGGCAACAAGCGATAAAAGTACAAGCAGATTATGGTTGGGCAAAATTTTTGCTTCAACAAAATCAGCAATTAAGTGCAAAATAGACAAAGTTGTTAACGGGGATCTATGGCGCTGACGATAGCGCCAATCCCTAAAAAGAATAAATTAAAACAGATGCCATCGGTGGGCATTCAACAACCAACTCAGTGACACAGAGGCATCATGATAAGCACTCCCCTTCAGCTCGAACGAAAACTTGCTTGGGTGTATTTGATAAACTTAGTGTTTTATCTGATCCCACTTGCCATTAATCCCTATCCAAGCTGGAAAATCGCCCTCAGTTTTGCCGTGTTAATCCCTTTTATTGCCAGTTATTTTTGGACCTATAAGTGCAATAGCCGTAGCGCCTATCTGCCCATTCTCATTATGGTGGCCATAGCAATAGCGATCACACCAATCAACCCAGGCTCTATCTCGCTATTTACCTTTGCCGCTTTCTTCATTGGCTTTTTTTATCCTCTCCGGACCTGTCTGTTGGCTATTGCAGCCCTCATCGGCCTGCTGTTTGCCCTCAATGAGATTTACCACTTTAACAGTTACTACTTTCCGCTTTACGGCTCGGGATTAGTGCTCGGCGTGGGCATGTTTGGTGTCGCCGAACGCAGACGTTATCGGCATAAATTGAAAGAACAGCAAAGTGCCCAAGAAATTACCACCTTGGCCACTATGCTTGAGCGGGAACGTATCGCGCGGGATCTACACGACATTATGGGGCATAGCCTATCTTCCATCGCCCTTAAGGCTGAGCTAGCCGAAAAGCTTATCGCAAAACAAGAATATGAACTCGCATCAACCCAATTGACTGAGCTAGGACAAATTGCAAGGGAAAGTTTAAGCCAGATCCGCCACACAGTGTCAGACTACAAACACAAGGGCCTAGAGAGTTGCGTGACGCAGCTTTGTAAATCCTTAAGGGATAAAGGCTTAAGTGTCGAGCTCAGTGGTGAGCTACCCAAGCTAGGTGCAACCACAGAAAGCCAACTGAGTTTGATCCTCACCGAACTCATTAATAATATTCTTCGCCATAGCGGTGCAAGTGAATGCTCTATCCACTTTTCTAAGCAATCAGACCGCCTGCTGCTCGAAGTCAAAGACAATGCCGCGGCCAAACCTTTTATAGAGGGTAATGGCCTCACTGGTATACGCGAGCGTCTCGACAGTTTAGGCGGCAGCTTGAGCTATAATCTCGAACAGGGATATAGATTTACCGTCAGTTTACCTTTGCAGGGAGCAACACATTAATGAAGATTTTATTGGCGGAAGATCAAGCTATGGTGCGAGGAGCACTCGCCGCACTCCTCACGCTTGCAGGGGGTTTTAGTATCACCCAAGCGAGTGACGGCGACGAAGCTCTAAGCTTACTCAAACAGCAAAGCTTTGATCTCTTGCTAACGGATATCGAAATGCCCGGCCGCACAGGCTTAGAGCTGGCTACATGGTTAAAGGAGCAACATAGCCAAACTAAGGTTGTGGTCATTACCACCTTCGGCCGTGCGGGCTATATTAAACGTGCCATCGAAGCGGGTGTGGGCGGCTTTCTGCTTAAAGATGCGCCCTCGGAAACCTTAGTCAACGCGATTCAACAAGTGATGGCGGGAAAACGAGTGATCGATCCTGAACTTGCCATGATGGCGATTGGCGATGTCGACCCGCTCAACGACAAAGAACGCCGCGCTCTTCGCCTCGCTAGCGAAGGCAAATCCACCTCCGACATCGCCGAAACTCTTTTTATCGCCGAAGGGACTGTTCGCAACTACCTCTCAGAAGCCATAGCCAAACTCAATGCCAGTAATCGAATCGATGCAGCCCGCATTGCCAAGCAAAAAGGCTGGTTGTAATAACACTCACAGTTAACCACGCTTTCAGCCTAACGATATCTTATCAACAATTTTGTGGTCTTAAGGCTACAGAAGGATATTAGCTATGCTTCCAAACAAAATTTGATAACACCCTAATTCCCCTTGAGATTGCCTTACGCTTATTCTCTGTTAATATATGTATAAATTCACAGTGATTGAGTGCTAACGACTTGCAGCAATTGGATCTTGTTCCGATCACCGACCTCAAAGGCGTCGCCAAAAAGGTCGCGGAGAAACTCGCAAAGCTCGGCATCACAACAGTACAAGATCTGCTGTTTCACTTACCCCTGCGCTACGAAGACAGAACCCAAGTCTATCCCATTGCCGCCCTCAGCCTAGGCGGTTATGGCACTATAGAAGCTGAAATCCAATCGACACAAATCATCCAAGGCCGCAAGCGCATGCTGGTCTGCAATGTGCGCGACGATACGGGCAGCTTAAGCCTGCGCTTCTTTAACTTTTCCGTTGCTCAGCGTAATGCCATGCAAAATGGTTTGATGATCCGCGCCTACGGTGAAGTGCGCCGTGGTAGTCATCAAGCTGAGATAGTGCATCCAGAATATAAAGTGGTGTATCCCGGTGAAGATGTTCACCTGAGTGATACCCTAACGCCGATTTATCCCACGACTGAGGGCTTAAAACAGGCGAGTTGGCTAAAGCTGACGGAGCAAGCCTTGGTATTGCTGGAAGAGGGTGGCTTAACTGAACTTCTGCCACCACAATTGCAACCTAACAACATCAGCCTTAAACAAGCGCTGCAGACGCTACATCGCCCTCCTGCGGGGATCTCTCAGTTCGATTTAGAGCTAGGTCAACACCCAGCCCAGCAACGACTCGTGCAGGAAGAATTACTCGCCCACAATCTCAGCATGTTACGCCTAAGGCAGCGCAGTAATTTAGATGCCGCTGTCACCATGCAGGCCACGGGGCAGTTGCTCAATCCCTTCCTCGCGGCTTTGCCCTTTAAGCCGACTGGCGCCCAGCAAAGAGTCGTGGCTGATATAGGCAAAGATTTAGAAAAACCGCACCCTATGATGCGCTTAGTGCAAGGGGATGTTGGCTCGGGTAAAACCTTAGTCGCGGCGATGGCGGCATTGCAAGCGATTGAAAACGGTTATCAAGTTGCCATGATGGCGCCAACCGAGCTATTGGCCGAGCAGCATGCGACTAACTTTGCCGCTTGGTTTGAGCCACTCGGGCTTAAGGTCGGTTGGCTGGCGGGGAAACTTAAAGGCAAGGTCAGAGCGCAATCCCTTGCGGATATTGAATCCGGCGCCGCCCAGATGGTGATTGGTACCCATGCCATCTTCCAGCAGCATGTGGTCTTTAACAAACTTGCGTTAATTATTATCGATGAGCAGCACAGATTCGGCGTACACCAACGCTTAGGCCTGCGGGAAAAGGGCGTGAGCCAAGGTTTCCACCCGCATCAATTGATCATGACAGCCACACCCATTCCCCGCACGCTGGCGATGACGGCCTATGCAGATCTCGACACGTCCATTATCGATGAACTGCCGCCGGGGCGAACTCCAGTAACCACAGTGGCGATTGCTGATTTACGCCGTAACGAAGTGCTTGAACGGGTGCGTAACGCCGTCATCACAGATAAACGTCAGGCCTATTGGGTGTGTACTCTGATTGAAGAATCCGAAGTGCTCGAATGCCAAGCCGCCGAAGACACAGCCGAAGAACTGCGCCTCGCCCTGCCCGAGCTCAATATTGGCCTAGTGCATGGCAGATTGAAGAGCGCCGAGAAACAGCAAATCATGGCTGACTTTAAGGCTGGCATTATTCATCTACTGGTAGCGACAACCGTGATTGAAGTGGGCGTCGACGTGCCCAATGCCAGCCTGATGATCATTGAAAACCCTGAACGTTTAGGTCTAGCACAACTACATCAACTGCGCGGACGAGTCGGTCGAGGCGCCATCGCAAGCCATTGTGTGTTACTCTACAAGGCGCCGTTGAGCCATACCGCCACCCAAAGACTGAGTGTACTCAGACAAAGCAATGATGGTTTCATCATAGCGCAGAAAGATTTAGAAATTCGTGGTCCGGGTGAAGTGCTTGGCACTAAGCAGACGGGGCTGGCTGAGCTCAAAATTGCCGATCTGGTGCGCGATCAAGCTTTGATCCCACACATTCAGAAATTAGCGAGCCATGTAATGGCTCAAGCCCCCGAAAAAGTCGATGCAATTATTTTACGTTGGCTCGGGCACAGGCAGCACTATGTGCAGGCTTAAGCCGTAAATATTAAAGGGTAAAGAACGAGGCGTAACATCTGCCTTTACTCGAAATAAATTGTTTATGTTCAGCTAAGCGCTATAGACAAGCGCATGGAAACTTGCAAAATGAACCTGCGGCCTTCAAATAGCCCGCTCTTGCACTTTAATGTTAGCTGCATGTATTCACCAAGTTACCTTGACACTCAAGCGAAGGATGTAAAATGCAAGTTAATCAAGATGATAGAATAACACCTCAAGAGACTTCTTCTAGCAGCAATCGCTTTGCGCTTTTTGCGATAGTGCTCGTCGTGCTACTTTCTGCCGGAGGATATTATTACTACAGCGGTGATTCTGACTCACCTAAACTCATCCCTAACGCCCCTATTGTATTGCCTGAAACACCGCCATCTGAACCTATGACGCTCGAAAGTGCGCCAGAGCCTGAAACCACTGAGACGACGCCTGCCGTTACAGAAACGAACACCAATAGCACTGAAACCACTGCAGTGGCAGAGCCTGAAGTTGTCGTAGAACCTGTGCCTGTGCTGGCTGAAAGTGATGCATTTGTGCAACAAAAAGCCCTCGCCATGATCAATAACAATGTGCTGAGTTCTTCGTTAGTGCAGCAAGATCTCGTCCGCCAATTTGTGGTATTCGTGGATAACCTAGCCCAGGGTGAATTAACCCGTAAAGTTAGCCCACTTAAAGGACCAGAGAAGCTGTTCTCAGTCTCAGAAATCACCAACAAAGTGTATTTAAATCCTGAGGGTTTCCACAGATACGATGCCTATGTTGACTCGATTGCCAAAATGGACGAACAGAGCTTAATCACAACTTACAAGCAACTGACGCCGCTCCTAGAGGAAGCCTTTACCGAACTCGGCTACAGCAACGCCAAATTTAACGACAGAATGCTGCAAGCGATTAAAATGTTACTCGCAGCACCTATTATTGAAGATCCGATTGAGCTGAATTCAATTAGCGTTAACTATCAATTCGTTGACCCTAACTTAGAGGCATTACCCAGTGCACAAAAACTGTTGATCCGTATGGGTCCAGAAAATACTCGCAAGTTGAAAGTAGCGCTGCGTAAAATCGAGAATCAATTGTCGCAATAGGTTATCAAGCTCATGCCAAAAGGCGCTCAGTGCGCCTTTTTTCATTTTAACCTGTAAGTTAAAGCGTCAGCGAAATCAGATAGCCACTGCGATATTTGTTACTCAATGTCGAATAAGCGCTGCAAATCACAGCACTTGATCCCATTCCGTTAACCCGCACAATGCAAATGGCTTCATAAAAAGAAGGGGCATAGTGTAGAATGACCACGCTGTAGAGGGCATTTCGAGCGTCATTCTTCTAACTCGTATACTCCTCACTATGGTATGACAATCCATTAATGTTCTAACTTAGTTAGGGATAACTAAGACAGCTTAAATTTAGTGTCGAGGCAAAGTAGTGCAACTAACATTCAGCATTCTCTCTTGGGGCGCTTGGGCCCCCCAATATCAGCACCATCAAAGTTGGCAAACTTGGTGCGAGAGTTCGGCTGAGCTCAATCTCGATACGCCACCACAGTCGGATACCACCGCTCCCGCACTCAAACAAATTCCCGCCATGCAGCGCCGCCGTTTTAGTCGCTTGACTAAGATGATGTTAGAGGTGAGTTTTCAGTGCGAAATGCCTGCAAATTGTCGCTCTATTTTTGCCTCGCGCCATGGAGAGTTGCAGCGCACCATTGGCCTGCTCGAAGACATTATCGCCAAACAGCCCTTATCGCCCTTAGGTTTTAGTCAGTCGGTGCACAACACCGCCAGCGGCATTTTTGGCATAGTGGCGGCCAATACCGCGCCTTCAACTTCAGTTGCGGCGGGCACAGAAACCCTGTCCCAAGCTATGGTCGAAGCCTTCGCCCAATTACATCAATCGCCAGAACCATTGTTATTGGTGTTCGGTGATGATCCAGTGCCTCCTGTGTACGATGAGTTTACCCAAGAATTTGAATTACCTTTGGCCCTAGGCCTACAGCTCGCGCCCTTCGATACACCCGCTTCGGCCAAGCTCACGGTGAGCCGCATTTCTAAGGCAACAGCTTTAAATCCGCTGACCTATGGTGCATTTATCCACGCCCTAGCGACGGCACAAAATATTTCAGGCTGCTTATCCCAATGGCATTGGAGACTTGAGCATGTTTGATGTAGCCCACAGCCATGACGCCGCCAAGGATCATCAAGATTCAATACTCAATGCCGCTTATACCTTGCCAGAAACTCGCCGCGAAGGGCTGAATTATGTGCCACGTTGGCTAGGCGGTGTGAGTTGTTATATCGCCTTTGGCTTAGGCGGCTTATTAAGCTCCTTGACCATTCTGCCGCTACTGCGTTTTTGGCCAGGCACACCAGAGGCGCGGATTATTCGAGTCCAAAAAGCCGTGCATTTAATGTTCAAAGGCTTTGTCGCCATGCTCACTTGGGCAGGTGTGATTAAGGTCAGCAGCCACGATGCCCAAAAATTACATGATGCCAGAGGCGTTATCGTCATAGCCAATCACCCCAGTTTAGTCGATGTGGTGGTATTGATAAGTCTCATGCCCAATGCGGGCTGCATAGTCAAACAAGCTTTGTGGCGTAATCCATTTTTGCGTGGTGTGGTGTCCTGCGCGGGTTATATTCCCAATCGCGGCGCCGAACTCATGCTAGAGGATTGCCGCGAAGTGCTCGCAAGAGGCACCAATTTAATCATCTTCCCCGAGGGCACGCGTACGGTGGTCGGCGCGACCATTAACCACTTTGCCCGCGGCGCTGCCAATATAGCCTTAAGGGCCGAAGCGGATATTTTACCTGTGGTGCTACGTACCAATGTGCGTGGTTTGACAAAGGAGCAACCTTGGTATGAAATCCCAAGGCAAACCATGGGAATGGCCGTTGAAATCGGCACAATCGTTTCTTACCAGAAGTACCAAGCGGCTTTAGGTGAGCATGCAAAAATGGCCCGGCAGCTGACGCGGGATCTTGAACATTACTATAAACAACAACTCGAAAATAATTATGAACTTAAACAATGAAATAAAGCAGTTAATCATCGACTGTCTCGATCTAGAAGACGTCAGCATTGATGATATTGAAACCGATGCACCGCTATTTGGCGAAGGTTTAGGCTTAGATTCTATCGACGCCCTCGAGCTCGGCTTAGCCATCAAGAAAAAATTTGATGTCAAAATCGAAGCCAATTCGGATGCCACTAAGGCCCATTTCCACAGTGTTGCCAGCTTAGCTCGCTTTATCGAATCACAGCGTCCATAGGAGAGGAATATGCAAAATCGTGAACAAATCCTCGCTATGCTGACCACTATTTTAGTGGACGAATTCGAAATTGATGCCGAGGCGATTACGCCTGAGGCCAACCTGTATGAAGAGCTCGATCTCGACAGCATTGATGCAGTCGACTTAGTGATAAAACTGCAGCAACTGACAGGTAAAAAGATCCAACCCGATGAATTTAAATCAGTTCGCACAATCAATGATGTGATTAATGCTATCGAAGGTTTAGTTAAAACCTAATGCGAGCCTTGCTACAGGTCTTAACCGCCCTAACTTTGCTGGCCTACCCCGTTGCCGTGTATTTAGGGCTCAGTTACTTGCCTGCTGGCACCATAGCGCTCGTGCTGTGTTTATTGCTGATAGTGCGGCTAATGCTACAAAAGCAAAAGGTTAAGACATTAGTTTTACCACTATTGGTGGGGATTGTGCTCACGGCAGGCAGTTATCTTACCAAGCGCAGTGACTGGCTGCTGTATTACCCAGTAGTGATAAATCTCACTATGCTGGCGCTGTTCAGTTATTCACTGCACACTGGCCCTAGCATGATCGAACGTTTAGCCCGTTTGAAAGAACCCGATTTACCGGATGAAGCCACTGGGTATCTTAAAAAAGTCACGCTACTTTGGTGCGGCTTATTTATCTTCAATGGCACTATGGCGGCTTACACCGCTGGCTTTACTAGCTTAGCAACCTGGACCTTGTATAACGGTTTGATTGCATACGTACTCATGGGACTGCTCCTCGGTGGGGAATGGTTATATCGCAGCTTTTGGTTGAAGAAAACATGACACAGCTACTCAAAAACTGGTTAACCCAAGGGCCCTTTGCCCAACAACTGATCAGCTTTAATCACCACGACATAGTCACAGGTGCATTATTTACCAATCAGGTGGCGTATTTTTACGAGCAACTGCTGGCCGCGCCAGAGAAAAAATGGCTGCTCGCGAGTGATACCAGCGATCTGTTTGCTGTCGGTTTATGTGCGGCGCTGTTAGCCGGCAAGGAAATTATCTTACCAGCCAACACCCAAACGGGCACGCTGAGCGAGTTAACCCACCAGTTTGAAGGCATATTGTCGGACAAGCCATTGTGTGAAAGTCAGGCCTTTATTCTACTGAGAAAAGAGCTGAGCCTACCGAGCAAGCCTTGGCCGGCGAGCGAGGCTATCGGCGAACTTGTGCTATTTACCTCCGGCAGCAGTGGCGAACCTAAGGCGATCCGTAAAACACTTCAGCAATTAGACGTTGAAGTCTCAGTGCTCGAACATACCTTTGCCGAACATTTACCCCATTGCAGTGTGGTTTCAACGGTTTCCCACCAGCATATCTATGGCCTGTTATTCAAGATTTTGTGGCCACTCGCCGCCAGTCGGCCATTTTTAAGCGAGCAGATTGAATACCCAGAAACCTTAAGCTATTACACCGCCTTACTGCCAAACCTGTGTTTGATCAGTAGCCCTGCCCAGTTATCGCGTTTACCTAAGGCCTTAGAGCACGAGCGGCAGCTGCGCTCACCCAGCTTAGTGTTTAGCTCCGGCGGGCCCTTAAGTTTTGCGGCGGCTCAGGGGATCAGCCAATGCTATGGCCATCTGCCCATCGAAATTTTTGGTAGCACAGAAACGGGCGGCATCGCCTATCGCCGTCAGCATGAGGCCGATGAACCTTGGCAAGTGTTTGACAGAATATCGATAGATCAAGATCCTAGCGACGGAGCCTTGCTACTTAAATCACCCTATTTAGCCAACGATGAATGGTTGCGCTGCGAAGATAAAATCGAACCGACCGAAAATGGCCAGTTTAGACTCAAGGGCCGACTCGATCGCATCGTTAAGATTGAAGAGAAACGCCTGTCACTGGCGCAAATGGAAACGCTGTTAGGCAGTCACGCCTATGTTGAGCAAGCGGCACTTGTCGTATTGCCGCAGTTTAAATCCCAACTGGGCGCGGTAGTGACCCTCTCCGCACTTGGCCGCAGTGTGCATCAAGAGCAGGGAAAACTCAGTATCAACAATGCGTTAAAAGCACATTTACTGACGCAATTTGAGCGAGTCACCCTGCCACGCCGCTGGCGTTATCCCGATATTTTACCGCTTAACACTCAGGGTAAGCGTGTCACTGCCCAGTTAGTCGAGTTATTTGATCATGATTAAATCGAGTTTACCGCCGATCCTGCATTCCAATATCGGCATGGATAACATTGAATTACGTCTGTTAGTGGCGGCCGACCTTGAATCTTTTAAAGGACATTTTCCCGAGCAAGCCGTACTGCCAGGCGTGACGCAATTAGATTGGGCGGTGCGTTTAGGCTGCCAATATTTCGGCTATTGCGAAGCCGTAGCCAACTTAGAAGTGCTTAAGTTTCAGCAACTCATACTGCCGGGGCAAGAAGTCACCTTAAGCATTAGCAACAATGCGGCTAAGGGAAAACTCACCTTCGCCTATAGCGATGGTGAAAACCGCTACGCGTCAGGTCGTATCGCCTTCGATATCTCGCCAGTTAACAGCAGCGATGGGGCGAGCCAGTGCTAACACCTCCCAGCGACTTAGTTGAGTCGGCGCCCATCAAGCTCGCCTTAGTGATCCCCAATTACAATCACAGTGCCGCAATTGCCCAGACCTTGGCCGAACTCGCCCAATTTAATCTGCCCTGTTATTTGATTGATGATGGCAGCAATGACGAAACCCGTTATCTACTGCAATCCTTAGCCCAAACCTATCCTTGGGTGACTTTGCTGCTGCATCCTTACAATCGTGGTAAAGGCGCTGCTGTGATGACGGGCCTACGCCGAGCCTACCGCGATGGCTTTAGTCATGCACTGCAGGTCGATGCCGATGGTCAACACAATCTGGCCGATATTCCAGCTATGGTAGCCAAGGCGCAGGCTAAACCCGATGCGCTGATTTCAGGCAAACCCGAGTACGATGAATCCGTGCCTAAGGGCAGGCTTTATGGCCGTTATATCACCCATTTTTGGGTGTGGGTCGAAACCTTAAGCTTTGATATTCAAGATTCTATGTGTGGCTTTCGCGTTTATCCCTTAGCCGCCACGGAGCGATTACTGTGCCAGCAAGCATTAACGGAGCGAATGGATTTTGATATTGAAATCCTCGTCAAACTCTACTGGCAAGGGGTGGAAATTTTATTCCAGCCGACTAAGGTGATTTATCCCGAAGGTGGTGTTAGTCACTTTCAAGGTGTGGCCGACAATGTGCGCATCACTAAACTGCATACCAAGTTATTTTTCGGCATGCTCAAACGCCTGCCTTGGCTATTGAAGCGTAAATCACAGCAACAAGCCGCGCAAAACTCCCATTGCTCGTCAGCAACACAATCGACTTCAGCAACATCATCAACTTCAGCCACCCATTGGTCGGGCATGAAGGAGCGCGGCAGTTACTGGGGCATCAAACTGTTAGCCGAGAGCTATCGCTTTGGCGGCCATTGGTTGTGCCGCGCCATTATGTATCCTGTGATTTGTTATTTCTTTCTCACGGGCAAAGTCACCCGCGAAGCCTCGTTAGATTTCCTGCGCCGCGTGCAAATGCTTGAGCCGCAACATCCTAAGCTCAATCAGCCCGTAGGCTGGCGCGATAGCCTGAATCACTTTTTAGCCTTTGGAAATGCCGCACTCGATAGAATCGATGCCTGGTGCGATCGCATTCAATTGAGCCAAGTGGATTTCCCCGATCGCCAAGTGCTGGCCGACCAACTCGAAAGCGGTAAAGGCGCCGTGTTATTGGTGTCTCACCTTGGCAATTTAGAACTCTGCCGCGCCATTTCAATCCACCAGCGCAAAGTCAAAGTAAACGTCATGGTGTTAACGAGCCATGCTTAAAATTTCAATAAGGTACTCAAGCAGTTAAACCCTGATAGCACGCTTAATCTTATTCAAGTGACCGAGCTTAACCCCGCGACGTCTATGCTGTTGCAGCAAAAGATAGAAGCTGGTGAACTGGTGGTGATCGCGGGCGATAGAACCTCGCCGAATACCCAAGGTCGCGTCATGTACGCGCCCTTTATGGGGCAAGACGCGGCGTTTCCCCAAGGGCCGTTTATTTTGGCTGGCTTACTCGATTGCCCTGTTTTTTTAATGTTTTGTCTGCGGGAACAGGGCCGTTATCGGGTGCATTTAGAACACTTCGCCGAAACACTTAAAGGCCCAAGGGCGGGCAGAATGGACAGATTACAGCAGGCAGTAAATCGCTACAGCGAACGCTTAGAATACTTTGCCAGACGCGAGCCTTTGCAATGGTTTAACTTCTTCGATTTTTGGCGTAAAGACAGCGAATTAGAACGCGCATCAACCAATTCAGTACAAGCCGATGCTGTAACAACAGAATCAGCATCACCGCAGATCCCAGAGCAGGATCATAAGACAGACAGGACTAGTCATTCATGAGCCACACCCAAGCCGCCGACTCAAAGAATCAATCAGACTTAAAGACTGTTGAGTTCGGCCGTCAATTTCTTACCTTAGAACAAGTGGTTGCCGTCGCCAAGGGCGCACCAGTCAAGCTCTGTGATGATGCGGATTATCAAGAATATATTCAAAAAGGTGCGCGCTTTATCGATAGCCTGCTGCACGAAGAAGGCGTGGTTTATGGTGTAACAACTGGTTATGGCGACTCTTGCACAGTCAATGTGAGCTTAGATCTGGTCCACGAATTGCCACTGCATTTAACCCGCTTCCACGGCTGCGGTTTAGGCGAGACCTTAAGCATAATGCAGGCCCGCGCTGTGATGGCTTGCCGTTTAAACTCCTTAGCCATTGGCAAATCTGGCGTGACCTATGAGCTATTAAAGCGCATCGAAACTTTGCTCAATCTCAACATAGTCCCTGTAATCCCAGAAGAAGGTTCGGTCGGCGCCAGCGGTGATTTAACGCCGCTGTCGTATTTGGCCGCCGTGTTAGTCGGCGAGCGCGAAGTGATTTACCAAGGTGAGCGCCAAGCGACTCAAGCTGTGTACGTTAAGCTCAACATCACCCCGCACGTACTGCGGCCAAAAGAAGGCTTAGCCCTGATGAACGGCACGGCTGTGATGACGGCCTTGGCCTGTTTAGCCTTCGATCGCGCCCAATATCTTGCCCGCTTAAGTAGCCGCATTACCGCTATGGCTTCGTTAACGCTAAAAGGCAACTCGAACCATTTTGATGAAATCTTATTTGCCGCTAAACCGCATCCAGGGCAAAACCAAATCGCCACGTGGATACGGGAAGATTTAAATCACCACGAACATCCGCGCAATTCGGACAGGCTGCAGGACAGATATTCCATCCGCTGCGCGCCGCACATTATCGGCGTGTTGCAGGATGCGCTGCCGTTTATGCGTCAGTTTATCGAAACCGAAGTCAACAGCGCCAACGACAACCCGATTGTCGACGGCGAAGGCGAGCATATTCTCCACGGTGGCCATTTTTACGGCGGCCATATCGCCTTTGCGATGGATTCACTGAAAAATACTGTGGCTAACTTAGCCGATCTTATCGATCGCCAAATGGCACTGGTAATGGATCCTAAGTTTAATAATGGCTTACCCGCTAACTTATCCGGCTCAACCGGCCCGCGCCGCGCAATTAATCATGGCTTTAAAGCGGTGCAAATTGGCGTATCGGCGTGGACGGCAGAAGCGCTCAAACACACTATGCCCGCCAGCGTGTTCTCACGCTCAACCGAATGCCACAATCAAGACAAGGTGAGCATGGGCACTATCGCCGCCCGCGATTGTATGCGCGTGCTGCAATTGACCGAACAAGTCGCAGCGGCTGCATTACTCGCCATGACTCAAGGCATTGGCCTGCGTATCGCCCAAAATGAGCTGGACGAAGCCTCGCTCACCCCTTCATTGGCGAAAACACTCGCCCAAGTGCGCGGTGATTTTGAGACCTTAATTGAAGATAGGCCGCTTGAAGCCGTGCTGCGCCAAACCATAGCTAAAATCCAAGCGGGTGAATGGGAAGTGTGCCGATGAAATCATTGCTCACTATCGATATGGAAATGCAAATCCCCTTCCACGATGTGGATTCCATGGGGATCACTTGGCATGGCAATTACCTGCGTTATTTCGAGATTGCTCGCTGCAAGCTGCTCGATGAGTTGGGCTACAACTACCGCCAAATGCAAGCATCTAACTATGCGTGGCCTATTATCGATTTGCAGATTAAATACGTCAAAGCTAGCACCTTCGAGCAAAAAATCACGGTACGTGCCGAGTTAGTCGAGTGGGAAAACCGCTTAAAGATCAATTATCAAATCCGCGACGTCGAAACCGGTGCGCGCATCACTAAGGGTTATACCATTCAAGCAGCGGTCGATATGAGCACCCAAGAATTGTGCTTTGTTACCCCAGACGTATTCCGTGACAAAATCGCCACCCTGCTCGCCAAGGTGGAAGACTAATGAACTCAGTACTCACGAAGAGCTCTGTGCTGGCGAAGTGTGCATTATTTCTCTGCTTGGCTTGTGCTTTGATAACCCTGCCACTCAAAGCAGAAACCTTAGCTGAGCCCGGTGTTTATCAAACACTCTTTAGCCAAAGTGCGGATACCGCGCAGCTTGTCGCCTTAAGCCAAAAGCTTAACTTGGGCGAAACGGTGCGAGGCCAGTTTGTGCAATCTCGGCAACTAAAGGTGCTCAAAAAGCCGTTAATCAGCCAAGGTCAGTTTATCTTCGACAAAGAGCAAGGGCTGATTTGGCAGCAGATAAAACCCTTCGAATCCCTGCTGATTTTAAAGGATAAGCAGCTTATTCAGCGCGATAGCCAAGGTCGAGTCCAAGTCAGCAAGGCCGATGCGAATGCCAGTGCTGCCGCTATGGGGGATTTATTGCCCAGCCTAGTGCGCGCTATGCTCGGCGGTGATATTTCCGGTTTAAGTGAGAACTTTGAACTGCACTTCCTAATCGCAGACAGGTTAAAAACAGAAAGCTTGAGCACAGACGGCCAATGGCAATTAGGCCTAACGCCCAAAGATCCCTTAATGAAAAAAGCCATCGCCAATATGGTGTTAGAGGGTGGCGATACCTTGCAATCCTTAGTGCTGCTGAGCGCGGCGCCGAGTGTGAGCCCTCAGGATATGACCCGCATCGACTTTAGTGCGCTTTCCCAAGGCAAACTCAGCGAAACCGAATTGGCGCAATATGCTGTGGCTGACAAGGCGAATAAACCTTAGCCATGGCCAACTTCGCCGCGCGCGCCAATCAAGCGCTAATGCAATCATCCCCTAAATGGCGCCTAGCTATTTGGTTGCTATTGATGCTGTCTGCCAGTCTGTGGACTTTGCAACTCTGGCAAAACGGCGCACGGATGCAGAGCGATATCCTCGCCATGCTGCCCCATTTACAGCAGGACAAACTCACAGAACGCGCCCTTAACCAAGTTGAAACCACGCTCGCCGATCAAGTCTATATTGCACTCGTCGCCAAGGATGAAACCACGGCAATCGCTGCGGCTAAGCTGTTGATGCAAAAGTTTGAAGCTGACCTTGTTGCAAGGGGTAAGCAAGGCGCGCTCACAGATATTCGCAGCGCCGATATGCAGCTCGGTGAAGCGTTGGGGCAATATTATTTCCACCACAGATTTAAATTACTGACAGCACCACAAGCTGAGGCGTTAGCAACGAAAGACATTGGAAATCTGATTGAAGCGGCCACGGCGCAGCTTTACAACGCCTTCAGTTACGCCAATAGCAACTTGCTCGCCCAAGATCCGCTGTTGTTATTCCCCGCCAATTTACTCGCCCTCGCGCCGAGTTCAAAAGTCAGGACCAGCCAAGGGATACTGCTCGCGAATCAAGGCGATAATGTCGCCGCGGTTGTTATGGCAAAGGGCCAAGAAAGTGCTTTTAATCCCAATGCGCAATTGGCGCAGATGACGGCATTAGCCCTAGGATTGGATGCGGTTAAACAAAGCTATCCCGATATTACACTGCTTAAGGCTGGTGCCCTGTTTCACGCGATTGCGGCGACCCAAACGGCTAAGAGTGAAATCTCGATCCTCGGTCTTGCATCCTTACTTGGGGTAATAGCTTTAGTCTGGCTGGCGTTTCGCTCAGTGATGCCGCTACTGTTGGCAATCGTTACCATTTCCAGCGGGCTGTTGCTGGCAGTGACTTTTACCTTAAGCGTGTTTGGCGAGCTGCATTTACTCACCTTAGTATTTGGCACTAGCTTAATTGGCATTGCCATCGACTACAGCTTTCATTTTTACTGCGAGCGCTTAAGCGATACCGAACGCAACGCAAAGGCGACGGTCGCGTATATCTTCCCCACAGTGACACTTGCCTTTATCACCAGTGCCTTAGCTTATGTGGGCATAGGTTTAGCGCCGTTTCCTGGGATGCAGCAAGTGGCGATTTTCTGCGCCGCGGGACTACTCGGGGCCTATCTCACCCTCATTCTCGCCTACCCACAGTTAGCGGGAAGTCGTTTGCCATCGGGCTCCCGCCCATTAGCGTTAGCGGGGAAGTACCTTGCCAACCTCACTCAGTTATCCAACCGATTGACCACACCTTTAGGCATGGGCATGTTTGCTTTAGTGATAATGGTGTGGTGTCTGGTTGGCGTAACAAAGTTAACCGTCGATGACGATATTCGCCATTTGCAGCAAAGCCCCGCAAGCGTGACTGAACCTGAAAATCAGCTCAGGCAGCTACTCAGCGGCGGCACAGATAATCAATTCTTACTGGTACGCGCCGCGAGTGAAGAAGCGTTGCTGCAGCAGCTTGAGCGAGTGTCGCCACTGCTCGATGCCGCTATTGCGAACCAAGAGTTAGGCAACTACGTCAGCCTCAGCCGATATCTTCCCAGTCATCAAAGGCAAGACACGGCTTATCGCTTACAGGGTGAAATCTATCAAACTCAGATAGATACTGTGCTCACAAGCCTTGGGTTGGATGAGAACTTAAAGCCAGAGCTGCAAGCAAGCTACTTAGCAGCTAAAGAGCAATATATCAGTCCAGCAGATTTCTTTACGCTAGAGGCAGGCAAGCAACTCGCACCGCTGTGGCTAGCACCAAATAGCAAGGCCACCGACTATGACGTTCTAAATGATGGCGGCGCGAGCGCTGAGCATGGTGCCATTGTCTTGCTTGGCGGCATTAAACAGATCGACGCGATCAAGGCGCGCTTTGCCCATGATGAAAGCGTACAACTTATCGATAAAGTCGCGGATATCTCCGCCGTCATGGGCCATTACCGACAGTTAACTCTAAAGCTGTTAGCGCTCGCACTCGGTATCGCACTCTTGTTGTTTAGCCTGAATTTTGGCATTAAAAAAGCCGCGGTTGTCGTTGCCGTTCCAGCCCTTGCGGCCTTGCTAACGCTTGCAACCTTAGGCTTAACGGGCTCGCCACTGAGTCTGTTCCATGCACTCGCGCTCATTTTAGTTTTCGGGATTGGGATAGACTACAGCTTGTTCTTTGCCTCTGCTCAAAACCACGGCAAGGCAGTGATGATGGCGGTATTTATGTCCGCCTGCTCGACCCTATTAGCCTTTGGTTTACTCGCCTTTAGCCAGACCCAAGCGATTCATTATTTTGGTTTAACCCTGTCACTAGGTATAGGTTTAACCTTTTTACTTTCGCCACTGATTTTAACGACTAAAAAGTCCTGATAACGACAAGGAACGTACTTTACATGCCTACACCCGCTCACGATTTATCGGCTATGCCAAATTCACTTGCCGTCGATGTGGCTATTATCGGCGCAGGACCTTCAGGCGCCATCGCCGCCAGCTTGCTACACCAACAAGGTAAGCGCGTGCTGGTGTTAGAAAAACAACATTTCCCCCGTTTCTCCATCGGTGAAAGTTTACTGCCCTGCTGCATGCAGTTTATCGAAGAAGCCGGCATGTTAGATGCGCTCAATGCCGCCGGATTCCAACATAAAAATGGCGCCGCCTTTCGTCGCAATGGCACTTACACTACCTTCGATTTTACCGATAAATTTACCCCAGGGCCGGGCACCACATTCCAAGTGCAGCGCGCCAGTTTTGATAAACTGTTAGCCGATACCGCCCAAAGCCAAGGGGTCGACATCCGCTACGGCGAAACCGTCGAGGCGATAGATTTAACCGAGAATCCATGCTTAATGGTGCGCAATGAACAGGGCGAGCTTTATCAAATCAGCGCCCAATATGTGCTTGATGCCAGTGGTTTTGGCCGTGTGTTACCCCGCTTGCTCGACTTAGAAAGTCCGTCTTGCCTACCACAGCGCAGCGCCATCTTTACCCATGTGGAAGACAACATCAGCGATCCTAACTTTGATCGAAATAAAATTTTAATCAGCGTCCACCCAGAGCATAAAGACATTTGGTATTGGCTCATTCCCTTTAGCAATGGCCGTTGCTCACTCGGCGTGGTTGCCGAACCGCAATTACTGGCGCGTTTACAAGGTTCGCTTGAGCAACAATTGATGAACATAGTCAATGAAGAACCAGGACTAAAAGCCCTACTGGCAAACGCTAAGGTGGTGCAAGAATGCGCCACTCTCAAGGGCTATTCCGCCAATGTGTCACGCCTTGCGACCGACAAGTTCGCCCTACTGGGTAATGCCGGTGAGTTCCTTGATCCGGTATTTTCCTCCGGCGTCACTATCGCCATGCAATCGGCATCGATGGCGGCAAAATGTGTGACTAAACAACTCAATGGCGAAACGGTTGACTGGCAAGCCGATTACTCAGCACCTTTAATGCAGGGGGTGAATACCTTCCGCACCTATGTGCAAGCTTGGTATGATGGCCGCTTTCAGGATGTGATCTTCTATGAAGAACCGAATCCACGCATCAAGCAAATGATTTGCTCGATTCTGGCGGGCTACGCTTGGGACCTCAATAATCCCTTCGTTAAAGACTCGGAGCGCCGCCTGAACATGGTGGTCGAATTGTGCCAAAACCAAGTTGCCATTCCTGAATTTGCAGAGGCGTAACCGCATGTCGCTCAACTTTAACGCGAAATGGCGAGTGTTCCCCGCGCTACTGATCATCAGTCTAGGGCTGACGGGATGTAGCGAACTGCTGTTCAGGCAAACCTGTGTCGGCCTCGCTAAAGACATGCGTTATTGCTTGGCGCCACTGCCCCATGATTTTGCCCCCGCAGCCGATAAGCCTCTGACTAAGCCGACGGCCAAACCTGCGGACATTAGCAGCCCGCAAACCGAGAGCAAAACGGGCGTATCCTCACCCCAATCCTTTAGCCAAAAGGTCAGCATTAAAGTGGGTGATAAGTCCCACGAACTGCTCACTCAATTAGAGTTAGAGGATGAGCGCATGACACTCGTTGGCTTAGCGCCACTCGGACAGGCTTTGTTTACCTTAGTTTATGATGGTAATACACTCAGCAGTGAACAAAGCGTGCTGCTAGGGGACAATTTTAAAGCTGAGTATTTAATGGCGATGATGCAACTGATCTATTGGCCTGAGCAGAGTATTCGCGCCCATTTAGAAGGTGGTCATTTAGTCACAGGTCTTTGCGATACGGTTGGGGGAAATCAGGGCGATACGCTTATAGGCACCCGAGTGAATACAATCCCCTGTCGCCAGATCTATAGTCAAGATACCTTGATCAGTAAAAGCGGCCAGCAAACCCATGTGGTGCAAATCCGTTATCAGCAAAATATCGGCGATGCTCTTTGGCAAGCCCACATCAGCTTAACTATGCCACAAGCTAAATTTGAGCTAGAAATCGAACCTATTTAATCTGTTAGCATCCGCACTTAACTGTGCCATGGTAAAAAGACACACAATGATGAACAGAGTAGCTATTACACAGATTGGATTGTGTACCCCGCTAGGGCAAGATCCCCAGCAGGTTTTAGACCGCCTGATCGCCGGTGATACCAGTGCGATGCTGCGCAGTGACACTCTCCTGTTCGAGCACCCAACCTTAGTTGCCCCCGTGACGACAGCGCTACCAACCATTCCCGAAAAACTCATTCAGTTCGATTGCCGTAACAACCAATTACTGCTGTGCGCCGCACTGCAAATTGCGACCACAGTTGAACAAGCGAAACGGGATTTTGGTCATGCCCGTATTGGTGTTGTGCTAGGCACCAGCACGTCAGGGATTTCAAAAGGAGAAGCCGCGCTGAGCTACCGCAATCAACACGGATACTTTCCGGCGGATTACCACTATTTCCAGCAAGAGCTCGGCAGCACCAGCGACTTTTTACGCCAATATTTTGAGCTAGATGGCCCTTGCTACACAATTTCAACCGCCTGCTCATCCAGCGCCAAAGTGTTTGCCAGTGCCAAACGCCTATTACAGGCTAACCTCTGCGATATGGTGATTGTCGGCGGTGTCGACAGTTTATGCCAACTCACAGTCAATGGTTTTCACGCCTTAGAGTCTGTCTCGAAAGGCCACTGCAATCCTTTTAGCATCAACCGTGATGGCATCAATATCGGCGAAGGCGCGGCGCTTTTCGTCCTGACGTTGGGCGAGTCAGAGGTCATGCTAGCGGGTATTGGCGAGTCGAGCGATGCCCACCATATGTCGGCGCCACACCCCGAAGGCGAAGGCGCGATCAAAGCCATGCACGCGGCGTTGCAAGATGCACACATTGCAGCAAAAGACATTAGTTACATAAACTTACACGGTACAGCCACGCCTAAAAATGATGCGATGGAAAGCCGCGCCGTGGTTGAAGTGTTTGGCGTGAACACGCCCCCTTGTAGCTCGACCAAGCCCTTAGTCGGCCATACCTTAGGTGCCGCTGGCGCCATTGAAGCCGCCTTCTGTTATTTATTACTTTCAGCACATAATCACGGCAAAGCCCTGCCGCCCCACCAATGGGACGGACAAGTCGATCCACAGGATCCGTCCATTGCCTTAGTCGAGCGCCATCAAGTCGCCGCTAAGGGCGCGCTTAATTATGTGATGAGCAATTCCTTCGCCTTTGGCGGCAGCAATGCCAGCCTGATTTTCTGCCGTAACGAGGCCTAGTACCATGCAGTTACTTAAGATCAATAAACCCTTTGCCGAACAGGATATTGCCGATTTTATTCCCCATAGGGCACCGATGATTTTGCTCGATAAAATCATAGGCTATCGGCGCGATAACCTAGAGACCGAAGTCACTATCACGGCCAAGAGCCCTTATTTCGATGATAAACATCGAGCTGTACCCAATTATGTGGGTATCGAATATATGGCCCAAAGTATTGCCGCCCTTGCTGGGGTTGAGGCAAAGCTTCGCAATGATAAAATCCGCGTCGGTTTTCTATTGGGATCGCGCAAATTAACCTTGTATGCAAAGCAATATGAGCTCGGGCGCACCTATCGCACCCAAGTCAGCCGCCTCTATCAAGAGGAATCGGGATTAGCGGTATTCGATTGCCAAATTTATCTGCTGCCCGAAGCCGGCACTGAGCTAGAAAAGAGCTTAGTGGCCCAAGCCAATGTGAACGTGTTCCAACCTCAGGACACACAAGCCTATCTTGCAGGCAATCAAGACGCGGCAAATAGAAGCCTTGGGCACTAAAGCAATAATGTAGATAAAAAAGCCTTAAAGCGCCTTAACAAGCGACCTTTTTACCATAAATACATGAAACCCCATACCGACACATAACGATAAAATGGGGTGGAGAAAACAGATGAATAACAGAGTATTAGTTACCGGTTCGAGCCGCGGCATTGGTAAAGCCATCGCCCTAAAACTCGCCGCGGCAGGTTTCGATATCGCCCTGCATTACCACTGTAACCAAGCGGCTGCCGATGACACTGCCGCGCAAATCCGCGCGCTTGGGGTGAATGTGAGCCTGCTGAAATTTGATGTCGCCGACCGCGCCAGCGTCAGAGCCGCCATTGAAGCCGACATCGAGGCCAATGGTGCCTATTATGGCGTGATCCTCAATGCTGGCATCAACCGCGATACCGCCTTTCCCGCCATGACAGAAAGCGAGTGGGACAGCGTCATCCACACTAACTTAGACGGCTTTTATAATGTCATCCACCCCTGCGTCATGCCTATGGTACAAGGCCGCAAGGGCGGGCGCATCATCACCTTAGCTTCGGTTTCTGGGATTGCGGGCAACCGTGGCCAAGTCAATTACAGCGCCTCAAAAGCGGGTATTATCGGCGCAACTAAGGCATTGTCATTAGAGCTAGCAAAACGCAAAATTACCGTCAACTGTATCGCTCCCGGCTTGATTGAAACCGACATGGTGGCCGATATTCCTAAGGATATGGTCGAGCAATTAGTGCCGATGCGCCGCATGGGTAAACCGAGTGAAATCGCCGCCTTAGCCGCATTTTTAATGTCTGACGATGCCGCCTATATCACTCGCCAAGTGATATCGGTCAATGGAGGCATGATCTAAATGAGCGAGCCGACAAATCAAACCCGCTTAGGGAAACGAGTGGTTGTCACTGGCATTGGCGGCATTACCGCCCTGGGCCATGATTGGGAGGCGATAGCGGCGAGCCTTAAGGCGCAGAAAAACTGTGTCGTTACTATGGGTGACTGGGATAAATACGATGGCCTCAATACCCGCTTAGCCGCGCCCATTAACGACTTTGAAGTGCCAAGCCATTATTCGCGCAAGAAAATTCGTTCTATGGGTCGGGTTTCTATCATGGCGACCCGCGCCAGTGAACTTGCATTAATCGATGCGGGATTGTTGGACGATCCTATCGTGTCCTCGGGTGAAATGGGTATCGCCTATGGCTCGTCCACTGGCAGTACCGATGCCATCATCGCCTTTGGCGATATGTTGAAAACCGGTGATATGTCGGGCGTCACCGCCACGAGTTATATCCGCATGATGGCACACACCACAGCGGTGAATGTGGGGGTATTTTTCGGCTTAAAAGGCCGAATTCACACCACTAGCAGCGCCTGTACCTCGGGGAGCCAAGGCATAGGTTACGCCTATGAAGCCATCAAATACGGTCATCAAACCTTAATGTTGGCGGGCGGCGGCGAAGAACTCTGCCCCACAGAAGCTGTCGTGTTCGATACCCTGTTTGCCACTAGCACTAAAAACAGCACCCCCGAACTCACGCCACGCCCCTTCGATGTGAGCCGTGATGGCCTCGTGATTGGCGAAGGTGCTTGTACACTGGTACTCGAAGAGCTAGAACACGCCAAGGCGCGCGGTGCCAAGATTTACGCTGAGTTAGTCGGTTTTGGCACGAATTCAGATGGCCAACACGTCACCCAACCAAACGCGCAGACCATGGAAATCGCCATCAGGTTGGCCCTCAAAGACGCACAGCTTGAGCCTAGCGCCATAGGTTATGTGAACGCCCATGGTACGGCAACGGATCGCGGTGACATCGCCGAAAGCCACGCGACCCATGCAGTTTTTGGTGCTGGTATGCCGATTTCATCCCTTAAAAGCTACACGGGCCACACCTTAGGTGCATGCGGCGCGTTAGAGGCTTGGGTGAGTATTGAGATGATGAATGCGGGCTGGTTTGCGCCGACACTTAATCTTGAAAGTATCGACCCACAATGCGCCGATTTGGACTATATCCGTAGTGATTTACGTCCAATCGATACAGATTATGTGATGAGTAATAATTTCGCCTTTGGCGGTATTAATACCTCGCTGATTTTTAAACGCTGGGCCAATAACAACATATAAAAACCACATAAGGACATCACCATGAAACCACTCTTTGCAGGTATGCTGCTTAGCATCAGTTTATTAAGCTCGCCTTTATTGGCTCAGGAATATACGGTTGAAACCTATCAAGAAATCTTTAAGGGTGATAACCAATTCAAGCAAAAAGAAGCCATTGAATCACTCACCATCACTGGTTTATCCGATCCTGCCATTTTTGATGCGCTCGAAGCAAAGCTACTCGCATCTTTGCCCCAAGCCACTGAAAAAAATGCCATTGACTACAGTGCTTGGTTAGTCAAAGGCTTAGCTTATTCAGGCAATGATAAGTACAGCGAAACCATCAACAAGATTGTTAATGGTGATTATCCTAAAAAACTCAAAAAATACGCAGGTCAAGCTTTAGAAAACATAACGATATATAAAAAATGGAATGCGATTCTTGCGGATAAAAGCCAATATACTGCCGATCAAAGTCAGCAAAATAATGCCTTCGCCAATGCCCTACGCAGCAATGATTTAGAATTAATGCGTCTCGCGGCTAAACGCATCATAGATGACCGCCAGTACGATGATTTTATCCTAGCCGTACTCAGTAACGAATTGAAAACACCACGCTTAATGGCCGATGACAAACTCGCCATCGATACCTATGCCAACATGGCAAAAGCGCTAGCTAGTTCAGGGAATACCGCTTACCGCAATGTGATTGAAAATATGGCAACCGCGAGCTCAAACAAAAAACTCAAAAACTACGCCGAGAGTTATTTGAAGAAATACTACTAAACCTACCCATTTTACGCTTAATCGAGTAAATCATGGCCGAGCTTATCCTCGGCCATTTTTATATCCGTTTGGATCACTTTTTAAATTACTGTTGGCCTTAGCGTTTGCTGATATTCGCCTATACAGGCTTGCCATGACATTCACTCACAACACTGTGAAAGAAACCTAGGGAATCTAAGTTGATAAACGAAAGTTACGGAAGGCGAAGAGGCAGTTAAACATAGATATTGTTCAGAGTGAGGCCAACCATGGTACCGGCTCGACGACACGCAGCAAGTCCATCCCTGGATGCTCGACCGCCCCGTCCATGGGGCGGACGGTCGTCTCGCCAATCACCATGGTTTGCCTTTCGAGCATTAGTGTAATCTGTAGGCTTACAAAGACGCGAGCTAACATTTAATAACTGCAAACTTCGCTAACCAAATTTTACAACATCTAGTTAGGTAATTATTCGTTGTGAGCAAGATGTATATTTCAGAGTGTAGCTGTACGACTTTCATGCACATATGATAGGAAATGGTGATTAATTTCAAATTAAATCTACTGATATTGTAATCAAGTAAAGATAGCGATATCTTGCCTTACTCTTACTTTATTGGAAATTGTGGCATGTTTAACTGGATTACTCCTGAAATCATTATTGCTATTTCGTCAGTATTTATTGCACTGTTTGCCTTAGTTGCAACGATTTGGCAGGGTAAGATGACAAAGAAACATAATAAATTATCCGTTAAACCAATCCTTAACTGTAGAGTTGAAATATCAAATCACTGCGAGAAAATAGGAGTTCATTTCACTAACGATGGCATTGGACCGGCGGTTATTACTTCAGCGAAGATAAAACGGAATAATAAAGAATTTAGCTTGGGAGATTTTAGATATCTAGGATTATTTCCTGAATTAAGAAATGAGCATTTTCATTTCAATCTTTTGGGTATCCCAGGCACTATTTTACCTTCACAATCACAATGGCTTTTTTCTACAAATGAACATAAGAATGGCTTTGTCAAGATTAATGATCTTATTTCAGCATTAAATGAAGTAAATATTGAAATAAAATATGAATCAATGTATGAAGATAAATTTACTTTTTTAAGAAAAATTGAGCCTCCACAATAGTCCTATCTTGAGAGATGTACGGCTCAACATTCAACTGATACCTTTTCTACTCCCTAGTTTTGTGGCCTAACATTTGCTTATCTACAACGGCGCATTGGCAAACAGATAACAAAGCAATGACGCCATTATGGATAAGCCACAATTATAGGGAGTAACCGATCTGCCATGAAATCCACCATAAGAGCCATGAAAATCACCTTAGATGACCTTAAAGGGCCTGAGATTGCGGCTTTACTGCAGGAACACCTCAACGATATGCGGGCAACCTCACCGCCTGAAAGTGTGCACGCATTAGATCTTGATGGCCTGCGTCAGCCCAATATTCGCTTTTGGACCCTATGGGATGGCAATAATTTAGCGGGCTGCGGTGCACTAAAATGGTTAGATGCCGAGCACGCCGAGATCAAATCTATGCGCACCGCCGCGCCCTATAAGCAACAGGGCATAGCTTCTAAGATATTGCAGCACTTGATTAACGATGCCAAAAGCGCTGGCGTCAAACGCCTGAGTCTAGAGACAGGTTCGATGAACTTCTTCAATCCTGCCCGCCTGCTCTACTGCAAATTTGGTTTTGAAATCTGTGGCCCCTTCGACGGCTACCAACTCGACCCCAATAGCGTGTTTATGACAAAGAAAATCTAAAAAACATGCGCCTTAGTCTTTGAAATTCATCTCTAAGGCGCTTTGCTGCAGTTAAGTATTCGCTCGCTTAACTACTGATGCAGTTCTGTGCCCGTTCCACCAATGGATGATAAACCCAAGCAACAACCCCCAAAATGCGCTGCCGATGCCCAGCACACTAAAACCCGATGCCGTGACCAAGAAAGTGATAATTGCTACTTCGCGATCTTCCGTTTTAGCTAATGCAGCGGTCAGACTATTGGCAATAGTGCCGAGCAGGGCTAATCCGGCGATGGCCAGTACTAATTCCTTCGGGAAAGCGGAAAATAGGCCAACCACAGTGGCACCCAATAACCCAGTGATAAAGTAAAACACCCCGCCCCATACCGCCGCCCAGTAGCGGGTCGCGGGATTTGGATCGGCCTCTTTACCCATGCAGATGGCCGCTGTGATGGCGGATAAGTTAAAGGCAAAACCGCCAAATGGTGCGAGAATTACCCCGATTAAGCCTGTGCTCGTGATCAAAGGTGAAATGGGCGGCCTGTAACCATTACCGTGCAGCGCAGCGACACCCGGCATATTTTGCGAGGCCATAGTAACCACAAACAGCGGTAATGCTACGCCAATCACACTCGCCAACGAAAACTCAGGTGTAGTCCACACCGGCATAGCCAGTTGCAACTGAACCGCATCTAGCTTGAGCAAATCTAATTGAAAACTCATGCCTATGCCCACCAGCAAGGTCAGCAAGATGATGTAACGCGGCGCAAAAGGCTTAACGACGAAAAACACCAACAGCATGATCAAAATTAGGCTCAGCTGGGTTTGCATCGCCTGAAATAGCCCTAGGCCAAATTGCAGCAGAATCCCCGCCAACATGGCTGAAGCGACTGACTGCGGCATGATACGAATAAGTTTATCCATCCAGCCCGCCACCCCGCAAAGAGTGATTAAAATCGAACTCACCAGAAAAGCGCCTATGGCTTGGTTTACGCTCAACCCCGCTAGGCTAGTCACCATCAGCGCCGCGCCCGGTGTAGACCAAGCCGTTAGAATAGGATTCTTGTAGTAAAGCGATAATCCTATGCTGGTCACGCCCATGCCCACACCTAAAGCCCACAGCCATGAACTGATCTGTGCAGGTGTCGCACCCACAGCCTCCGCCGCTTGAAAGATGATCACAGCCGAGCTGCTATAACCCACTAATACCGCAATAAAACCCGCTGATATTTTTGATAAACTCCCTGCATCTCGCCACATATCCACTCCCTTTCTCTGCAATTAGTGTCGCCATTACTTTGTGCGCTATAACTTATAAAATGAACAAGATAGCTTTTTGTGCGCTATAACGTACGAGATGGACAAGATAACACCTGTGCGTTATAACGTACAAACTAAATTTTTATAAAAATGATGGGGCCATTGTGCAGACGATAAACAGCTATCTCGCCACCATGCTTAAAGCACTTCGCAACCAAAAGGGATGGAGTTTAGATAAAGCCGCCCAAGAGACTGGCGTTAGTAAGGCCATGATAGGACAAATCGAGCGCGGTGAATCAAGCCCAACCATTGCGACGCTGTGGAAAATTGCCAGTGGATTCAATATCTCGCTGTCGACCTTTCTCGAACCCACACCCCAGAGCCAAGGCGCAGTATTCCGTAAGCCCGACGAGTTACGCCAACAACCCGCCACCGACGGCATGCTAGTCGCCTCACTCTTCCCCTTTGAAGAGCGCTTCGGTTTCGAGATGTTTGAACTCACGCTGCTGCCAAACTATGAGCGGCTTTCTGAGCCCCATGAAACGGGTGTCACTGAGCATGTCATTGTCTTGAGCGGTACTATGGAAGTGCTAGTCGATGGCGAGTGGCAAACACTCAACCAAGGTGAAGCAGTACGATTTGCGGCCGACAAACCCCATGGCTATCGCAATCTAAACGAGCAAGCCGTGGTATTCCACGACATCATTCACTATCAACGAGCTAATGTGTCTAGCCTCTAACTATTTGTCTAGTGCCAGTAATGCAGAGTTCGAGTACCAACAACGCCAAAGACCAAACCATTACTACCGATAATCTGCAGCGCTTGCACTCGCCAATTCATTAGAATAAACTTATTGAAAATTTTCTAATGGTAGGGACAATGCTATGTTTCAATCTTTACTGGCTAAGTTATCCGGCAGCCACTCGGGCGAAAAATGTTGGCAATTGATTGAACAAGGCGCACGGGTGATTGATGTGCGTTCGCCGGAGGAATTTGCCTCAGGTCATTTGCCCCAAGCCATTAATGTGCCACTGCCAACACTCGACCAATGGTTACACCAAGTCGACAATAAACAGCATCCATTCGTGCTCTACTGTGGCGCAGGGATTCGAGCACAAAATGGCTGCGACATTCTCAAGGCCAATGGCTTTAGCTGCGTGGTGAATGGTGGTTCGCTTAAAGATTTAGTCTGCTGCCAGCCGAGCTAATTTAAGCCTTGGTTGTACGGCGCTAATCAGGCCAGTCTGTACATTGTGATGACTTAAATATCTGCGAGGTGGTGTATGCATAAAACAAATCATGCCAAAGCGTTACAGTTTGAAGCCACACAGGGTAACACTGCTGAAAAGCCGCTTGAAACTGAGCGCCATGCACGCTTTAGCATCAGTCGTAATCGCGACCAAGCCAGCACTAAGGTGCGTTATGTTGAGACTAGCACCCTCACCAAAGGCTGCAGCCTTTGCGAATAAACAGCTAAGCCTGCGACTTAAACCTAGTCGCTCCAACCTAGCCGCTCGAGTCTAGTAGCTCAAACCTAGCCACTTAAGCCAAGCGTGCTTAGCTGAAATGCACATACAAAAATGCCAGCCTATTAAGGGCTGGCATTATTTATTCAGCTAAATCAAATGACTCAGCTAATCAACGGAACAATTAAGCCTGCAACAGATCTATGCTGTGTTTCGCTTCGCCCATGCCTTTATCGTGTGCTTCAGGGCCCATATTCAGTGCTTCGGCGTAAACCACTTCAACATTGGTGATACCCATAAAGCCTAAAACCGTTTTCAAGTAAGGTACAACGTGATCCGTTGGGCCATCTTTGTGAGCGCCGCCACGGGTCGTCACTAACACGGCGCGTTTACCTTCCACTAATCCTTTTGGACCCGTTTCAGTATAAGTAAAAGTCACACCGGCACGGGCGACAAAATCGATCCAGTTTTTAAGTTGAACCGGAATCGTAAAGTTGTACATAGGTGCAGCGATAACAATCGTATCGTTCGCTTTTAATTCAGCGACTAAGGTATCTGATAAGGCGAGCATTTCTTGCTGACGTGCCGATAATTCTGCACCACCGCGTAACCCAGAAGCGATTTCACCGTCTACCATAGGTAGTACGTCTTTACCGCCTAAATCACGCACTGTAATAGCGGCGCCTTGGGTTTCCCAGTGACTCGCTAAGTGGTCAATTAACACGGCAGATTGTGAATAACCGCCAAGAATGCTTGATTTTAAAATTAAGACTTTAGACATAATCTGCTCCGAAAATAGGTAAATGACTCAGAGTAAGATGGAATATCTCAACTCTATGACGCTAGTGTATTAGCCCATAAAAAAGAAATAAAGCGGATAAAATCTGAGATTAGCTTCGATTTTTTAGAAAGGTTATACATCACCTTCGACGTACAGATACACTAAGTTGCTTTCGACGCATTCATACTTTCGACGTACTAACATACAGGCCTTCAAAAACCGCACACAATGAATCCATACAATACAATTGCACTTCCAGCTTCACCTTAACTCTGCGCCCCCTTTGTAACGGGCTGAGATCCACATCTGGCCATTGTACTTTTACCACAGGCTCACAAGTCACAGGAGCAAGATAACGAATATGGGCATCGGCGAGCACAATATCACCCGCCACGCCCACCAACTGTTGATTTAGCCACACGGCACCCCAGCCTGTTAAGGTCATCAAGGTATAAATGCTGCCCGCAAACATGGTCTGATGCAGATTAATATTGGGCGTCATCGGCGCTGTGACTCGAAATTCTCCCTCGCTGTAATCGAGTGGCACTATCTGCATAAACTCGCTAACGGGGATCGTACTGTGCCAAGTCTGGCGTAATTTAATGAGCAATTGATCCATATGCATTCCCCTTAAACATCACGATAGAAGCTACACCTGCAGATTAAAGGTCACAGGGCCATCATTGACTAAGGACACTTGCATATCGGCGCCGAACTGTCCGGTTTCTGTATGAACGCCCTTAGCGCGGCAGAATGCGACAAACTCTTCATACAAGCCTAAAGCTTGTTCCGGCGTACCCGCCCCTGAAAAACTCGGCCTCAAGCCTCGGCCTGTATCAGCGGCCAAGGTAAATTGTGACACGACTAATAAAGACCCACCGACTTGTTCTAGATTGAGATTCATCTTGCCATTTTCATCGGAAAAAACGCGATAACTCATGACTTTAGTCGCCAACTTTTCCATCTTCTCGCGGGTATCTTCTTGCTCGACACCGAGCAGAACCAACAAGCCTTTATTGATTTCACCTAGGGTTTGGTTATCAACCACCACACTGGCGCGACTCACTCTTTGAATTAACGCAATCACAACTTTTCCTTTTAGATTAAGGCTTAACGGGAACCATTTGCGGCATTAGCGGTAGCGGGCGGATATATTGCTCTACGCCATCAGGCAAAGATTGTACGACCTGCGCTAAGCCGCCATTCGTCCACAACATAAAGCGACGTAATTCTTCTATTTCAATACGGTCGGCAAAGGTCACTGTACCTTGCACTTGAATCACTGCGCCTTGGTCCAACAACACAAACTTGGCAAAATTAAGCTTCTGATTCAAGGTGCCAATCACGGCAGGCAACTCTTGGCTGGCCTGCAATTGCGGGTGCACAGCATAGAAGCGATTCATTAAAATACGGTCAATACCCGCTGAATTGATACTCGGCTCAAGCAAGAATTGGTTATTGCCAAACTGCACAGCCACTTTAGTCGGCGCAACTTGGGTGGCCAGATAATTTGCGTCAATCAACGCTTGATACAAGCGCTCAGCGGCAGCTTCATTGGTCAGTCCACCCAGTTCAACGACTTTGGGCGCGACGGGCGCACTCACGGTCTCCTGAGCCACCACAGGGTCAATCGCGCTGGTTTGCGAGGGCGCCGTGGCGGCACAGGCGGTTAATCCGAGTAAAGTGGCACTGATGAGCAATGTTTTCATTGTATTTCCCTTTGATGTATCCACGACCACATAGCATGGATTTCTGCTGTAACCGCCAAAAACAAAGACTCACTATTGAGCATATGTCCGCCATCGACAACAGATTGAATTGTAATAGCATGCTCCAACCCAGCCAAAAAATCGCGTAATAGCGTCGCTGGGCAAATTGCATCCTGCATTCCTTGCAATAACACACTACGCGCCTTCACTCTAGGCGTCACGCGCTGTAACACATTCATCGCATTGAAGTAATTATGTCGAGCAAAGTGTAACTCGATATTGGCTAATGCTAATACGGATTCGGGTAACAGCCTTGGCAGCACTAACCTCGCCCCCGCAAGCTGCAACTCCCACTGTACCCAACGCCGCGCAAAATGGTATCGCACATTTTCGTCGGCTGATGCCAAACCTAGATGGTACGAATCCAGCAGTTCAGTCAGCGATAACTGAACCGGAAAAATGTCATTGAAGAGTCGATAAGCAACAGGTTGCAATTTTGCCGCGCCGTCAGCGCCATAGAGCCAGTCGAGACCTTCTTTGGATGGAATAAATAACGCCCACAGTACCTGTGCAATCACCCGCTCTGGGAATAATCCGCTGTAAATTAAGCCTAATGTTGCCCCAAAAGAGCCACCTGCTAAACACCAACGCTCAATACCCAATGCAAGGCGAATCGCCTCAATATCGCTAATCAAACCCGTGAGATGGTTGTTGGCTAAATCGCCAAAGGGTAAAGATTGCCCAGACCCGCGTTGATCTAAAAGCAAAATCCAATATTGATCGCCATTAAATAAAGCTAAATCACCGATATCACAACCCGCTCCTGGACCGCCGTGCAAATACAGCAGTGGGATACCTTGTGGATTACCGTATTGCGCCAGATGCAATTGCTGACCATTGCCAACGTTAAACCAGTCGCGACGGATAAAAGATGGGAAGGATTCAGGCATTCAGTGTCATCGCCATTAATAATCCTCTAATGGCGTCATTCAGATTTAGCCACCGCCTTGAGTGCCGTCACCTCAGCCGAAGTTAACACCGCAGCGGAATTATCTTGGGAGGCATTTTCTAGAGGCTTAGCATTCAGAGCGGTTTCGTCATCATCTGAGCTCGACTCATAATCTAAATATTCAGGCATCGCGGCGGTAATTTCCGCGCCGAGTAATACTATCATCCACGATAAATACACCCAGACAAAGATAATGGGGATCACGGCTAAAGCACCATAAATCGCTTCATAACTCGGAAACTGAGTGACATACATAGCAAAGGCTTTTTTACCTAACTCAAACAAGATTGCGGCAACAATCGCCCCTAATAGTGCATGTAGAAACTTCACTTTTTGATTAGGCACCACCATATACAACAATAAAAATGCCGCCACAGAGAAAAGCATAGGTAAACGCTCAAGAAACACGGGCACCACACCCGACAACTGACCGTCAAAGACCTTCAGTGACACCACGTAGGAAGTGGCGACCAAACTGGCCCCCACCAATACCGGGCCCAAAGTGATGACCATCCAATACATAGAAAAAGCCACCACCACTGAACGCTTCTCTTTAGTACGCCAAATGTTATTGAGCGATTTATCAATGGCGGAAATTAGCAAAATGGCAACCACGACTAAGGCCGCAATCCCGACCGCAGTCCCCTTAGAGGCATTGGCCACAAACTCATTGATATACACTTGCACAGTATCGCCAGCGGCAGGTAAAAAATTCTGATAAACGAAACCTTCTATCTGTCCACGTATCCCCTTAAATACCGGAAAAGCTGACAGCATAGACATAGTCACCGCCACCATAGGCACGAGTGACAACAGTGTGACATAGGCTAAATGTCCGGCGCGAATATTGATTTGATCTTCAACTAAACGCCGTCTCAAATGCAGCAGGAAGTGCCAGATCCCGAGGAATAAGGCGCGAATTTGTGCCAGTTCTATCTTCTTAGTCACGGGTTTCTCTTGATTCTGTTGGTATAGACTCGTTATCTTCGTACAATAAACACTTAATTTACAAGTCTAAGGAGTGAATTGATGTCTCAACAAGGATCTGCAGGTAACGTTATTTCTGCTATTGCTAGCCTATTTTTTCCTGGGCTAGGCCAATTATTGCAAGGCCGAATAATGGCCGCACTGTTATTTTTCATTATCACAGTGGTGGGTTATGCCCTCTGGTGGCTGATTGTGCCCGCGGTAATAGGTGCTATCTTTCATCTGTGGAGCATTATCGATGCGGCGCGATTTAAAGCCGATTAATTAATTTCATTCAGCGACGGAACACCCAATGAAAAGACTGATAGCTTCAGGGCTGATTGCCACAAGTCTCCTGCTTAGTGGTTGCCAGAGTGCCTACTACGGCGCAATGGAAAAGGTCGGTTACCATAAACGCGATATTATGGTCGACAGAGTTAAAGATGCGAAAAAATCCCAACAGGATGCTCAAAAAGAGTTCAGCTCAGCCCTAGAAGAAATGCAAGCGCTGCTCAATTACAGTGATGGCAACTTAGAAAAAGCCTATAGCAGAGCCAAAGATGAATACGAATCGGCTCAAAGTGCCGCCGACAACGTCAGCAACCGCATCAATAAAGTCGAAGATGTAGCCGAAGCACTGTTCGATGAGTGGCAAAATGAAATTAGCGAGATCAGTAAAGCCAACCTACGCCGCAACAGTGAAACTAAACTCAAAGAAACGCGCCGCGCCTATGAACAATTGATTAAAAGTATGCGCCGTGCCGAGTCAAAAATGCCGCCGATACTCACCGCCATGAAAGATAATATGCTGTATCTCAAGCATAACTTGAACGCCCAAGCCATTGGTGCGATTAAAAGCGAATTTGCGAGTCTGCAAACCGATATTTCTGGCCTGATTAAAGAGATGAACACCTCGATTAACGAATCGAGCAAATTTATCGAAGCACTCGAAAAATCAAAAAATTAATCCAAATGCCCCACTGAATTCCTAAGCCCTAGCAAAATAAATTGCTGGGGCTTTTTATTCTTTGTGTGACCTGGCCCTCTGTCCCTGCAAGCCATACTTTATTTGTGCAAGACTAAAACACTTAGCTTTGTGAGCTATGGCGCGCTTTAATTGATTGATAGCGCGAATCTTAGATCTGACGCACAATTTCACTTATTACTCAAAAACTTATCCTCAGTTCACCACTCAGAGCCTGTACTTGTAACTTATTAGCTGTATTCATCACTATGACTTTTATCGAATCACTCACGCTGATGTTGGCACTCATGTATCTCGCCTCCCTCAGCTATTGGAGCGGCCAGAAATGGGGCGCGGTCGCCACACTGTTGCTCAGTATCGGTGCGGTGGCAATGAGTCTTTATTGGCCACTGGCTCTCGGGCTTCTTATTGCACTACCACTGATGCTACTTGGGCATAAATTTGCGCCTGATGCACTCAAGGGTGAAATTAAAATCAATACCCTTCGCGAAGGGACTCAACATGTCTTAGCGCTATCGCTCTTGCTGGTTGCCATACAATACACAATCAATACCGTACTGCTTAAGCAAGGAATCACACCTTGGCTAATGCGCCCCGACGTAGTCGATGCCTTTTTACCGATTGCGGGTGGCATTGAGCTTAAAGCCATTATCAGCCTCAATTTGTGGGATCAAACCCATCCTGCGGCAGCAGTCATGCTAGCGGCGGTATTACTCACAGGTTTACTCTGCAAGCGGGCATTTTGCGGTTGGGCTTGCCCATTAGGTCTGGCAGGGGAATATCTGTATTCCTTTAGAAAACGCTTTATTAAATCAGAGCTTACACCACCTGCTTGGCTAGATTGGCCACTGCGAATGTTGAAATATCTATTACTCCTAGCACTTTGCTACATAGTCATTGGTATGCCAGCACAATCCATCCCCCATTATCTTGAAGGTAATTATCATAAGATTGCCGACTTGAAGATGGCATTGTTCTTCCTAACACCCAGCCTAATCACGCTACTGGTATTTGCGCTGATCCTCGCTTTAGCTGCATGGCGTCGTCAGGGATTCTGCCGTTACTTGTGTCCCTATGGCGCAATGCTTGGGATCTTAAGCTTTGCGAGCCCATTAAAAATCCGCCGCAATACCCAGCACTGCCTTATCGAAGCAAAAGGGATGAAATGCGACAAGTGCACCCGCGCTTGCCCAGCAAACATCATAGTGCACACTAAAACCACGGTTCGCAGTGACGAGTGCCAAGCCTGCATGCGCTGTGTCGCGGCTTGCCCTAAATCTGCCGCCCTCGGCCTTGGGCTGAAATCCGGCCACAGACTCGGTCATAAGGGATTGCTCGCATTAGTGCTTATCGCATTATTTATCCTACCGCTGGGCGCTTACTTAGCAGGTTTCTGGCATAGCCAAACACCAGACAACATCCGCATGGAATTGATCCAAGTGATTAATAGAATTGGGCACTAGAACACTAGAACACTAGAACACTAGAACACTAGAACACTAGAACACTAGAACACTAGAACACTAGAACACTAGAACACTAGAACACTAGAACACTAGAACACTAGAACACCTAAAATGACACATATGACGGGATCCAATTGCGATGGAATAAAACACTAACGAAATTGGAAAACAGCAGCAGATAAGACTAGAAAACCTCAAAATGGAAACCTTTAGGTACAACTAAAGGTTGACCCACTTATTAGGAGCAATCTGAAAGGATTAAAATAAAATCATATAGAACAGATGCTTAATTGACACAAAATCTAATTACTGGTCTAATTCGCGCGCATTTAATAAAGGAATGTATTAACCAAAGGAATTATTGTGTGAAAAAATCATTATTGATCGCTCTTACTGCTCTGCCATTATTTGCTTATGCTGGCCCATTCGATTCAATCGTTAAATCAGCAACTCAATCTGTCACTGACACAGTGAATGATACGGCAACCAATGCGTTAGACAGCGCAACGAATGAAGCGATTAAAAATACATTCGGCATTAAAGAAGGCTCAACCAAGCAAACAATCACTGAAAAATTAGGTGCGCCTGCTAGCACTTATAATGAAGCGGATCTAGAAGTTTGGGCCTATGATCTTAGTGCGTTAAATGCAGCTTCTCCAATGCTGGCAGAAACCACTAAGACTTTGCTCAAAGATAATGAAGTCGCTCAGAAAAATGTGACTATCAGCTTCAAAGGTGAAAGTGTCAATGCGGTAAAATTGGCAGATAAAGCTAAGTCATAAGCTTGACGCTCACTCGATAGGGCTCTAAGTCCTATCGAGTATCCCGACGTCCTCGGCCGCACCACAGCGAGATAGGCGTTAGCAATAAAGCAACTGCCAAATACTATCCAGAAAAGACCTCACGTGCCGCCTAGTGACACACTCAGCTAACGCAATCCAGTAACCTCTCATCAGCAACCCCTGCTAAGCAATACCAACGAGCTTTGCCTGATTTTGAACTCGTGACGACTGCTGTGCTATTATGCGCCATTTCTCAATGTCTGATGATCAAATTAATCGTATGAAGTTAAGTCAATTTCGCAGTGTGTTGTTTCTTTATGTCTCAATGTTATTCATTCTCGCCTGTTTCCGCTTAGCCAATTACATTGCGTATCACGATTATTTTGCGGGAAGTATCGATGTCATGACGATACTGTTCACTTCAGTTAGATTTGATCTAATGACAGCAAGCTATGTGCTGCTATTGCCGACCTTACTCATATTAACCCCAGCAAAGGGGCGAATTGCCTCAATGATAAAAGGAACTGGACTGCAACTAGGTCTAATTATGCTGATGCTATCGACCATCGCACTGATGGGTGATTTCATCTATTTTGGGGTAGTAAACAGACACACATTTAATGATTTGCCTCTACTCATGACAGAGACATCATTTATTATTCCGTTTCTAGTCAAAGATCATCTTGCTCTGACCATATTTAGCTTAGTATTAGTTATTTCAGCCATCCTTTTTTGGCTAAAAAAATGGCGTACCCTTTTCTATGTCGCCAAACCGCATAAATCATTTCTAGCTCAATGTGGTACATTTTTACTCGCATTACCCTTATTGATCCTGTGCATGCGCGGATTAGACTTACACGGTAAGCCATTAGGGATTATCGATGCCTATGATAGCCAGAATGAGCAGCAAGCTAATTTGATATTAAATGGCATTTACACGGGGGCCAAAGGAACAGCACAGAGCTACCAACGCACAGATTACAAATATTTCAACGCAGAACAGCTTGCAGCCCATCTGAACAAAACTGAAGCTGAAGCGTATCAATATCCATTTCTCAGTCAATTCCCAGAAAATAGCCCCAATGGTCGTAACTTAGTCATTATTTTAGTTGAAGCATTGAGCTACGCCTATGTCGATGGCCTATCCGGATCAGATTATAGAGTCACACCATTTTTAGATGAATTATCTAAAAAAGCCGAAGTATATGACAATTTTTACGCCGTCGGTCAGCGCAGTAATTTAGGGGTTCAAGCCAGCTTATTCGGCCTACCGCCCCTAGAAAGTGTGGGCTATATTGGTGGTGGTCTCGAATTATCACGCCTCACAAAAATCGGTAATATCGCCCAATCACACGGCTACCAAACCCAAATGCTGCAAAGCTCAAAACGCGATTCCATTCGCCTAGATTCCATCGCTAACTATACGGGTTTTCAGCAATATTTAGGTCGCAGTGATATCCCCATTACCCGCACAGATTATCCCGATCCCGATGGTGCTCAATTTGGTTGGGACTATGAAATGCTAATGAAAACACTCGAACTGGCCAATAAAAGTGACAAACCTTTTATCAGTTTTTGATTTACAGGCACCACCCACATGCCATACGTAGAAACACCGAAGCACTTACAGGTTTATCCGTATGGCCAAGATACATTTACAGATTTTTTGAACACTGTTAGATATACAGATGAAGCTCTTAAAGCATTTTTTACAGAAGCTTCAAAGCAGGACTGGTACGAAAATACGACTTTCATGATTTTAGCAGATCATACCTTGTTCAATACGAAAACGCCGGGCTTAAAAAGTGCATTCCATATTCCGTTATGGATTTACCGTCCAGGGCAAAACATAGCCCCTAAACGGCATAAAATACTTGCAAGCCAACTAGATATTTTACCTACAGCTTTTGATTTACTCGGTTTTAATAACGAGTTCGCATCTGTTGGACGATCACTTTATAGAGACCGAAAACCCTACAGCATAGTCGTAAAAGGGGACTTACTAGGCGCATTTACTAACTCAGGTTCGTTTTTAATTGCGGGAGATAAAATCATATCAGAGAGTGATAGTGCAGATTTTACTCAAAATGATGCTCCTAAGTATGCAGAACAACTAAAACTTGAATTCCAACTATCCCAACAGGCTGTGTTAAATAATACTTGGGCTAAATGATACATTAAGTGAATACAAAACAATTTTGTCTCACAGACCATACTGCAGATACTGGCTTACATCACCCTCTGCAGTATTTTTAATATATATGTCATAAAATTGATTACAATCAGGCAACAGCTAGACTTTATCGCAGATAATATTCCTATACGGATATTAGGAAAATGGTTTTATGTTCCCCAACGGAGCTAACCTATGCGACCCGACCGACAGCAATTGATCCATTCGTTATTTGACGAATATATTGAGATGTATGCCTCCCGTGATGACAGGCTAACTCGTCGCTTTAGTGATAACTTTAGCGGCTATGCAGGGAGCAGTGACCAGCTTGTCACCAGCAGGGAAGAATGGGTGCGAATCACTCGTCAAGACTTTGCACAAGTGCCTGAGCGAATCCACATCGAAATGTTAGATCTTTCTTTACAAGATCTTGCCGACAACCTCGTGGTTGTGACTGCCTTTTTCCATATCCACTTACCTATCCCTAATCCTATGCTTTCCCGCGAGACAGCACGGCTAGTGTTGATATTTCACCGAGAAAACAACGACTGGATGATTGTCCACAGTGGCATATCCATCCCCTACGGCTTAGCCCACAAAGGGGAAATTTACCCGATCGCGCGATTAGAGGAACGTAACGTCGAACTTGAATCCATGATCACAGCTCGAACCAGTGAACTGGCAGAAGCCAATAGGCAACTTGAAATACTCAGCAATACCGACGGTTTAACCAATATAGGCAATCGCCGCCTATTTGACATGATGTTACAAACAGAGTGGAGTCGAGGACAAAGGAGTAATTCCTCACTGGCCCTCATCATGCTCGATATTGACCACTTTAAACAATTTAACGATCACTATGGCCACCTCGCCGGAGATGATTGCCTTAAACAATTAGCGAGTACACTATCCCAGTCCGGTCGCAGAGCGGGCGAATTAGTCGCTCGCTACGGCGGCGAAGAATTTGTCATTCTATTACCGAATGTCGATAATCAAACCGTACTTGAGACAGCGCAGCATATACATCAGTTGATCCAAGCCATTGCCATTCCGCATGCAAATACCGACCTTGGGATTGTAACAGTGAGCGCAGGCGTCGCCTATCTGCAACCCTCTAACAAACAAAATGCTCTAGAACTCGTTCGCCAAGCGGACGCCGCCCTCTACCGCGCAAAATCCGCTGGCCGCAATTGCATACGGGTGATGGATGAGGATGACTAATACCCATTACTCAATTTATCCCAACAAAAAGCCCTGCACAGTTTCCTATGCAGGGCTTTTTAAACCGATTGGCTCACCTTAAGGGCGTGTCACCTGAGTTAACAGGCTGGCATTAACCGCGGTTAAAGCGCTTACGATCGTTTTCAGTCAAGTGTCTCTTACGAACACGAATGTTCTTAGGCGTTACTTCAACTAATTCATCATCATCGATGAACTCAAGCGCTTGCTCAAGTGTCATTGTGATTGGCGTAGTCAGCACTTGGGCTTCGTCAGTACCAGAAGCACGCATGTTGGTCAGCTGCTTACCTTTCAAACAGTTAACAGTCAGATCGTTTGAGCGAGCGTGAATACCAACCACTTGGCCTTCGTATACTTCAGCGGCGTGGCCGATAAAGAGACGACCGCGATCTTGCAGACCGAACAGTGCGAAGGTCAGAGCCTTACCCGTTGCGTTAGAGATCAATACGCCGTTAGCGCGTTGACCGATATCGCCACCTTTATGTGGACCGTAATGGTCGAATGAGTGATAAATTAGACCAGTACCAGAAGTCGCAGTCATAAACTCAGTTTGGAAACCGATTAAACCACGGCTTGGGATGATGAAGTCGATACGGACACGACCTTTACCATCAAGCTGCATGTCTTTCATTTCAGCTTTACGGGTACCTAACTTCTCGATTACTGTGCCTTGATCTTCTTCTTCAACGTCAACAGTCAAGGTTTCAAATGGTTCACACAGTTCACCGTCGATAGTTTTCAGAATAACTTCTGGACGTGATACGGCTAACTCGTAACCTTCACGACGCATGTTTTCAATCAAGATTGATAAATGCAATTCACCACGACCAGATACACGGAAGCGATCTGGACTTTCTGTTTCTTCAACACGCAGTGCCACGTTGTGGACTAATTCTGTTTGCAGACGCTCCAGAATGTTACGTGAAGTCACATACTTACCTTCTTTACCTGCAAAAGGTGAAGTATTAACTTGGAAAGTCATGGTCAGAGTAGGTTCATCAACAGTCAAAGGTGGCATAGCTTCTACTGCACCAACGGCACAGATAGTGTCAGAAATTTTCAGCTCGCCTAAACCAGTGATAGCAACGATGTCGCCAGCGTTAGCAATTTCAACTTCAGTACGGTCTAGACCCATGTAACCTAATACTTGGCCCATTTTACCGTTACGAGTTTTGCCATCAGCGCCAATAATAGTCACTTGTTGGTTCGTTTTCACGCTACCACGCTTGATGCGGCCGATACCGATAACACCCACGTATGAGTTGTAGTCGATTTGCGAAATTTGCATCTGGAACGCGCCTTCGGCGTCAGCATCTGGGAAAGATACTTTTTCAACGATAGTTTGGAACAGCGGCGTCATATCATCGCTCGCTACATCCGGATCTAAAGTTGCAAAACCGTTTAACGCAGAAGCGTAAACGATCGGGAAATCTAACTGCTCGTCAGTTGCACCTAAGTTATCGAACAGGTCGAATACTTGGTCAATAACCCAATCTGGGCGTGCACCTGGACGGTCAATTTTGTTGATAACAACGATTGGCTTTAAGCCTTGAGCAAACGCTTTCTTCGTTACGAAGCGAGTTTGTGGCATTGGACCGTCAACGGCATCAACCAGCAATAATACTGAGTCAACCATAGACAGAACACGCTCAACCTCACCACCGAAATCGGCGTGGCCTGGGGTATCAACGATGTTAATACGGTAGTCGTTCCACTTGATGGCAGTATTCTTTGCCAGAATCGTGATCCCACGTTCCTTTTCAAGATCGTTGGAGTCCATCACCCGCTCAGTGGCTTCTCCTCGGGTTGCAAGGGTGCCTGACTGTGACAGCAACTTGTCTACCAGGGTCGTTTTGCCATGGTCAACGTGTGCAATAATGGCGATGTTACGTAAATTCTCTAGCACGGATAAACCTCTTACCATCAAACAAAAATAGGGATATTTCAGTAATTCGTTATGGTGATCGAGCTCGATCTACCACAATAAAAAGCGTGCCATTCTACTCCAGAGCGGCCTTGGCGCACAGGATTATTTTTGAACACTTATAAAACAATTCGCCAATCCTTGGGTAATTTCCGCCAATCATCCACTGAATGAAATCCTCTATAGCCAGAGTTAACGCTCTGTTTAATTGCCATATTCGTAGGAAAAATCTGAGTTAAGCAGCTGAATTTGCTATTTTTCGTATTCAATGTTAGCACTGCTAATGTCGATTTAAGCATCAGCAAAATCGACTTAGACACAGAGAAATTACCACGTGAACACACTGCAATAAATTCTGCTACACACTTAATCTAACGTTCATGTTGGCGTTTACACCCGATGACATTAAGACTCACTTCATTGTCACGGGATACCTTTTTACGCATCACTGATTTCACTAGGTCTGTGAACAGCAAAGACATTTCGCACATGAGAACGAACTCTTTCCTAATAATATGATAATAAACCACTATTGGATTGATAATACGTGGCATAGTTGGACAGACTAGCGTGGTTTTATGACAATTATGCGGCGGTTATGCGGTGGTAAATAGTCCCGATCGGCGCTGAAAGTATGTGTGAGCTTCACAGAGGCAGTACTTACTGAGATAGTGAAAGCCAAAGTGTCATTGCCATCTCATTGCCATATAAGCGGTGCATGTTATCGCTGTGCATCCCAGCTTAAGGTTTGCATGAATCACTTCAGTGCGCACCAAAATGGAGTAATGCACCAAAATGCCACAGACAAAGGCACCATTATGGTGCGCACGCGAATCCAATTAAGTGCAACAAAGATTTTAAACCATGTTAATCAGTAAGTTAAATTATTGGCATGGATATCGCTTTATAGCTCGTAAGTTTGGCTCAAGATAAATCACTTGAGTTAAAAGATTATAAAAGGGGCATCCCTTTACCCTACCGGAGGCTTGAGAATGTCAGTTGAATCAGTTTTAAAGCAACTTGAAGAATTAGAAGTTAAGTTCGTTGATTTACGTTTTACCGACACTAAAGGTAAAGAGCAGCACGTATCTATTCCTTCTCATCAGGTAGATGCTGATTTCTTCGAAGACGGCAAAATGTTTGACGGTTCTTCTATCGCAGGTTGGAAGGGCATTAACGAATCAGACATGGTACTGATGCCAGATCCAACGACATTTGTACTGGATCCTTTCACCGAAGAAACCACAGCGCTGATCCGTTGTGACATTCTTGAACCCGGTACTATGACAGGTTACGACCGTGACCCACGCTCAATTGCTAAAAAAGCAGAAGCTTACCTGATCTCTACTGGTATCGCTGATACTGTATTGATTGGACCAGAACCAGAATTCTTCCTATTTGACGATGTCCGTTTCGGTACTGACATGTCAGGTTGTTTCGTTAAGATCGACGCTAAAGAAGCGGCTTGGAACTCAGGCACTAGCTACGAAGGCGGCAACACAGGTCACCGTCCATTTGTTAAAGGCGGTTACTTCCCAGTTGCACCGGTTGACTCATCACAAGACCTACGTAGCGCTATGTGTTTAGTGCTCGAAGAAATGGGCCAAGTGGTTGAAGCGCATCACCACGAAGTGGCGACTGCAGGTCAAAACGAAATCGCCACTCGCTTCAACACCTTGACTAAGAAAGCGGATGAAATCCAAATTCTGAAGTACGTAGTGCACAACATGGCACACGCTTACGGTAAGACTGCGACTTTCATGCCTAAACCCATCGTTGGTGACAACGGTAGCGGCATGCACGTTCACCAATCTCTGGCGAAAGACGGTGTTAACTTGTTCGCTGGCGACAAATACGCAGGTTTAAGTGAAACGGCTCTGTACTACATAGGTGGTATCATCAAGCACGCTCGCGCACTGAACGCTTTCACTAACCCAAGCACTAACTCTTACAAGCGTTTAGTGCCACACTTTGAAGCACCTGTTATGTTGGCCTACTCTGCCCGTAACCGCTCTGCATCAATCCGTATTCCAGTGGTACCAAGCCCTAAAGGCCGTCGTATCGAAGCACGTTTCCCTGACCCACATGCAAACCCATACTTAGGTTTCGCAGCGCTGCTGATGGCGGGTCTTGACGGTATCCAAAACAAGATCCACCCAGGTGAAGCGATGGACAAAGATCTGTACGATCTGCCTCCAGAAGAAGCGGCTGAAATCCCACAAGTGGCAACATCATTAGAAAACGCCCTTGAAAATCTGCAAGCTGACCATGAGTTCCTGACTAAAGGCGGCGTGTTCAGTGAAGATTTCATCCAATCTTATATCGTACTGAAAACAGCAGAAGCTGAGCGCGTAGCACGTACAACTCACCCACTTGAGTTTGAAATGTACTACAGCCTGTAATGGCTATCGCTATACAACCGGCTCGCTTTATGTAATTTATACAGAAAATATAAAAGCCTCGATAGCAACGCTATCGGGGCTTTTTGTATTTTGAAGGTATATACAACTTTTATTCTGATTCAATCATCGCGTTGTTCTCTAAATAGGCATCATCGCCAACCACTCTTTTATCATTCAGAGAAGGCACGCCAGACACCGCGACAACAGCAACAATAGAGATAGATGGTTAAAAACCGATCTAAACTAAACATGGATGCAGCAGAAAAACCACCTATATAGTCGGAAGTTAACTACCGCGCCATTATTGTTAAGTGTCCATGCTTTATTCAACTAGGCTGGGTATTCTCAGGGGCAAAATCTACCAGTTGGGCAGGTTCGCCTGACTCAAATGACGCAAATGGTACGCCATCTAACACGCGCTCATTTTTAAATACACGGATTTCAGAATCAGGTAACTGCGTCATCAGTAATGACAAGATAATGTGCATCTTATCCAATGGGCAATGAAGACGAATACTTGCACGTAAGCCCATTGTTCGTACATCCGATTGGCAGGCAATAAATGGACGATTCCGCGTTATCTTAATCAAATGGCGATGCCCATTTTTTATAGGACTCTCGTAAGTTGTCTCTACATTTTTAAAACCAGTAAAGAAAAATGCCCCCAGAGCCATTCCACCTACACCAACCAGCGCTGCTGGGCCTAAAAAGGCCACCCCGACAATACAAACCACCACCCCAAACCAAGCCAGCCCCCGCACTACCGCATAGGCTGCATCCGGAATAGCATCATGATAGGTGGTAACTAACCCCTCGGTGGTGAGCCGATAATGGTACTGTTTGTCTGCAAACCAGAGGTAACGAGCAGATAAGCACATAATTAAAGCCATGATGATTAACCCTATACCCAAGCTAGTATCGCCAGATAGCAAATAGCACCCTATAAGTGCTAAGCAACCACACGGGATCAGGAAGGTTAACCAAAATAGACCATAGACAGTCGCCACCCGAATATCCCACTCATAAAGCGTGGGCGCCTCACGCACCCGCTGCTGACGTAGCTTATTGAGCCGGCTTTGCTCCTCTTGGGGTAATTGCAGGTACTCAGTGCGCGGCAGGTCTTCATACCGACTGTCGTCCAACAGTTTTGTCTCTTGCTCTGTCGACGCCAACTGCAGCGGCGCTGCTCTCTTATTCATATAGCTATTCCTTTGCTGTGCCCACGGACTGCACGGTCATCGTTAACCTATCCACACAGCTCGTACTTAATGTCTTCTCACTCTTGACGATCTTGCCGCTATAAGGCCTGTTAGCATCTTGGTGGCAAAGCTGCCACTGATGACACCGAATCTCACGCCAATAACAGGCGCGAAAGAAAGCGTTAGACGGCATGGGTATTCTCAGGGGCGAAATCTGACAGTTGGGCAGGTTCGCCTGACTCAAATGACGCAAATGGTACGCCATCTAACACGCGCTCATTTTTAAATACACGGATTTCAGAATCAGGTAACTGCGTCATCAGTAATGACAAGATAGTGTGCATCTTATCCAATGGGCAATGAAGACGAATGCTTGCGCGTAAGCCCATTGTTCGTACATCCGATTGGCAGGCTATAAATGGACGATTCCGCGTTACCTTAATCAAATGACGATGCCCATTTTTTATAGGGCTCTCATAAGTTGTCTCTACATTTTTAAAACCTGTGAAGAAAAATGCCATCACGGCAAAACCACCCGCGCCGACTAAGACGGCTGGGCCTAAAAAGGCCACCCCGACAATACAAACCACCACCCCAAACCAAGCCAGCCCCCGCACTACCGCGTAGGCTGCATCCGGAATCGCGTCATGATAGGTGGTAACTAACCCCTCGGTGGTGAGCCGATAATGGTACTGTTTGTCGGCCAACCAGAGGTAGCGCATAAATGGCCCAAAAATCATCACTATGATGAGAAAATAATACCATTGTTCAAATCCATACCAATATGTCACCAACCCAACTAGAGCCGTAATCCCGCACGGAATAAGGACCATGATCCACCCCATACCATACACAGTCGCCACCCGAATATCCCACTCATAAAGCGTAGGCGCCTCACGCACCCGCTGCTGACGTAGCTTATTGAGCCGGCTTTGCTCCTCTTGGGGTAATTGCAGGAACTCACTCCGCGGCAGGTCTTCATACCGACTGTCGTCCAACAGTTTTGTCTCTTGCTCTGTCGACGCCAACTGCTGCGGCGCTGCTCTCTTATTCATATAGCTATTCCTTTGCTGTACCCACGGACTGCACGGTCATCGTTAACCTATCCACACAGCTCGTACTTAATGTTTTCTCGCCCTTGACGACCTTGCCGCTAAAAAGTCAGTTAGCATCTTGGTGGCAAAGCTGCCACTGATGAACACCGAGTCTCGCGCCAATAACAGGCGCGCAAGAAAGCGTTAGACTGCATGGGTATTCTCAGGGGCGAAATCTGACAGTTGGGCAGGTTCGCCTGACTCAAATGACGCAAATGGTACGTCATCTAACACGCGCTCATTTTTAAATACACGGATTTCAGAATCAGGTAACTGCGTCATCAGCAATGACAAGATAATGTGCATCTTATCCAATGGGCAATGAAGACGGATACTTGCACGTAAGCCCATTGTTCGTACATCCGATTGGCAGGCAATAAATGGACGATTCCGCGTTACCTTAATCAAATGACGATGCCCATTTTTTATAGGACTCTCATAAGTTGTCTCTATATTTTTAAAACCTGTGAAGAAAAATGCCCCCAGAGCCATTCCGCCTGCACCAATCAGTGCTGCTGGGCCTAAAAAAGCCACTCCGACAATACAAACTACCACCCCAAACCAAGCCAGCCCCCGTACTACCGCGTAGGCTGCATCTGGAATCGCATCATGATAGGTGGTAACTAACCCCTCGGTGGTGAGCCGATAATGGTACTGTTTGTCGGCCAACCAGAGGTAGCGGATAAATGGCGCAAAAATCAGTGCCATGAAAAAAAAACCATACCATTGGTCAGACTCATACCAGTACGCCACCAAGCCAATCAGCACCATTATCCCGCAGGGAATAATGACAACGAGCCACCCCATGGCATACACGGTCGCTACCTTAATATCCCACTCATAGAGGGTGGGCGCCTCACGCACCCGCTGCTGACGTAGCTTATTGAGCCGGTCTTGCTCCTCTTGGGGTAATTGCAGGTACTCACTGCGCGGCAGGTCTTCATACCGACTGTCGTCCAACGGTTGCGTCTCTTGCTCTGTCGACGCCGCTGCTTTATTGTTCATCCTGTTACCTCTCGGTAGACTCTACTTGTAGCGTGGTCATCGCTAAGCAGTAAATCCAGCCATCCATTTTAAATCAGCAACATAATATGCTCTCGGCCTACCCTCAAGCGAATATTTACTGAAGCAGTTTTAAGGAAAGTAATAAAAGTAGCTAGATGGCCAGTGAGGGAAGTGGAGACTGATTTTAAAGAGTATGTTCAAAACTCATCTGAGTTCTGCGAGGGCACGGCATACAAACCTCCATGATTAATACCAATCCAAAACAATAGTCGCCGTTAACAACTAGGTTATTGAGGTTGGCTGTATCTCGTTTCTGTTGATGAATAATTGACAGATATAATCATATAGTTAGAATGCCAAGCTGTTGAAACAGAACAGGTTGGCGTCAAATGAAACCAGATCTGGTTCCACATCACTAACGCTCTCAGTTGATCAAGTGAGTAGGTCATACCGAAGCAATACAGTTTTTCACATATAAACAATGGAGTGGTTATGCGTTGGTTGACTTGGTTGGTCGTGTGCTGTTCTCTCACGGGATGTGCAACGATAACGTCGAGGATGGGAGAAGATTCAACTTGGGGTCATTCTTTCTCAAGTGTGCAAACGGCTGTTGATAATGGCGAGGAGTGTATGATTATCTCCGCGTTGGCGGCCCCGCCCTTGCTGCTCTTTACCATCCCGCTGACACTCGTTGATATGAGCAGTGCGTTGATCATCGATACTGTTATGCTACCTGCAGATTTAGCGATCACGCCCAGCGATCCCAAGCTCCACACCCCACGCCCCATGGTCTGCCGCTATGACTACAAGATTTAAGCATGATCGCACCCAATAAATAACCTCAAGTTGCCTGTGTGGCGGTGAATTAACGCCGACATACGGGAACGACCATGTCGCGATTTGCCTCCATGAGTGTTGTGCCTTGTTAGTTGTAATTACGTAGTACAACCTAGCCTAGTAAGCCATTTTAAATCATTTAAGTTAGCGATTTGCTTTAATCACATCAAGTAACAACTTGATATCGGACATATTGTTATAAATATGCGGAGAAATCCGGATCCCCATACTGCGGGCGTCGACACTAATATTCGCGTTCGCCAATGCCGTCATCATTTGATGTTGCTGTTTACCAAACTGCAGAATAAGCGTGCCGCTGCGCTTTTCAGTATCCCGCGGCGACACAAACTCATGGTCGAGCTCTTGTGCCACGGCATCAATCAATTGCTGATTGTATTTACGCAGCAACGGAGTACCTAAACCAGCAAGATAATGAATGCTATGGGTGGCAATGGCATAAGGCGCGATTGATGGTGTCCCTCCCCAAAAGCGCAGTGCGGAATGCTGGTAACGAAAATCATGGATATCAAATTCGAACGGATTCTCGTGGCTAAACCAACCCACATCCTTAGGCTGACAACTATCCAATATGGCGGGATTAACCCACAGATAGGCAGCACCAGGGCCACCGCAGAGCCATTTCACACTCGAACCGATTAAAAAATCGGGTTGTAGGCGCGCGAGATCCAGCGGAATAATCCCCGCCGATTGCGCTACATCCACTAAGCTCAAACAGCCTCGCTCACGGGCTATGGTGAAAATATTGGCTAATGGCGCCTGCTGCCCCGTATTCGAGTAAGCATGGCTGACAAACACCAGATCCACATCGCGGCTGATATGCGCATCCCACACATTAGGGTCGGTGATATCGAGCCCTTTAGGAATAAAGCGTACTTCGCAACTGGCAGGCAACGCTTTTTTAAGGGCAAAACCCATGCTGGGAAAATCAATCTCACTCATTAACACAACGGCGTGTTCGCGGTTCAATCTGTCGAGGGACATGACAATTTTAGTCAGCGCACTGGAAAGATTGACCTGAGGGCAAAAATCCTTTTGGTGGCCGTTAAATAACTTAGATAAAGCAAAGGTAAAATCATCAATCACACCCAACCACTGGCCCCAAGGTTCACGCCCCGACTCCTGCCAAGGCGCAAAAAAGGCTTCTTTAAAGACCTGCTCGGTCGATTTTAATGGCCGGCCAACGGAATGGTTTAATAGATATCCTGGACCTGCTAGGTAAAAGTCCTTTTTAAAATCTTCAAACATAGTGTTATCTCAAACTCTCTTTTAGTTTTTTAATATCACAATAACGAGTCCGAATATCGCTGCGCTGAGCGGCGGCGCGTCTGTCTCTGAGTCGCTCCAATGAGCCGAGTAGCACATGCAGTGGCGGACCACTCGCGGTAACTTTAGCTAAATGCTGCTGCTCCATACTTGTCGAAGGCTCAGCAATATATTTAGTTACTAACTCATTATGATGCTGAATCGCAGTCTCGCCATGTAATTCGCAGACTTCGATAAAGAGTCGCAAGTTTTCTTGATACCAATCTTGGGTTGAGCAGTCTTTTGCCTGCAGGAAGTCATCCATCAAATTCGGCCGACGCATGCACTCACGCAATATCTGTTGATCCTCTGGCATCATGTACAAAAACTTGTCCACCAGCATTTGCGAGTAGGAAGCTTCATTGGCGAAACAAAGACCTAGCGTTAAATCGATGACATTAATTCCTGCAAAATCCCCGGCGTTAGCGCCGCGATAAATGACCGAGCCCACCCGATAAGGTTTGTAGTAAGGGCGAACACAGTAAAAGAAACGATCCGTATCTAATCGATTGAATAATTGAGTATTCGACTCAATCACATCTTGTAATGCCTGTTTAGCGACTCGCAGTAAATCGTGACTGATGGGATGGGAAATGCCCAAAGGCTGGATCTTCAATAGCGCATCGGCGGCGCGTTTATAGGCCAAAATGCCCTTAGTGTTGTAATCCACAAACAGCTTTTCGGCGCTCAGATCGGTAAAGCGCTTATAAATGCCATTGTGGGCACGATTGTGAGTAGTTAAATGTGCGGTGGCAAAGCGCGGCGTGACGCCTATTGAAGCGCCAATATGCATGGCGAGCGCAGAAGCCTCAGCTAATGGCGATGTCGTTTCCCGCGAGGGCTCGGTAATTTCATGGCGCCGACAGGCCGCCATATACAAGCCCACATTGCCGAGTAAATCGAAGGCACTGTCGAAACCTTCATCAGTATTCCCCTCATCGAGCAAGGTCTTAATCAACTCTCGCCCTTCGCTCTCCAGCGCCAACTTAGCTTCTGCGCCGATATCGAGCACATTGGCCCGATCTGTTTGTTGGTAGTAAAGCTGTTCTAGCTCGGAATTGAGTTCCACAAAGCGGCTGCGGATCCAATCATCAAAGGCTTCGGTATTAAAGGTGGCAGGTTTCACGGGCTTATCCTTGAGTATTGTTATCGTTCTTTTAAACGGAGTGAGCTCAAAGCGTTAGCCCAATCCGTAAAACTCGTAACCAGAATGCAACTTATCGCCACATGTTTCTAGCGTTAGGTCAAATTTCCGAAAAAACTAATGCCATTTTTTATTTACACCATGCGCCAGCGCAATTTTTCAAACACTTTTACTCCGCAGAATGTTCCTGAAGACACTCATCACTCAACTAATAGCTAAGCGGTAAGTTCCGCAGAGGTAAATCGGATGATTTTAATGGAATTTATAGTAGTGCTTAGCTGCCTACTGCTAGGTACCCGCTACGGCGGCATGGGATTAGGCCTCATCAGCGGTATTGGCTTATTTTTACTGATTTTTGTTTTCGGTTTAGCGCCGGGACAACCGCCAGTGCAAGTTATGCTAACCATACTTGCAGTCATTGGCTGTGCAGCCGTATTGCAAACCGCGGGTGGATTAGATGTGATGATGCAGTATGCCGAGCGCTTACTGCGCCGTCATCCACAATACATCACGATTCTAGCGCCGCTGACCACGTGGACGCTGACCTTCCTTTGCGGTACTGGCCATGTGGTTTACACCATGTTCCCGATTATTTCCGATATCGCGCTGAAGAAAAATATTCGCCCAGAGCGCCCAATGGCGGTGGCCTCTGTCGCCTCACAAATGGCGATTTGTGCTTCGCCCGTGTCGGTAGCTGTGGTGTCTATGGTGTCGATTCTGGCATCACAACAGGGTGTAGGCCGCGCTTACAATCTGCTCGAAATTTTAATGGTGTCAGTGCCAGCATCGCTTTGCGGTGTCATGGCTGCTGCACTTTGGAGTCTGCGTCGTGGTAAAGATTTAGATAAAGATGAAGAATTTCAAGAACGCATTAAAGATCCAGTCCAAAGAGCCTTTATCTATGACAAGAGCGAAACCCTGTTAAATCAAAAATATCCGAAGGAAGCTTACTGGGCAACGGGGATTTTCTTCACCGCTATCGCTGCTGTGGTACTGTTAGGTTCATTTAGTGAATTACGTCCCGCCTTTGACGTTAAAGGTAAATCGACCTTGCTCTCGATGAACTTAGTGATCCAGATGATGATGTTAATTGCAGGTGCATTTATCCTGATGACCTGTAAAGTCAAACCGACTAACATCTCTAACGGTCCCGTTTTTAAAGCGGGCATGGTGGCAATTTTCTCAGTATTTGGTGTGGCGTGGATGAGTGATACTTTCTTCATCAGCCATATGGATGTACTGCAGGAAAACCTGTCCCATGTAGTACAAAGCCAGCCTTGGACCTATGCCTTAGTGCTGTTTCTCATCTCTAAGCTTGTTAATAGCCAAGCGGCAGCACTCACAGCAATCGCACCTATGGGACTCGCCTTAGGGGTCGATCCAAAACTCTTAATCGCCTTCCTCCCTGCAAGCTACGGTTATTTCGTGCTACCAACCTATCCAAGTGATCTGGCCTGTATCGGCTTTGACCGTTCAGGTACGACTAAAATAGGTAAGTTCATTATTAACCACAGCTTTATCATCCCAGGGTTTATCGGTGTAGCGACAGCATCGGCTGTCGGTTATCTACTCGCAACCGCTTTACTCTAACCGCCACAAATAACAAAGGCCGCTGATGCGGCCTTTATTTTAGATAACCTTAGATCACCCAAAAGTATTAACCTGTGCCAATATAAAACCCATACCCTAGACGCCCATATTCTTCAGAACATAAAATACGCAGCCCGAAAGTGAGATAAGTATCTTACTCAACAACTCTTTTTAGCTTGCCGTACTAAAGATGATTAGACGCTTATCCATTCTATTAGCTTTTTTCGCGATACTGATGGGGCTCGTATACTGTGCCTACAGTCTGATAACTCGGATTAACTTTAATTCCCACCATCAAGTAGGAGAAGTCATCGACACTCTAAACGGGGTTAATATCTATTATAACGGAGGAGTTAATACCTATTCAGGACGCAACCTATCTATAGATGGTTATAACTTAGGTATTCAATATCAATGTGTTGAATTTGTTAAGCGCTACTTTTACCAACGCTACCAGCATAAAATGCCTGACGCTTTAGGCCATGCTAGAGACTTTTTTGATAACAAGTTAAGCGATGGCATGTGGAATGAAAAACGCGCTATGTGGCAATACACTAATGCGAGTCAGACCAAACCTATGCAGGATGATCTACTCGTGTTTTCTCCATGGATATTTAACCCCTACGGTCACGTTGCAATCATTGCCTCAGTTACCGATAGCAGTATTGAAATTGCCCAGCAAAATCCCGGCCCCTTTGGCCCATCACGCGAACGGTTGGCATTAATTCAACAAAACGGCCTCTGGTATATTGATGCGCCTCGAGTAAAAGGTTGGTTAAGATGGCAGGCCCCGGAAATCACAGCATCCCCGATAGCAGAATCCGCAAATACGCCATTCCCCAGTAAGCTTCACTGAGAAATAACAATAATGTCAGTATTAACTTGGATTAAACAACGCCTTGTGCGTAATAGTGATAGCCTCAAGCAATCTAGGCCACAAACTGAGTTACGCACTGTTTTTCATCAAACCCAGATGCCCAATATCAGCTTGCCAATCATACAAACCTATCCACTCGTTGTACCTATGAACAGAGAAGATATTTTTGCTTATCAATTGCATTGCTTGCTGACTTACCAAGGGAAAGAGGCCTTAAACACTTTACTTAGCCAGGCAGGCTTTAACACATTGCCCGAGCAAACGGTCAACTTTAACGGTTTTATCGAACACCCAACCCAAGCGACCTGCGTATTACTGAACCAATATGACGATTTTGCGGGTGTGTGCATAACCTTAGTGACCAATGACAAACCCTTGCTAGAAGCATTAATCAGATTCAAATCCGCCCCGCCCAATCCATGGGAAAGCTTTCCCAATATCGATCCCGATACTCTCGGCAGTCTTCAAGGTAATATCGACTTTTGGTGCAGCTATTTTTGGCGCCCCTATTGGCTATCACTCTCAGAAGCCGAGCACTTGCAATATCCTGAAAGTTGGCGGGAATTTAGCGAGTTTCATTAAAACTTAAGGTACGCAAACACTTAATGCAGGATAAAAAATGAAATTGAAATATGTTGGATTAGCACTGACGTTACTGCTACTTGGTGGTTATCTGATCCCTGAGTCACCCGCGATCCCAGTAAAAGGTGCCAGCAGTAAAGATTGGAACAGCCAAACCTTTTGGTATGAACCTTGGGGTCCATCGGGCGTTCACAAGGGGATAGATATTTTCGCCGCCAAAAACACCGCAGTGATTGCGCCAACGCCTATGCTGATCTTGTATCGAGGTGACTTCTTCAAAGGAGGAAATGTAGTGGTTGGTTTAGGTCCTAAATGGCAAATTCATTACTTTGCCCATTTAGCACAAATTGAATCAGCCACAGGATTGATTGCCTACCAAGGTGACACTTTGGGCACTGTCGGCGATACGGGCAATACAAGGTAAACCGCCCCATTTGCACTATTCCATTTTGAGCTTATTACCTAAACCTTGGCTGATGGATACTTCAACCCAAGGTTATAAAAAGGCCTTTTATCAAAACCCTATCGAGTATTTAACTGCACTATAGGCTTAACAACTTACTTTAATCAGCTTATTGGCAGTGCAATATCAAGCTGAGGTTCTGCGGTTTTTGATGGGGTCTCATGCTCAACAGCCGCAGCTAATGCTTCTCTCTCTGCCTTCGCAATATATTTAGGTTTATTGCTAGATTGCAGTTTGGCATTGGCCTTTTTTGCCTTGCTCTTCAAGGTTTGATTAATCTTCTTTTTACGGTTCATCAGAGTACCAATGCGAGATACGGTATAAAGGGGCGCGATTATAGCCTTCCATCAACGCGCCAGACAATCGAAAGCACTAAAGCAAACGCGTGATCCAATCAAATAATCAAACCTGCGACTAAAACATAGGTCTCCTAAATCAAAGACAAATGCCAAAAAAGGTAATGCCTTACCGACATGAACTCGCACTATATGTATGTCCTTTACGGTAAAACCTCTCGATACCGAGTGCTGTGTCGCAATTTATTCATACTGTCGTCAAATCATGCAATTTCCTGTATGGCGTGACTAGACAAGCTGTAATTCCTCCCCTAAAATCGCGAATAATAAAAATCGTTATCATTTGTAATACAATTTAATGGAATATTAACCTATGCCAAGGGAGCCGGTGTAACAAACTCATTCGCCCTTAGCAGGAAGTTATATGACATTCAAAACCTCGTTTGTTGCTTTAGCCGTATTGGCAGCGTTAACCCAATCCGCTGCGGCCCAAGATGCCACCGACAACAGTCCAAACAACAAAAATAAAGACATAGAAAAAATCACTGTCACCGCGAGTCGAATGGATAAATCCCCCAGCTCGATCCCCAATACTGTCACTATCATCGACCGCGCCCAATTAGAAGAACAGTTCCGCACCACTAAAGATTTATCGACTATTATCGGTAACTTAGCGCCTAGCTTTTCACCGAGCCGCCAGAAGATGAGTAACACAGGTGAAACCCTGCGTGGTCGTCCGCCATTGATTATGATCGACGGCGTGCCTCAATCGAACCCACTTCGCAGTGGTGGTAGAGAGGGACAAACTATAGATCCTGCCATGATTGAGCGCATCGAAATCATTCACGGCGCCAATGCCATGCACGGTCTCGGTGCCCAGGGCGGTATCATCAACTACATCACTAAAAAGCCTACAGGCGACAGCGAACAGGTTGCTAGTTTCGATGTCACAGTGCCTGATTCAATGAAATCCAATGGCTTAAGCTTTGGTGCTAGCTATGCGTTTTCTGGCGAGTCAGAATTTATCGACATGATAGGTTCGGTTAGCTACCGCAATAATGGCGTCTATTACGATGCCAATCATAACGTAGTGGGTGTCGACACGACTCAAGGCGAGTCGATGGACAGTCAAAGCAAAGACTTCTTCATCAAGCTTGGCCATAACTTCGATGAGTCACGCCTTGAATTAATGGTTAACCATTACAATGCAGACAACAATGGCGATTGGATGCCCGTTGCAGGTGACAAGCCCAATGGTGTACCCACAGGTGCAGTTAAAGAAACTCAGCCATGGGAAGCCGCCAACAACCAAGTGACCACCACAAGTTTGACTTACACCCACGCCAACATTGGTGGCCAGCAACTTAGCCTGCAACTCTTTAATCAAGATTTTAAAGCGGTTTATGGTGGCGGCTGTTTCGATAGCTTCTACGATCCATCCTTCGAAGGCAGCGACCAAGTCATCCAATGCGGTGTCGGCAGTAAAGGTGAAAGCTTGTACTACGAGCAATCGCGTAACTCTTCGGTTAAATGGGGTTTAAAAAGCGCCTTAATCGCTAAGGATATTGCAGGTTCAGGAATTGATGCGGCCTACGGTGTCGACCTTTTCCGCGACACCACTGAGCAAGATTTAGTAAAAACAGGCTTTTCATGGGTTCCCGAAAGTACCTATGACAACGTTGCGCCATACTTGCAGTTAGATTATGACTTAATTGAAAATTTAACCTTATCGACTGGTGTTCGTTACGAACATGCCGAGTTAAGTGTAGATGACTACAAAACCCTATGGGGTGCAGGCAATAAGCAAATTGCGGGCGGTTCAGCCACCTTCGATGAAACCTTATTTAACGTCGGTATCTCTTATAAAATCACTCCTGACATTCGTGTTTATACCAGCTATAACCAAGGTTTTGGCATGCCGGATATCGGCCGAATTCTGCGTGATGGTAAAAGCTTCCCCGGCGACAATCCCAGCATAGATGGCTCACTGGCACTCACGCCGATAGTCACAGATAACGTTGAAGTCGGCGCCGATTACCAAGGTAAATACTTAAGCGCTAAGCTAGCTTACTATCGTTCCGCCACTGATTTTGGTTCACGTTTGGCCTTAAATAGTGATGGTTTCTACGACGTGAAGCGCGAAAAGAGTGTGATCGATGGTATTGAAGCCAATGTCACCGCCTACATTACCAGCAATGATGATCTCGGCATGAATATCGCCTTCCAGCAGGGCGAATACGATTCAAATGGTGATAGCCAAGTCGATACCGATCTCGATGGTGCAAATATTTCACCAAACCGTATCAACCTGTTCTGGACCCATAGCTTCGATAATGAAATGTCGACCCGCGTTCAAGCCAATTACTACATGGACCGCGATTTTAAAAACGCGGCGGGCAACAAGTATGCAGAGTTTGATGGCTACACGACAGTCGATGCTTCCTTCTCAATGCCGCTTTACACTGGCACCCTGAGCCTAGGTTTGCAAAATCTATTTAATAAGGATTATTTCAATTATTACTCACAAACCATGGGTACAAATGATCGTTATTTCAAAGGGATGGGGCGTACTGCAACAATAGGCTACACCTTGCCTTTCTAAGTGAAAGACCCATTTTGAAACATAAAAAAGCGCAATTACATTGCGCTTTTTTATTGTGTGGAAGAAAGCAAATTATGCCTTGGTCACGACCCAGAGTGCGTGTAATAAACCAGGGAACCAGAACAGTAAACATAACACTATGTTTATTAGCAGATCTTTACCCGCTCCCGCCTTCAAAAATACAGCAACTGGGGGCAATAAAATCGCAATAATGACTAAAAGTAGTTTATTTGTATCCATAACAGAACATCCTCAAAACGGAGATTGTAGGCAAATCAACAAGATCTAACTTCGCAGGAAGACTCAGAATTTGCAAACCTTTTAGTTTGCAAGGCGTAAATAATCCCAGCCACAGCCTAAATGAAGGCCCTTACCATTCCCTAAAATGAAAAAGGATATTCAACCCATTATCTGTCCAGAGTAGACTAAGATATCCAGTAAACTCCAACCGAAAATCCCTAAAAGCATCTATAGTTAAAGAAAAATATGAAGTAAAAGAATGATATTTGATCCCCAAGCCTTATTACTCATCAAGTTTATTTGCCTGCTTACTAGCACGGCTGCCGTCGCATGGGGACTCATTGCACAACCTTTAAAAATTGCCACTCAAGCCAGTATGCGCTTTTCTCTGGCGAACTTGTTCGTCCTCCTTGGCATCATACTCAACAGCCAACGCACCGAAGCCTCCAGTTACTTTTTTTGGTTCTGCTCGGATATGGCGATTTTATTTGGCTTCATTCTAGCGCGTTGGGGAACGAAGGCACTCTTCAGACTGAGTTCCAGCGTTAAATCGGACCTTATTCTCTTGGCACTCACCGCTGGTGTGATGCTTTTGGTTCCACCTAATTTCAGCTCCGAGCGCATTTTGGCCATCGCATTCTCAGCCTGCGCCGCGCTCATTTTCGCCATGTTAACTCGAGATAACTATCTTGCCATCAAACGCGATACGGGAAATCGAGTTGCCATCGCTATGGTCATGCCCTTAGTCGCCATGGTGGGTATTTTTATCATTCGTATCTTTATCGCCTTACTCTCTCCCGAAGAAAGTCCGATGTTTATCGCCATGCACACGCAAGAAGCCATACCTGTGCTTTGGTTCTATGTCTTTCTGGCCCTATTAATCAATATCGTGATGATAGGTAATGCCATGACGCGGCTTGTCAGTAAAATCCGCATGTTAGCGGAGCGGGACCAACTCACAGGCCTGTGGAATCGCCGTGCTATGCATAAGTTTTTAAACAATATCCATCAACGCTGGCTGCGGGATAAAGTACCTTACAGTATGATTTTATTGGATCTTGATCATTTTAAAGATATCAACGATCAATACGGGCACGATGCGGGCGATCTCGCCCTGCTGACGGCGGCGAGACTGTTTGGATCAGTATTGCGAGAAAATGACGCCCTATGTCGTCACGGTGGAGAGGAGTTTCTGGTGATTTTACCCGCGACTGATGCACCCGCGGCCAGAGTCGTCGCCGAGAAATTGCATCAAGTACTTAAGGACAATTCATTTATCTGGCAAGGTGTTATGATTAAAATCCATGCCAGTTTAGGTTACGCCACTATCTATCAAGGATGCCAACCTGACAAACTACTCATTCAAGCAGACCAAGCTATGTACCGCGCAAAATCTGAAGGCCGAGACCGTATTTGCCAAGCTTGCTAGGCTTTCGCAACATAACGCTGCAAAGATTAATCTCCTTTCGCTGGCCAAGCCAAAGCATCGGGCTCACGCCATGAAACTAGCGCCTCAGTGACACCTTCAGCGCCAAAATGCTCACCTTGAGTCGGCAAATCCCGATAAGCGTAATCATGCCAACCTGTCACGTCATCACCATAGCGAAAATGCAGACAATAGGCATGCAGATAACACCGAACCGCGGCCTCTCCGCCGTATAAATCATCCCCTAAAATGGGTACACCTAAGCTCGCCAAGGCAACTCTTAATTGATGGGTTTTACCTGAGTGGGGTTTAAGCAAATATAAACGCAATCCCTCGCTAACACTCAAAGAGAAAAACTGCGTAATCGCTGGATTCTCTTTAGTCCGCAGTAACTTAAACATGCTACGACGCGACTTTGCCATGTCACCAACCACCCAGCCTTGCTTCTTCTTCGGCTTACCTTTCGCGAGGGCGAGGTAATATTTCTGCACTTTATGGGCGGTAAACAGCTCAGTAAATTGCTTGGCGGCGACCGCGCTCTTAGCCAGAATCAACAGACCGGACGTGGGCGTATCGAGTCGATGAACAGCAAAAAGCTTAATCCCTAAATCTTGCTCAGCCTGCGCCACCACGCCTGCAGTCCCATCCTGACTGTGGAAATGCACTTTGGCTGATTTGGAAATAACAATAAAATCAGCCTCATCGGCTATGATTCGATACATGGAGTACTCGGCGTTGTAATGCGGATCATCGACTTAAAACTGAATAGTGACGACTAAGCCAGGATGATTATCCGTGAGATTAATTTTGGCATTGTGCCGTGAGAGAATCGCTTTGACCATAGATAATCCTAAACCAGTACCCTGTAAATGCCGGCTAGGGTCGAGGCGCACTAAACGTTCGAACACTCTTTCTTTACTCTCGTCTGGAATACCAGGGCCATTATCGCGGATCTGAATTTGTGGGCCTGACTGAATAATCTCAATCCGCGCACCTTGGCCAGAATACTTCATCGCATTATCGACAAGATTATATAAGGCTTGGAATAATAAGTATTTATCACCAAAAACCTTATGATCTGTCAGTAACGATAAACTCAAGGTTTGCTCGTTAGATTCAGCCACAGCATCGGCCATATCCAATAAGTCGGTACACAGTTGCGCTAGGCTTAACTCCTGCAAATCGAGTATCTGCTGACCTTCTTCGATACGCGTGAGCGACAACATGGCATCAAACGTCGCTAAACAATGATCGAGCTCCTCGGTCAAAATGGCGCAACCTTCGCTAATCTCGTTGCTCGGCTTACTCGCTAACTCTTCAATACCAATACGGATATGTGACAGTGGAGTACGTAAATCATGGGCGATATTATCGGTCGCACCACGCACTGCCATCAGGTTATTTTCGAGAATATCCAGCACATTATTAAACTGCAGCGCCAACATATCGAACTCATCCTGACGCCAACTCAAGGGTAAGCGGGTGTCATAATGACCGCGTTCAATCTGTTCACTCAAGCGGTTGTATTGCACTAATCGACGTAAAATCGCCTTAGAAAACAGATAGCCGAGCGCTAAAGTCAACACTACGGTAAGCATGACAGCCGTCGCGGCGGCACTGATAAACTTATCAATTAACGTCGCTAAGTTATCGGTACGGGTCGCAATCAACACTGGGCCGTAGCGGGTCATCACTAGGCCGCCAGTAAGAATATGCAGCTTATCCGGGCCACCGGTTAAGATAGGAAAATCCCGCGTTTGCGGCAGCATGGGCATGCCTTCGGGCATAAAGCTCAAGGCACCGACCATATCGTAGCTATTACGCCAAGCGATCAGGGCCGTTTGTGGATCGGCGGCGCGGATTTGAGCGGCAAAACTACGGCGATCAACCGTTAGGGCAAGTTGCTGATAACGTTGGGTCTCTGACTCTAAATATTGAGTCACTTGATACTGCTGCTCGATGATCAACTGCCGATAGAGGGCAAATAGCAACGCCCCGATGATCACTATCACTAAGGTCGAAAAAACGATTGTGATGCGCCAGGCGCTGCTTTGGTAAGGCTTAATGCCTTTGTCGTAAGCGATAACCCGCTCCCCTCACGGTTTCGATAAGCTCGCCATGGCCTAACTCTTCAAATTTACGGCGTAATTTTGCGATATGCACATCGATGACGTTCGTGCGCGGATCGAAGTGATAATCCCACACTGCTTCGAACAATAAGGTGCGGCTAATAACTTGATTAGCATGTTCCATCAGATACTTAAGTAACTGGAACTCTTTTGGCTGTAGCATCAACTCCTGCCCGTCTAAAGTGACATTACGGGTCAGTAACTCCATCTTCAAACCACCAACAACGAGATCAGTTGTCACAGGCACAGATTGCCCACGGTGCATCAGTTTTTCAGCGCGAACTAATAACTCGGAGAAAGCAAACGGCTTAGTCATATAGTCGTCGCCACCTGCCCGCAAGCCTTTTACTCGCTCATCGACGTGCGCTAAAGCGGATAAAATCAGCACTGGTGTTTGATTACCCGTAGCCCTTAAGGCGGCCAGCAATTTTAAGCCATCGAGTTGAGGTAACATGCGGTCGAGGATCACGAGATCGTACTGACTACTCGTCGCAAGTGACAGGCCTTGATGGCCATCGCTCGCCGTTTCGATATTGTGGCCCTGCTCAAGAAATCCTTTGACGATGTAATCAATCGTCGTCGCATCATCTTCAACTAAAAGTATTTTCATCTGTATGTTGCGCTCCTCAATCTTAAGCACTCGTGTGAGCACTCGATTGACTTAGATATTTCAATCCCACTTGAGTAAAGGTAACGGTCGTAAATTTTCGACATCAAAGGCCAACTTAAACTTACCCGTATCGTCTAACAGCTTAAGTTCTAAGTAACTGATACCTAAGTCGTGGTCTAACTTTGCTTCGGTTAAGAAGGCTTTATGATCTTTAGTGGCCTTAATGATTAGACCTGAAAAGGTTTGATCTTTTGCCGCGATCATACGCGTTGCCTCAACCTCACCCAGATCATCGGCGCTTACTTTACTCGCCTTTTGTTTCAGTAACTTACCATCACGGGCACGATATTCAAACCGCGTTATAGAGTTTGCTAAAGGATTAATCAACTCAAATTGATAGACTAATTCACCCTCTTGCTCTTCCATATGAAATTCGGCAATCACACCGGAGAACCCTTTTTCAATCTGCTGCATAACGCTCAACGGCGGTACATAGTCTCCACCCGCAAACATCGAATACATGCTCTGAGCCGCCGTTGCGACACCAGATACCAACATGAATCCTAGCAACCATAGTCTCATGGCCCCTCCATATAAATCAGCTAAGTTTGTATCTTATGAGACAATCAGTTAGAAGTCGATGGACCTATTGCGCCTGTATGCAATTCCAAGCTAATCCCTCACAATTTACCACTGGATATAGCATCACACTGTGTCAGCGTTAACTCTGGTTCGGCCATCAATTGATCTGAAATCCAACGTCAACAGAACCTAAATCGCTGATAAGCCAAACACTCAATCATTTTGTGGCTAATGTGCTAAGTCTACCTAATACCAACTTAAACGCCGATGGAAACAAGATTAAGCTTTGATCATCTGGGGATTTTTAAACATGACATTTTCAGTGATAACCCTCAATTTCGCCATTTAGAATCAAGAGGATTGAATTTTAGCGGGTATTTTAGTCTATCTGTGTCATTAAAAAGTGGGATTGGCAAATAAATCGCCCTCGACTAAAGTCAGATAACTTAGCATCAGGTAACGGTATTTTTAAATCGGAGCGAAAATGAAACCAGTCATGCGATGGATAAGCTTAAGCTTGTTATTAATAGCAGCATTAAGCGCTTATGCCTATGGCAGCGCCACCAGTGCATTGGTGTTCATCATCTTAGGCATGCTATTGGAAGGGACATTTTGGATTGGATTACTCGGTATAAAACGTTATTAAATTACGATATCACGCTATTCCAAAATATGAATTTGTTCGGATTTGAGTGCCACCGTAGTTTGCATCCCCTTAGTAAGAGCAAGCTTTTGGGCAAAATGCAGCGAGACTTCAGTGTTAAGTTGTAATGGGGTGCCAGTGACGTAGCAGATAAGCCGAACAGATTCGCCCATCACCAGCATAGCGTCGATCGTGACATCTAATTTATTAAAACTGCGGCATAAACGCCCTTTGGAAATCGAATTAAAACGAATACCTTGATTGGGGATAACCCAACGGACTCGACTTCCCACAGGGCGATCTTTGCCATAGTCGCAGGCAATTAGCTGCTCACCAAATTTAAGCCAAGTGAGATTTTTAGTGCTGTCTTGAAATACCACTTCACCATCAAAAATATTTCTTAGCCCCATCTGCCTAGCCACAGCTTCATTTCGTGGCCGCGATAACACCTCGAAAGGTGCACCTTGCTGTAGCATCTTGCCTTGGCTGATCAAAATCATCGAATCAGCCAGCAGCAAGGCTTCATTTAAGTCATGGGTGACCATAATAACTGGGCAAAGTAACTGCTCTTTGAGGCGCGCAAGTTCAAGGTATAAACGCTCGCGAGTTTCCCTGTCCACCGCAGAAAAAGGCTCATCCAGCAACAAAACCGACGGTTCACGGGCAAGCGCTCTGGCAAGCGCAACGCGCTGGCGCTGGCCGCCCGATAAATGCGCCGGTAATCTATCGGGTAATCCCTGTAGATTGACCCGTTCGAGCCAATCTTTCGCGCGCGGTATGCGCTCCGATTTGGGGATATGGTCAAGTCCAGCGACTACGTTTTCTAAGGCAGTGAGATTCGGAAATAAGCCAAAATGCTGCGGCATATAACCGATATGGCGTTGCTGCGGGCTTAAGGCGATACGCGCTTTATCATCAAACCAAGGTCGATCGCCAAAGTGGATTTGTCCCGTATCGGGATGATTCAACCCAGCGATCATCCGTAGCAGCGTGGTTTTTCCACCGCCAGATGGCCCGACCACAGCAAGTACTTCACCCGCTTTACAGCGGAAATCGGCGTTGAGTTTAATGTGTTTATGATTTTGGATCTGACACTGCAGATCAGCGATGATTTGCGCCACGCTGACCTCCTAAACGCCGCGATAGACTGGTTGTTAGTGCTAACGCCGTCACGGCAAACAGCAATAAGACTAATGACATAGTGCCAGCGGCATTAAAATCGAATGATTGCACACTGTCATAAATTGCAATCGAAATCGTCTTAGTCTCGCCAGCAATATTGCCGCCCATCATCAGCACAACGCCAAACTCCCCAAGCACATGGGAGAAGCACAGAACTAATGCCGTTAGCACACCCGGCCACACCATAGGCAATTCAATTTTAAGTAGAATTTTAAGTCGACTCATGCCGCAACAAGCCGCTGCGTCGCGAACATCATTAGGTACAGTTTCAAAGGCGCGTTGTATCGGCTGCACTGCGAAGGGAATATTGACTAAAACGGAGGCGATAACCAGACCAGAAAAGTGAAACACGAGTTGCTGACCCATGACTTGCTCAATCCATTGTCCGAGCCAACTTTGACTGCCAAGCCCCACCAGCAAGTAATAACCAATCACAGTCGGCGGTAATACTAAGGGCACCATGATCAGCGCCTCGACCCAAGATTTGCCGACAAATTGACGATAGGCTAATGCCCGTCCAGCCAAAATAGCTAAAGGAATCAACACTAAAACTGTGATGCCACTCAGCTTGACCGATAACCAAAGTGCCTGCCAATCCATCATGGTTGCTCTGGCAATGAAAAACCATAATCGGCCAAAACACGACGAGCACTATCGGCTCTTAAATAATCGTAAAAATGCTGAGCTGTTTCACCCGCCTTGGCCATTAATGCCATACGCTGAAACAGTGGACTATGCATTTTTGCTGGCACTATGGCGTAATCACAATGTTTGGCAAAAGTAGGAGACATAGCTAAAGAGAGCGCAATAATCCCGCCCTGGGTTGAACCACTAATCGCAAACTGCCCTGCTTGGGACACATTTTCCCCGAGGATCAATTTAGGTTGAATCGCATCCCACAACTGCACAAACTGCAATGCTTCTTTGGCCTTTTCGCCATAGGGAGCGTGATCAGGATTAGCAATAGCAAAACGGGTAATTTTTCCTGCAGCGAGTGCGTCGGCTAACCCCTTAAGTTCAGGATCAACGGACAAACGACCTGTTTTAGGTACAACAATAGCGAGTTGCCCTTGGGCATAAAGAACGCCGGCATCGCGGGCAACGCCAGCACTATGCAATTGCTGAATATATTTTTCATCCGCAGATAAAAATAATTCATAGGGCGCACCGTTTTGGATTTGAGTAGCAAAATTGCCCGATGACCCATAGGATATTTTTACTTTTAGCCCAGTTTCATTGGTAAATTTTTGGCTAATATCATCGAGGGCAAAACGTAAATCTGAGGCAGCGGCAATTGCGGGAATCGCTGTATTATCCGCCGCTCGACTGCTAGATGGCGCGACCGCCAAGCACCAGAGTAATGCAAAAACACAGGTATGGAAGAAACGGGTCAAACTCTGCATTGGGTCACCTTAGTGCAATATTCGCGCGGGACTTAAACTGGCAAGCTGCGTTGCGACTACGAGTATCTCTGCCACGCGACTAGTCTTTGTGTTGCCATAGCTTAGCCGCTTGTTCATCGGCATCTTTCGCTTCAACCCAACTTTTACCTTGCTCGCCCGCTTCTAATTTCCAGAATGGCGCTTTGGTTTTTAAAAAGTCGATTAAGAATTCACAAGCAGCAAAAGCGGCCTTGCGATGGGCGCTGGTTACGCCGATAAACACAATCTGCTCACCCAGAGCCATAGTACCGACACGGTGAATAACCGTCACTTTATTGAGCGGCCAACGGCTACGCGCCTCGGCAACGATTTGTTCTAGTACGGCTTCGGTCATGCCAGGATAGTGCTCTAAGGTTAGGTCTGTCACCGCGGCACCATCGTTAAAATCACGCACTTTGCCGACAAAAGTGACTACGGCACCATCGCTATCATCTTGAGCTAGCAGGCGATATTCGTCAGAAACACTAAAATCGACCTCTTGCACTCGAACTGCGGGTAATAAACGCATATTAACCTCCTGTAACCGGTGGGAAAAAGGCGACTTCATCACCATCGTTTACAGGTGTATCCCATTGGCTAATGGTCTGATTTACCGCCACCAGCAATTTGTCAGAGGTTAATACTTTAGCCCATTTGTCGTCGGTTGCCGCCAGCGTTGCCCGTAATGCTTCGGCAGTTTGTGTCTGCTCGCTCGCCTCTAGGCTTAATTTAGCTGTGCCCAACAATTCTCGAACTTGAGCAAAAAACAACACGTTAATCATAGTCTTCTCTCGTTTTTGATACGCTAAACCTTAAAATGTCCCGACTTGCCGCCACGCTTTTCCAACAGACGGACTTGGGAGATAACCATATCTTTTTGCACAGCCTTGCACATGTCATAGATAGTTAACGCCGCCACTGAAGCTGCAGTTAACGCTTCCATTTCTACGCCCGTTTTGCCGGATAACTTGCACAGGCTAGTAATACGCACGCGGTTATGTTCAGGTTGTGCCTCTAAATCGACTTCAACTTTCGTTAGCATCAGCGGATGGCAGAGAGGGATAAGATCTGAGGTTTTTTTCGCAGCTTGAATGCCCGCAATACGCGCGGTCGCAAACACATCACCCTTGTGGTGGCTACCACTCATGATCATCTCGAGTGTCGTGCTCGCCATCTCGATAAAAGCTTCTGCACGGGCTTCGCGCTCGGTAACGGCTTTTTCAGTTACATCGACCATATGGGCATTGCCATCGGCATTAATATGGGTAAATACATTGCTCATTGGAGCGATCCTTTAATTGAGGTCAAAACAGGGTACAAGGGAAATTGAACTTATACTCGCGCTAAATTGGCTATGGCAACAGACCTAAAACTAGGTCTAGCCGCCAATAGAGGCAAGATGCTGAGTGACACCTGTGATGCCTTGATGCAAGTAATGGGTTTCTTTCTTCTGGGCTAATTGACCGTGCAGACGCTCCATTAATTCCGCTTGCTGGTTAGAATGCTGTAGCAGATCACGTAAATCGACACCGGATTCCGTAAAGAGGCACAAGTGCAATTTACCCTTAGCAGATACCCGTAAACGGTTACAGGTAGCACAAAAATTATTGGCATAGGGCATGATCAAGCCGATACGGCCCTGATAATCGCTGCGGCTGAAATTTTGGGCTGGACCATCGGAGGCACTTGGCGTATCTAATTGCCAGCCATCTGCCAGTAACTGTGCTTTGATGTCGGCGCCCGCTAGGTGATGGGCTTCAAAATACTCACGACCAAGACCCGTTTCCATCAGCTCGATAAAACGCAGGTCGATTGGCGTGTGTTTAATCCAGTGTAAAAAACGTGGCAAATCTTTATCGTTTAAACCTTTAAGCAGTACGGCGTTGATTTTTACTCGCTCGAAACCTGCTGACAAGGCGGCATCAATCCCCCGCATCACTTCGTCAAACTTATTTTCGCCGGTGATCTGGTAAAACATTTTGGGATCTAAACTATCCACGGACACATTGATACGACGCAAGCCAGCATCGAACCATTCTTTGGCATGCTTTTCGAGTCGATATCCATTAGTGGTCGTCGCAATAGTATGAATGCGCGGGTTATCAGCGACGACACGAATGATGTCGGTAAAGTCTTTACGCAGGGTAGGTTCACCGCCTGTAATGCGGATTTTTTGGGTGCCGACTTGGCTAAATGCGGAGACTAAGTTTTCTATCTCATTGAGAGATAAGAATTTTGGTTTACCTTCAGGATGATAACCATCAGGGAGGCAGTAACTGCATTTGAAGTTACAAACGTCAGTGACTGACATCCGTAAATAGTGAAATTTTCGACCAAAGCTGTCTTGTAATTGAGACATGATCACCTTTCCAAGTGTGGGAGGTGAGAGCATTTCTTATCCCACCCCGGTGGCATTATTACCACGGCTACACCTCCATATCTTTCGACTTAGGCAGGCAAGCTCGGAGAACCGTCGTCGGTGATTATAGGCCGAAAGTACTCACTAGCTATACCCCTAAACAGGTATTTATTAACCTAGATCACGCTAGCGTGAATAATCTGTGACAGTCCTCACCTAAAGATTTGTATTGAATTAGACTAAACAGCAGCTTAATCCACTGTGACCTTATCTTATTTTCAGGTAAGGTGGTGCAAGCAATAAAACGCCCGTTTACAAACTACAACACTCGATAAAAATCGGGGAAACGTGAAGGAAGAGGTGAACTGATGGAACGCGAATCAATGGAATTCGATGTTGTTATCGTCGGTGCTGGTCCAGCTGGCTTGGCCACGGCATGTCGATTAATGCAAATATCACAGGATTCAGGTAAAGAAATTACCGTCTGTGTGGTAGAAAAAGGCTCAGAAGTGGGCGCGCATATTCTGTCAGGCGCTGTGTTCGAGACAAAAGTGCTCGACGAGCTATTCAGCGACTGGCGCGAAAAAGATGCCCCAATAAAAACCGCTGTCACCCACGACGAAATCTACCTGCTCAGCTCAGCCACCAACGGCCGAGTCATGCCTAATGCTTTTGTGCCAAAAACCATGCACAACGACGGCAATTTTATTATCAGCGTCGGTAATCTGTCCCGCTGGCTAGCTAGCCGCGCAGAAGAACTCGGTGTCGAAATATTCCCAGGGTTTGCTGCAAGTGAGTTGTTATTTAACGAAGATAACAGCGTTAAAGGCATTTTAATTGGCGATATGGGCATAGGCGCTGACGGCGAGCCAAAAGATAGCTACATGCCAGGTATGGAGTTGCATGCTAAATATACTGTATTTTCTGAGGGTTGCCGTGGCCACTTAGGCAAGCAACTTATCGAAAAATACCATTTAGATAATGGTAAAACACCTCAGCATTATGGCTTAGGCTTTAAAGAAATTTGGAAAGTCCCCGCCGAGCAACATGAGCAAGGCAAAGTCGTTCACACTGGTGGCTGGCCATTAACCGAAGGCGCATCGGGTGGCGGCTTCCTTTACCATATGGAAGACAACCAAATTGCGGTCGGCCTTATTATTGATTTGAACTACAAAAATCCGCATCTGAGCCCATTTGACGAATTCCAGCGCTATAAAACCCACCCTGTGATTGCTAAGTATTTAACGGGTGGTGAACGCCTTAGTTATGGCGCCCGCGCGATTACTAAAGGCGGCTTAAACTCGCTACCTAAGATGAGCTTCCCCGGAGGCCTTATCATAGGTTGCAATGCGGGCACCTTGAACTTCGCTAAAATCAAAGGTACTCACACTGCGATGAAGAGTGGAATCGTTGCCGCTGAAACCTTAGCTACAGCCATGATGGCAGGCGTTGAGGGCGGTAAAGATCTCGACTGTTATCAAACTCACTTCGAAGAAAGCTGGCTGCACGAAGAATTGTATAAATCACGCAACTTTGGCCCTGCAATGCACAAGTTTGGCACCTATTTAGGCGGCGCCTTCAACTATATCGATCAAAACTGGTTTGGTGGAAAGTTCCCTATCACACTGCGTGATGAACACCCTGACTATGCGCAAATGGCACCTGTGAGCGCTTACAGCAAGATTGATTATCCCAAACCCGATGGCAAACTCAGTTTCGATAAACTCTCCTCAGTATATCTGTCGAGCACTTACCATGAGGAAGATCAACCCTGCCATTTACGCCTAAAGGACAGCAGCATTCCACTGGGCATAAACCTCACCCAATTTAATGAGCCAGCACAGCGTTACTGCCCTGCCGGCGTATATGAAATTGTCGAAGAGGCGGGTCAGCCTAAGTTTGTGATTAATGCGCAAAACTGCATTCACTGCAAAACCTGCGATATCAAAGATCCCAGCCAAAACATCACTTGGGTTACGCCTGAGGGTGGTGGCGGCCCCAACTATCCGAATATGTAACAAATTAACAAAAAATGTAAACGAAGGCGTTCGATAGGGCGCCTTTTTTTCACCTTTAACACAAACAACTCACTTTTTTTGCTTGCCCTAACTCGCGACATTGGCCACAATTGCCGCACAAAAAGAGTGCGTTAAAAATCACCATTTCATTTCCGTCTATACTCTACATAATTAGATCTACCGCAAGACCAACAGGTTAGGTCAAATAAGTGTTCTATACGCTGTTTTATTCGGCAACTGACCCAGACTAAGGTTAACTTTTAACATTTCTGTCCGATAATAAATGTCGTACAAGAGTGCGTCGACCGATATCTCAAAACGTCCAACACAGGCATATTGATATTTATGATATTGAATAACCTCACTATTAAGCAGAAAATTCTGCTAACCGTGACATTTGCAGTACTGCTGTCGACCATACTCGTTGGAGTATTAAGCCAGAACAGTGCTAAGCGTGTCGTAGAACAACGTATGCTTGGGTCAGAAATGCCCAGCTTAATGATGCAAATCCGTAATAAAATTGAGTTGGATATCTCCAGCTTAATGAACGCCGCTGAACAACTCGCTAGCAGCCGCATGCTGCTTCAATGGCTAGAAAACGATCGACCTCAGGAGCAAGAAGCTCAAGTCGTTGCTCAGTTAAAGGACATCACCCTCCAATATAAGCTGGCACAAGCCTCCTACGCCGACAGACAAACGGCGGCTTATTACACTCAGGATGGGTTTCTACGCGTACTCACTCCTGCACAAGACGGTTGGTTTTTTGGTTACCGAGACAGTGGCCAAGAACGTATGCTAAACGTCTTCACAGAGGCAAATGGCGAGGTAAAACTCTTTATTAACTACCAACAACCTAATGGTCGTGGTTTAGTTGGTCTAGCCAAATCCCTCGATGATATGGTGCGTTTGCTTGGATCTTTTAAGATTGAAAAGACAGGTTTTGTTTATCTTGTTGATGCCAAAGGTGAGGTAAAACTGCACCCAGATACCAGCCAAATTGGTAAGAGCACCCTAAACAATCTTTATAAAGATGCGAGTTCAAACTCCTTATTAAATCGCGGCGATTTCAATCTGATCAATACCAAGATCAATGGTAAAGATATGCTAGTTGCCAGTAGTTATATCGCATCTATGGATTGGTATTTAGTGGCACAAGTGCCTGAAGCAGAAGTCTTCGCACTATTAGCAGATGCCGCTTATCAGATCTTAATCTGGACTCTGCTCATTGCTGCTGGCTTTATTGTGCTTGCAATCGCAGTAGCTGGATCGGTCAGCCGCCCAATCGCCCAAGTTGCCGCCATGTTCCGTGATATTGGTGAAGGTGAAGGTGATTTACGCCAACGCTTACCCGTCAATGGTGAAGATGAAATTGCGCAGCTTGCCAAAGGATTTAATAGCTTTATCAGCAAGATTCAGGAGTCTGTCATCGAAGTAGCACAAACCAGCGAACAGCTTGGTTTCTCTGCGAAGGATGTCTCGAATCAGGCGCAGCAAACCTTAGAAGACAGCCACGAACAGAAAGATCGCACCATGATGGTGGTAACGGCGATTAATGAGATGGGGGCGACTGTTAACGAAATCGCCAGCAATGCTGCCCAAGCTGCGGTTGCAGCCAGAGATGCAGATACCGAAGCCAGCAGCGGCCAAGTGGTAGTAACCCGTGCTCGCGATACCATTAACCAATTGTCAAAAGACGTTGGCCAAGTGGGTGAAGTGATTGAGTCCCTCGCGACCCACACTAAATCTATCGGTGGTATTTTAGATGTGATCCGCGCAATCTCTGAGCAGACTAACTTGTTAGCCCTCAACGCGGCCATTGAAGCAGCACGTGCCGGCGAAGCTGGACGCGGATTTGCTGTCGTGGCCGATGAAGTGCGTAACTTAGCCTCACGCACAGCAGCATCGACCAATGAAGTGCAAGGCATGATCGACAAGCTGCAATCGGAAGCCAGCCGCGCGGTTAATGCGATGGCCCAGAGTCGTACCCGCTCCCACGAAGGCGTTGTGGCCGTCGATGAAGCCAGCAAATCGTTAATTGGCATTAGCGATCGCATTGGTCTTATCAGCGACATGAACATCCAAGTTGCTGCGGCAACGGAAGAACAATCCACAGTGGTGGAGGACATCAACCGTAACGTCACTGAAATCAATGACATTACTCAACGTACTGCCAATACTGCCCAAGCGGCGGCACAGGCGAGTTTAGCCTTGAATCAACTGTCACACCGCTTAGATACCTTAGTGGCCAAGTTTAAGGTGTAAAACCTTAAAACTTACGCCATAAAAAACGCCTTAGATGTTTCCATCTAAGGCGTTTTTCTTTAACTCGCAGAGGCAATTAATCCATAGCAATAAATTTAATCGTTAATGGATAGCGATACACTTTACCTTCGCTGGCCTTAATAATCGCCAGCACAGTGCACACCAAATCGAATATGCCGAGTATGGCTAAAAAGATGAAACCTATTCCGACCAAAGCTAATACGCCACTGATGATCACATAAATCAACAGGCTCAATTTAAAGTTCAAGCAACTACGGCCACATTGATCAACAAATGCGGACTCTTCACGCTTCATCAGCCAAATGATCAAAGGACCAAGAATAGAGCCCAACGGCACTAAGTATCCAATAAAACTTGAGGCGTATACCAGTAAGCCAAAATCTTTATCACTTTTTGTAACGGGCTCAATCATAGGTCATCCCTGTTTTATCATTTGAATATAAAGCCTTATTTACCACTCGGTCCATATAAACGCATTTGCCAATCTTCTACTGTCTGTAATGCTAAACGACGTTGTAGGCTATTAACCCAACTCAGCGCTAATCCCTCGCAGGAAGCTAAACGATCATATGCACTGGCATTAAACGTTGGCGAGAAATAGAGTGACATGGCCTCGGCAACACTGATATCAGTACGACGCTCAACTAATTCAATCCTATCGTTTAACTGAATAATCCCTGGGGTTAAGATTCTATAAAACCAACCACATAATTGGCTTTGCTGCATGGCGAGGGCAAATTCTCTGTGACCAAATTGCAGATTCAATTTAAAACAAGGTGAACGCGGCTGAGTCACTTGCACTTTTACTGCACCAATTTGCAAGATATCGCCAATATTGACTTGAGTTTCGTTCAGTCCAACTGTGCTAATGTTCTCTCCCATGCTGGGCGCATCTTCGAGCTGGGTGATTAAGTCCCAACGACGATATTGGCCGTAGTGCTCGCGGGGGAAATGATGTAGCACGCGATCAAGGCCGCCATGGTGTTTTGGATCGGCCTGCGCGTCCCCTTCAACATGGTCGATATGCACTAACAGTTGTTGAGCCGCTTGCTTACCATCAATCCCAGTAGCAACACCGGACATTTCTTGAAGATGGGTTCCTAAGTACAATCCAGACAACTTATTAATCAACAACTTTGACATCTGCAACTCCAAATCAATGACCTATCGCGCATTACTGTCAGAGTGTAAACCGCGATACGCCAATAATACAATCAACCCGCGCCATAACCCACAAAGGTAGGCTAAACATTGCTGCCAAGAAGAACCGAGTAGAGTCTATGAATGATTTAACACCACTTGATTTCGGCCCGCTTCTTTTGCCTGATACAAGGCCAGATCGGCACGTTTAATAAGATCCTCCGCGGGCTCTTGCACTTGATGCTCAGCAACACCAATACTGGCAGTAATAGAAATGTGCAATCCATTCACTTTAATTTCCCGCTGGGAAATGAGGTCACGGATCTGTTCTGCCAGTTCTGCCGCTCGGGATAAATCCATCTCAGGGAGTAAAATTAAAAACTCCTCACCGCCCCAGCGACATAAAATATCCTGTTGTTGTAGTAAACCACGCAGCATATTGGTCATGGTTTTTAATACTAAGTCACCAATCCCATGCCCATAACTGTCGTTCACTTTTTTAAAGTGGTCGATATCCAACAAGAGTATTGAAATCGGCGATTGTGTCAGCTTAGCTTTATCTAACGCCAGCCTAAAGTACTCATCAAACACCTGACGGTTGGCGGCGCCAGTGAGCTTATCGGTAGACGCCATAATTTCTAGTTTGCGCTGATAACGACCTAAGGTCATGTTTGAGATGAATAAAATACCTAGAGTCACCATTAGGCTTAACGCCAAATTACCCCAAAACGTATTTAACAGTTCCCGCTCCTGTGGCGCATCCTCCTGCTCAACAATCAAATACCACTTAAACTCAGGAACTAAGCGACTATTGAGATAAACCGTTTTCCCGTTTTTCTGATAGCTGAAGGCGGCACTTGGGCTGGTTAAAATACGCGTAGCCAAATTATCAAGCCCTACGTTCGTTTGCAGCGAATCCGTACCGTCATATTGATCGCCATGCAAAGTGACATTACCTTGCCGATCCGTAAAGAACACTCGGCGGTTATAACGCTTTTGATATAACTCAATTAAGGCTTTAACCTTTTCAACCGCCAACCCAACACCGGTAACACCAATAAATTTTCCTTCAAAATCAAAAACTTTATAATTCACAAATACGGTTGTTTTACTGCGGTCCGCCGTATCGGCATCAATATTGACCTCATAATGCCCAGATTCAGGTAAAGAACGCACTCGAAAATACCAAGCATCGTCAGGCTCTACATCTTGGATTTGTTTTAAAATGCCCGTGGAATGGTAATAATTTCGACTTTTCTCAGACACAAAAAAGCTCGTGACAGTACCGTATTTTTCTTGGATTTCCTTAAGGTAACGAATGAGTTTTTCGGGCTCTTGCTCATGACTTAAGGTCCAATCCCGAACAAAGGTATCCTGCGCCATCAAGGATGAAATAAAGATGGGTCGTAACAAATCCTGTTGAATTTCTGAATAAATATTATCACTTGTGAGCGGTAAGGTATTGCTCTCTATTTGTTGGCTCAGTGAATCATGGGCCACTTTGTAACTGATACCGCTGGTCACTAAAAAGGCGACCAAAAGCAAAACAGACAGAAGCCAAATAAATTTATTTTTATCATTCCAAGCGTTATTGCCCATTCTCAACTCCAAAGACTACAGAACACCTTGAGTGGCTTATTATTTTAATTTAACGATAACTATTTTAGTTGAATAAATGTTAACGCAATTGTGCCATGGCCGCACAAGATTTCTGTCGTATTGGCGTTCTACGATGGAATAACTTTATTTTGAGCAAAAAAATGCCTCGTTGGGGAAACGAGGCAAAAAACATACTAACCAATAAATGGGAGAAAAGTACAAGAAAACGTTAAGGGACAAGCTATGCGCCACAAGACATACTCTAGCAAGGACGTATGACAAAAAGATGACTCAAACTGGTCGCCCGCAGATTTTCATGCGATTTGCTTCGCCTCTAAATACTGTTTTAGTGCCTCACCCGGAATAGAACTATCAGTTGCCACCGCAAATGCCGCCCAAATCGCCCCTTCTGCCATGGCCTCAGTAATCGACTGGCCGATGCAGAGACTGTGGATCAACCCTGCCGCATAGGCATCACCCGCGCCTGTGGTATCAACAACTGTGGCAGGGATAGCAGCAACATGCTGCACTTGATCATGCGTGTAAACCTTAGCCCCATTGATACCATCGGTGACAATAAAGTAACGCAGACAATCGCCGCCAATGCTTTTGCCATATTCCCAAGATGCGCCATCACAACGCCCCTGAATATCACTCATGGAGGCCAATAAAATATGACAAGGTCTCTGTCTGTCGTCCTTGGCTAATTGCGCGACCACAAGACAATGTTCTAAAGCTGTTTTTGCCCAGCTGACAGAGCCTTCAGCGGAAGTATTAAAATACAACGCGTCCCATGGCTGCCATTTCGGCGGTACAGATAATTCAAATATGGGTCTTTGTGGCCGAATAATGGTGCGCTCGCCGTCTGGCGTCATTACAAGCAGCATTTCGCATGTATTGCCGGTGCGGCGCTGCACTAAGCGACAATCGAGCCCTTGCGTACTGGCTTCTGCAATGAGCCAATCCCCCATGTCATCACGGCCCACTTGACTCACCAGCGCGACGCTATGCCCTGCCCAGACTAAACCTAATCCGGTATTTGCCCCACCGCCGCCGAGCCTTTGGCCGCCATCTTGATAATGGAAACGTCCACCTGTTTTTAAAGGTTTATCAAGCAGTAAGATCCGATCACAGTTGAGATTGGCAACTAACAGAATATTAGCCATTACACGGCTCCAAAGGGCAAAAAAGCATCAAGGCCAGAAGATAAAAACAAAGAAATATCAATCTAGAGCAAAATGCTCACAGGCACAATCCAATCATCAAGATAGAAACATTATAAGGATATGGCAGCGCCTTGATGTAAGCATTTGTCCCGAAGAAGACGAGGAAAACAGTTATACACTCATACGGTATAACATAGATGTTAACTCTAACACTTTGTTTAAAATAGATTTATAGAAAAGATAACGTCTCAGGACAAAATGAAGCGTAACCATTTTGAAGCCGACTCGATTAATTATCAGTAGACATAGTTAAAATGCATGCTGGATACATATATTAAATTTATGAATGGAATCAAACGCTATGCTAATGGAAATATGGGATACCGCCGAAGAAAAATCTGAGCAGCTACGCCGTTATCAGCTCTGTATAGATGAATTTAATGAATTGAATTTTCACGATGTTTATATTGCAGAAATCAAACAAGAATACCAACAACTTGCTGAACAAGTAAAAGTGCAGTCAACCTCGGATCCCGAGCGCTAACTGCACTTTGCCATCTAGTTACTCACGATAAACCTTCAATTACTTTATTGGCGTCAATGGTGATAAAGACGCAAATTGTACTGTTAATGTCCAATCTGTAATGACCATATCTGAAGGCTGCCAACTATCATCAACCCACTCATAAACCAAGCCAGGGTTTTCCTCTGCGTTGACTAACAAACGCCGTCCATCTTGCAACACAAGCGTATAATCGAGCCCCTGCGCATCGACACTTTCAATGTCCCCCAAGACATTGTGCTTAATGGCCGAAATAGTTCCGGTTGCCTTAACGGCATCGTTTTCCTTTGCACCGCTGTAAAACTTTAACGCCTCGTTTGCGGCAGTCTTGTGAAAAACAAACTCCTCAGTCACACCCACTACGATCGACGGATCAAGCTCATACCAGGCGGGTATCCATAATGCGTTAATTGTCATCCCGTTATATCCTGCATAATAATTTTACGGACGGGATCATTCTGCCTTAACCCCGACAGAGAAAATACTCTTCAGGGATAAAATAATTTTAATCCCTGTAAGGGATAGCATCACTAAATTGAGCGCATCACTTTCTTTGTAAGATAATCCCAAACCAAAGGGTCATACCTGAGATGCTTTAAGCTCCAGCACTGATGTTGGACTCAATTGGTCTTTCTGTTAGTTTGTAAAACACTTTGCCTGAAACCGACACATTAAGCTGACAAAGTGATCCTGAGCTCAGTAATCGCGTATAGAGTCACACACGATAGATTAATCTTCCCATGCTTGCACCGCAGGCCGATAAATACGGAGTTTACTTGTCTATGGATAAGCCCATAACGCAACCCCCTCAAACCCTTAAGCTCATTGGTGAAACTGAGGCCGGAAAGCGTCAAGAGCTTAAGCAATACTTTAATCAGACATGGGCTTTATACGAGTCTCTGTATGATTTAATCCAAGAAGATAGCGCCTATTACCTCAAAGCCGAGCCGCTACGCCATCCGTTAATTTTTTACTTTGGCCATACGGCCACTTTCTATATCAACAAACTCAAACTCGGTAAATTTCTCGATGAACGAGTAAACGACAACTTCGAATCCATGTTCGCCATTGGTGTCGATGAGATGTCTTGGGATGATTTGAACGAACAACATTATCCGTGGCCGGATGTGGCAGAGGTGCGCAGCTATCGCCAACAAGTTAATGCTGTCGTCAATCGTGTTATCGATGAAATGCCTCTAGCGTTACCTATCACTCAAAATAGCCCAGCTTGGATCATTTTGATGGGCATTGAACATGAGCGTATTCATTTAGAAACCTCATCGGTGATCATCCGCCAACTGCCGCTGGAATATGTCGCACCCAACCACCTCTGGCCTGCGTGCCAAGACACCGCCCCTGCCGAGGCCAACAGTTTATTGGCTGTAAAAGGGCAAAAGGTGACCTTAGGCAAAACTGAACAAGACCAAACCTACGGTTGGGACAATGAATACGGCCATAAAATATTTAACGTTAACGACTTTAAGGCTGCTAAATTCTTAGTCTCGAATCAAGAGTATCTCGCATTCGTCGAAGCTGGCGGCTATCGCTCACCCCAATTTTGGAATGAAGAAGGCCAAGCTTGGCTTGCCTATACCCAAGCACAAATGCCGCGTTTTTGGCGCTTAAGACAAGATAAATGGTGGCAACGTAACTTAGTGGAAGAAATTCCGCTGCCATTAAACTGGCCCGTTGAAGTGAATCAGCTCGAAGCTAAGGCTTTCTGCAATTGGAAAGCCGAACAAAAGCAAAGCAATATACGTCTATTAACTGAAGCTGAGTGGTACATCTTACGCGAGAATGTGCCCGCCGATGCGCCCGATTGGCATGAAGTGCCGGGCAATATTGCTTTGGCTTATTACGCCTCTTCTTGCCCAGTGAATCGCTTCGAACATAATGGCTTTTTCGATATTGTCGGTAATGTTTGGCAATGGACAGAAACCGCAATCGACGGTTTTGACGGCTTCGCCGTACACCCACTTTACGATGATTTCTCCACCCCAACCTTCGATGGCAAACATAATCTCATCAAAGGCGGCTCGTGGATCTCTACGGGTAATGAGGCAATAGCTTCATCACGCTATGCGTTTCGTCGACATTTTTATCAACACGCGGGCTTTCGCTATGTGGAATCCACCCAAAATCCAGCTCAAATGGCCGAGGTCAATGTGTACGAAACGGATGAACTGATTTCCCAATACCTTGAATTCCACTATGGCGCCGAATATTTCGGGGTTGCTAACTTCTGCGTCAATGGTGTGCAGCAAGCGCTGAGTGAAATTCAATTGACTCATACAGCTAAAGCCCTCGATATCGGCTGCTCCGTTGGTCGCGCGAGTTTCGAACTGGCAAAAGTGTTTGATCATGTTGATGGTATCGACTTCTCGGCGCGCTTTATTCAACAGGCCTATGCGCTGACAGAACAAGGTGAAAAACGTTACACCATACGTACCGAAGGCGACTTACAGGAATTTAAGAGTGCGAGTCTCGTAAAACTGGGATATGAGCTTGAGGCGAAAAAGGTCAACTTTATGCAAGGTGATGCCTGTAATTTAAAGCCCATCTACACAGGTTATGATTTGGTTTATGCCTCAAATCTTATCGACAGGTTGAACGAGCCTAAACACTTTTTAACCAGTATTGCCCAGCGGATTAATCAAGGTGGATACCTTGTGATTGCCTCGCCATACACTTGGCTTGAAGATTATACGCCCAAGGATAAATGGTTAGGTGGCGTTAAAGTCAAAGGAGAGAACTTCACCACCTTAGATGGTTTGACCGAAACCTTGATCGGCCAATTTGAGCTGGTCGCAGTGAAGGAAATTCCCTTCGTGATCCGCGAGACTAAACGTAAATTCCAACATTCCATCTCAGAAATGACAATTTGGCGTAAACGTTAATGCTCACTCATGGGATAACCAACTGAAGTCCTGATAAAAATATCCGCCAGAAATCCATTTCTGGCGGATGTGTAACATCCAGCTCAGTCACATTTACAGCACCAACTAAGGTGAGAACACTGTAAATGCAGCGAAAAATATCTACACCTTAAACTGTGCCGTTGTTAAACCAAGCTGATTTGCTAACCCCAACAGACTCCGCGTACTCGCTGCTACTTGACTGATAGCCGCACTATTTTCCTCCGCCGCCACGCTTAAGCCCGCAATCCCCTGCGCAATCGTCGCCGAAACCGTTGTTTGTTCTTCCGCAGCGGTTGCGGTTTGAATCATTAATGCCTTTAAGGTTTCTAAGCGCAAAGCAATATCATCCACCGCGGTCTGCATTCCATCGGCATCTTCTGCGGTTTTAGAGGCTTCAGTGGAACAAGTCACACTATGCAACGCCAGCACACCTGACTGTTGCTGAATACCTTTTAACACTTGCCCAATATCCTGAGTTGCTAACTGAACCTTCACCGCTAACTGACGCACCTCATCGGCAACCACAGCAAATCCACGACCATGCTCGCCAGCTCTCGCTGCTTCAATCGCCGCATTAAGAGACAAGAGATTAGTTTGTTCCGCAATCGCATTTATCACAGCTAATACTGAGCCGATTTTCTGACTATCCGCCTCAAGACTGCCCACCTGTTGATGAATAGTTGCAAAACTGCTCAAGGTCACTTTTAAGCTTTTACGAGTACTGGCCAAGTTTTGCGAAAGAATTTCACTCGAATGGGTACAGGCGGACACTTCATCGGAGGATCTCATCGTATTCGTGCTGATTTCAGCTGCGGCATAACTCATTTCTTCAACTGCAGTGGCCAACATATCAGTTTCTTTAGCCTGCATCTGAATACTGCAATCGGCTTGTGTCATAGCGGCAGAGTTTTGTTCGGCGGCAGATTCAAGTTCATGCCCAACGCCCACCAGCTGACTGATGATTTCTTTGAGCTTAGTTTGCATCCGCGCCAACCAACTCATCAGGTGATTATCCGTTTGAACATGCGGTAAATTATGAGTTAAATCGCCAGAGGCGATCATACTGGTCAAGTTACACATGTCCTCAGGCTCACCGCCGAGCGGCTTTAATACAAACCCTGTAACTAACTTAGCGGCAGCGAACGCCAACACTAAGGCTGCTGCACAAACAGATAAACCGATAAACATCATACGGTAGGCGGGAGCTGCTATTTCACTCACATCAATTTCAGCCATCAAACCCCAACGTAAACCGAGCTCAACGACAGGAGAATAAGCGGATAAAACGGGATTATTGTTATAGTCATTCACTTGCATCACCCCCGATTTACCAGCCAGCGCCTCCTTTACCGCCAGCGTATCGACACCATTCTGAGCTATCGTTCCCGCAAACGAAGCCGTAACCGTGCGATTAATGGGATCGAGAAAAGAATCAGAACGCATACGATTATTTGGGCCAATGAGATAAGTTTCACCACTTTGCCCCATACCCTCACGAATTTGCATAACTCTGTTGATGCGATCGATTGATACTTGAGCCGCCACCACCAATCTTTGCTGATTGAACTGAATCGACTGGCCAATAAATGCCGCAGGTTGACCATTTGAAGGCGCGTATGCGGAAAAATCTTGTAGTAATACTGTGCCCGCCGATCCCAATGCCTTATTGAATAACTGTGCTAATCCCGAATCATGGAAGGGTCAAGTACGCAAATTGGTGCCGAAATCAGACTCCTTCGCCACTGTATATAAAACGGTACCATCGTCACTAATAATAAATAGGTCATAAAAACCGAGGGATTTATTTAATGACTGCAAGGTTTGATCTATGTCAGTAAGAGTATCGAGGCTTTTTTGGCTGGCAATTACGGCGCTGACGGCCTGCAGGTTATCGGAAAAGTCCTGAAACATGCCAACAATCTGCCGTTGCTTGATCTCACGCACTGCCACTAAACGAGACTGAGCCTCGGCAAACAATTCATCCCGAGCAATGTAAGTCACTATTGCGGTAGCAAATATGAGGGGTAATAGGACAATCAATAAACTGATAAGCTGAATTTTACGAGTAAAACCCATGGTGAGACTCCTTGTCGCGCATCGAATTCCATTCCTTCAATCTTTGCAGAATCAAACCTGCCTTAAAACTATAGGAGAAGAATCTCAGCTAAACAAAGCGGTGCCGACTATTTTCATCAAAAGTTCACTAAAATTCCGACAACTCATTATTTTTAAGTAGAAAAATGATTAATAACTTTAAATGACAGCCAAGCCATACCGACCATTTCAAACAAAATGATATAGTGGGAAATAAGCAATAAACCGAACGTTAGCATCAACTTATATTGAATGCGCACATCCATGCGACAAATAATGCATTGAAATTTATTAAATATGCATATAAATTCATCCCAAGCCAATTTATAGAGGATTAATAATGAGTTTACTCGAGCAAGTGTCAGTATCTAAAAAAGCCAACATCTACTTTGATGGCAAAGTGGCTAGCCGTAGCGTATTTTTTGCCGATGGCAGCAAGCAAACCTTAGGTGTTGTATTACCAGGGGAATATGAGTTCTCAACCTCCCAAGGCGAAATCATGGAAGTGACTAGCGGCCGTTTTGAGGTGTTACTTCCAGAAACAACGACTTGGCAAGAATTTAGCGAAGGAACTCAGTTTGAGCTGGCTGCAAATGTTAGCTTTAAAATTCGTAACACAGCCATTGCCGAATATTGCTGTAGCTATCTCTAGTCATCTCGATTAAGTGACAGTGCGATTAATATTTCATATCAATCGTTAATCGAACGCTCACAGTGACGGTTTATCTCAGCACTGTGAGTATGTTGTCCTACCGAACCATTTCACCATTTCACCATTTCACCATCAGAATGCTTTATCCGTCTGACATTTATCAATCTGGCAATTTTATCAACCTGGCTCAAGGCAGCGTAAAACTCACAAGGCAAAGTATACTAAATCGAATGCGTTGATATCGCCGACAAAAACAACACTAGACGACCGGTCTAATTTGACTTATCCTAAACCCCATGAAAATTGAAACTCAATCCACTCGCCAGCACATTCTCGACATCGGCTACAAGCTAATCGTACGCAAAGGCTTTTCCAGCGTCGGCTTATCCCTACTGCTGCAGGCGGCCGAAGTGCCTAAAGGCTCGTTTTATCACTACTTCAAATCCAAAGAACAATTTGGCGAAGCGCTTATTACTGATTATTTTGAAAAATATCAATTAGATTTAGACGCATTATTCAATGACTCAACACTGACAGGCCATCAACGCTTGATGCAATACTGGCAACAATGGTTGCACGTACAAGCCGATGGCTGCGTAGATCAAAAGTGTCTGGTCGTGAAACTCAGCGCCGAAGTGGCCGATTTATCCGAAGCCATGCGTGTTGCCTTACTTAAAGGCTCCGCCGGCATCATAGAGAGGTTAACGACTTGCGTTCAAGTGGGCATAACAGATAGATCAATCGCCCTGCAAGATCCGCAATCAACCGCTGAAATGTTGTATCACATGTGGTTAGGCGCCAGCTTAATGAACAAGTTGGGCCACAGCCCTGCGGCACTCGAACGTGCACTCGTGACGACTAAAGCCATTTTAACGCCTAAAACGGCCCTTTAACCTAATACCGACTCAAAACTAATATTTGCTGATATCGATCAGCCCAGATTTTTAAAGAATACATTTTCACGCCCCGAAATTAGACGACTGGTCTACTAATTTAACGGGCTATTAATTAATGCAGCTCAATTAACGCTGCTCATTTAAAGTAATAATAGGAATAACATCATCCATGCTAAATTTTAACTATTACAACCCGACCCGCATCCGTTTTGGTAAAGACACTATCGCCGAAATTGATTCTCTAGTACCGAGCGATGCTAAAGTGATGATCCTCTTTGGCGGCAGCAGTGCTAGAAAAACAGGCACGTTAGACGAAGTTAAACAATCATTGGGTAATCGTTTCGTTGTCGAGTTCGATGGCATTGAGCCAAACCCAACCTATGAAACCTTAATGAAAGCCGTCGCCCAAGTGCGTGAGCAGAATATCGACTTCCTCCTCGCGGTTGGCGGTGGTTCGGTTATCGATGGCACTAAATTTGTTGCCGCGGCAGCGGTATTTGAAGGCGAACCTTGGGACATTCTCACTAGCTGGGGCGCAAATGTAACTCAAGCTATGCCTTTTGGCTCAGTCTTAACCTTACCTGCGACCGGTTCCGAAATGAACAACGCCAGCGTAGTAACCCGCAAATCACTTCAAGCTAAGCTGCCATTCCGTAATGACTTGGTTTATCCACAATTCTCAATACTTGATCCGACGAAAACCTTCACCCTACCAGAGCGCCAAGTGGCCAACGGTGTTGTCGATGCTTTTGTACATATCACAGAGCAATACCTCACTTACCCCGTTAACGCCGCCGTGCAGGACAGATTTGCCGAAGGTCTTTTACAAACCTTGATTGAGCTTGGTCCACAAGTGCTAGTTCAACCCGAAGATTACGACATTCGCGCGAACTTAATGTGGGTTGCCACTATGGCACTCAACGGCACGATTGGCGTCGGTGTTCCCCACGACTGGGCAACCCATATGATTGGCCATGAACTAACTGCACTTTACGATATCGACCATGCGCGCACATTGGCAATTGTACTGCCTGCCCTGTTGCAATGTACAAAAGAGGCTAAACGCGAAAAGCTACTCCAATACGCAGACCGCGTGTGGCACATCAACACAGGTACCGATGACGAGCGCATCGATGCCGCTATTGCAAAAACCAAGGCTTTCTTCGAAGCCATGGGCATACCGACACATTTATCTGCCTATGATCTCGATGCCAGCCACGTTGATACCATAGTGAAGCAGCTTGAACTGCACGGCATGGTGGCACTCGGCGAACATGGCAACATTGACCCAGCCATGAGCCGTAACATTTTGACCTTAGCCCTATAACGTCAAATGAACTAAACCCAAAGCTCACACGTATTGATGTGAGCAACTTAGGTAAAGGTATGAAAATGAATATATTAATGGTACTCACGTCGCATGATAAACTCGGTGATACCAGTTTAAAAACCGGCTTTTGGCTAGAAGAATTCGCCTCACCTTTTTATGTTTTTAAAGATAAAGGTTTTGACATTACCTTAGCCTCACCCCTGGGCGGTCAACCACCTCTCGATCCAAAAAGTGATGAGCCAGACTTTCAGACCGAAGCCACTGCGCGCTTTAGCAAAGATCCTGAGGCTCAAGCACTGCTAGCGAATACCACTCGCTTAAGTGAAATCAATGCAGCCGATTATGATGCGGTTTTTTATCCGGGCGGTCACGGCCCACTGTGGGATCTTGCCGAAGAGAAACATTCTATCGCCTTAATTGAACAGTTTTATCAAGCCAATAAACCCCTAGGGCTCGTATGTCATGCGCCTGCTGCACTGCAGCACCCTAAAACCAGTGATGGTAAGCCATTGGTCAGCGGCAAGCGTGTTACCGGTTTCAGCAACTCTGAAGAAGAAGCCGTGCAACTCACTCATGTCGTGCCATTTTTGGTTGAAGACATGCTGCAGAAAAATGGTGGCAATTATGTCAAAGGTGATGACTGGACAAGCTTTGTCGTCGCAGATGGCCATTTGATCACAGGCCAAAATCCGGGATCATCCGAAGCCGTAGCCGAAACCATAGTTGCGCAATTGAACGCGAGAGGCTAAGCGATAAATACGCGACGCTCAGCTTGAAATGAACAAAGACAGGCGCACAAGTGTGCTAAATGCGTTAAAAAGAGCTGTTGCACCATAATGGTGCGACAGCCAAAATGTACTCTCACTGTCCAAAGGAAAGCCCATGATCACCTTGCACCATCTCAATAAATCACGCTCTAAACGTATCATCTGGTTGCTAGAGGAACTCGGTCAACCCTATGAAATTAAGAGTTATCAACGTGATAGCCAGACTTTTCTCGCGCCACCCGAACTTAAGCAAATTCATCCGTTAGGCAAATCACCCGTTATCGAAATGGACGGTCAAGTGATAGCCGAATCGGGCGCGATCACCGAATATCTGATTGAAAAATATGCGGCGGATACCTTAGCCCCCGCCAGAGACAGCGCAGACTATGTCAGTTATCTGCAATGGCTACACTTTGCCGAAAGCTCAGCCATGCTGCCTTTGTTACTGCGTATGTTCGTGCAAAAGGACGGTTGTAAAACCAATTTCCTTGAAGGTTATGCCGCGACGGAAGTCAGTAAGATTAGTCATTACTTCAATGATATGTTGGCTGATAAAACCTATCTTGTTGCAGACAAGCTCACGGGTGCGGATATCATGATGTCCTTCGTGGTGGAGCTACTGGCTAACAGTGGCGATCTCGCGAAATTTGAACACATTGAACGCTATGCCACTCAATTATCCCAACATGCCGCTTGGGTCAAAGCGAGTGAGATCGAGAAACAACTCGATGCAAGCCTGTAATTGATGGATCGAATTCGGGCACATGTTAGTGCCCGAGCTTAACCCACTTTAACTAACCCCTGTTTCTGCCTCCCCATTTTCTGTCGACTTTATACCTTCTCAGTGGTGACGTCCTTAACCACTTAGCGCAACAAACACCATGATTTTTGATGTAAAAGAGACTAATCTTGATTAACTCTATCTCAAGGCTACAGGGACTTTAGCATGCGTTCACTCACACTCATCGGCTTAGTGCTATTTAGCATGTTAGCGCAAGCGACTGTTTATAAATGGGTCGATAAAGATGGCAAAGTCCATTACTCCGATGAGCCGCAGCCAAATGCCCAAGTCGTTGAGCTAAAAGATAAGACCTTAAATCAAATTGCCCTTCCTCTGCCCAAAACAGACTTAAACAGCTCAAATCAAGCAATTGAATCTATTAAATATCAAGTCAATATTACCTCTCCGACCGAAGAGGAAACCGTCAGAGATAACAATGGCGATTTCGACGTCGTTGCGACTATCACCCCAGAGCTAAAAAGTCAGTATTTGATGGCCCTCAAGCTCGATGGCAACCCCATAGGTCAGCCACAAATTGGCGGTACCTTCAAACTCAAAAACATCGACCGAGGTGAACATACCTTAGTCGTTGACGCTTTGACTCAAAACGGCAAAGTCTTTGCATCAAGTTCACCAAGAAAGATATTTCTTCATCAAGCAGCTAAGCGTTAATGTCACTATTTGTATAGTAAAAGTTAGTATAAAAACTTTAAATACATGAAGTTAGATTAACTCCTCCTGACTAAACCGTTTGATGAAGACAAGTTGCAGCTTGCACCAGATTGGTGCACCATAGTGGTGCAACCCTATTTCTAGGAACGGTCGATGGATAAAGAGACACTGCTCAATCATTTAGTTACCGCTGTACTTGTCATAGATAAGGATCTCAAGCCTTGTTATGCCAACGCAGCAGCAGAGCAATTATTAGGTGTTGGTAGCCATAGACTCGTAGAACAAACTTTGCCTGAGCACTATCAAATCCTCGGTGTCGACGCCAAGCTATTAATGGATGCAGTAACAGCCGGCCAAGGCTTAACGGTCAATACGGCAGCACTAGTCACGCTCGATGGCCAACATCATACCGTTGATTTAACCCTTATTCCCCTCGATGACGAGGCTGAACTCAGCCTGCTCGAACTGCGCCAAGTTGACCAACAAAGACGCATTCATCAGCAACTGAGTCAAGATGCACAGCAACAAGCGGCGCAGTTTTTGGTGCGCAACTTAGCCCATGAAATCAAGAATCCTTTAGGCGGCCTTCGCGGTGCGGCACAGCTATTATCGCGGGAGCTGGATGATCCGGCGCTGAAGGAATTCACTACGCTCATCATAGAGCAGGCCGATCGGCTGCGTAATTTAGTGGACCGTCTGCTCGGCCCCCAAAGGCCGACACAGCACAGTCTGCACAACATCCATCAAGTGGTGCAAAAGGTCTATAAGTTAGTTGAAATGGCGCTGCCCGCTAACATCCAGCTCAAACGGGATTACGATCCATCCATTCCCGATATCGAGATAGATCCTGACCAAATGCAGCAAGCTGTGCTGAACATTTTACAAAATGCGGTGCAGGCGCTTGAACATACGGGCGGCGAGATTTTGATCCGCACTCGCACTCAACACCAAGTCACTATAGGTTCACAGCGCCACAAGCTAGTGTTAACCCTATCGATTATCGACAACGGCCCCGGTATACCGCCTGAGCTAATGGACACATTATTTTATCCCATGGTGACAAGCCGTGAGCAAGGTTCAGGTTTAGGCCTCTCGATTGCCCATAATATTGCCCGTTTACACTCGGGAAGGATCGATTGCCTCTCCAGCGCAGGGCACACAGAATTTATCATTTCATTACCGATTTTAAGCGCTAAATAATTTCGACAGTACCTACCCATACCGTATGAGGAAGCAAGATGCGAATTAGTGAACAAGTGTGGATCCTCGACGATGACAGCTCGATACGCTGGGTACTCGAAAAGGCACTGCAAGGTGCTAAGCTCAGCACCGCCAGCTTTGCCGCCGCCGAATCCCTGTGGCAGGCATTAGAAATATCGCAGCCGCACGTGATAGTATCGGACATCCGTATGCCCGGCACGGACGGTTTAAGCCTGCTCGAACGATTGCAGGTGCATTATCCCCATATTCCCGTGATCATTATGACAGCGCACTCAGACTTAGACAGTGCAGTGAGTGCCTATCAAGCGGGCGCATTTGAGTATCTGCCTAAACCCTTCGACATCGATGAGGCAATCTCTCTGGTTGAGCGCGCACTTACCCATGCCACTGAACAGAGCCCCGCACCCGCGCAGGAAGCCCAAGTCAAAACACCCGAAATCATAGGTGAAGCGCCAGCGATGCAGGAAGTGTTTCGCGCCATAGGCAGACTTTCACGCTCATCCATCAGCGTGCTGATCAATGGGCAATCGGGTACGGGAAAAGAGTTAGTGGCAGGTGCGTTACACAAACACAGCCCACGTAAAGACAAGCCATTTATCGCGCTGAACATGGCAGCGATCCCTAAGGATTTAATCGAATCTGAGCTATTCGGCCACGAAAAAGGTGCCTTCACTGGCGCAGCCAATGTGCGCCAAGGTCGCTTCGAACAAGCAAACGGTGGCACGCTCTTTTTAGATGAAATCGGCGATATGCCGTTAGACGTACAAACACGGTTACTCAGAGTACTTGCCGATGGTCAATTCTACCGCGTCGGTGGTCATAATGCGGTACAAGTCGATGTGCGTATCATAGCGGCGACCCACCAAGATCTTGAATTATTAGTGCAAAAAGGCAGCTTTAGGGAAGATTTGTTCCATCGCCTCAACGTGATCCGCGTGCACTTGCCGCCACTATCACAAAGACGAGAAGACATTCCGCAACTTGCCACCCATTTCCTCGCCTCGGCTGCGAAGGAAATTGGCGTAGAAACTAAGATCATGACCAAGGAAACCGCGGTAAAACTCTCCCAATTACCTTGGCCTGGTAATGTCCGACAACTTGAAAACACCTGTCGTTGGTTAACCGTAATGGCATCGGGGCAAGAAATTTTACCCCAAGATTTACCGCCAGAATTACTGAAAGACCCTGTGAGTGTCACCCACACGGCGAAAGGCAGCCAAGATTGGCAATCGGCACTAACTGAGTGGATAGACCAAAAACTCTCGGAAGGAAACAGCGATCTGTTAACTGAGGTGCAGCCCGCATTCGAGCGCATACTGCTAGAAACTGCGCTGCGCCATACTCAAGGCCATAAACAGGAAGCGGCGAAACGTTTAGGCTGGGGACGAAATACCTTAACGCGGAAATTAAAAGAACTGTCGATGGATTGAGTAGATAAAATAACGTTACTACTCGTTATATCAATACAAGCTTATTCATATCAAACAATAAAAAGGGATATCTTCACATCCCTTTTTATTTTAAATTAATTTTCATTGGCATGAATTAAATATGCCAAATCTAAAAAATTAGAATTGATAATGCATACCTACAGCGAATTGCTTAATATCAGTGTCAATATCTTTTAATCCTAAATAGCTACGGTCGGCATCTAAATCACCTGTAGTGACATCATAGCTTACACGGATATTTAAGTGCTCTGTTACGGCGGCATTAACACCTACACCATAAGTCCAACCAAAACCAGTAAAGTCTTCATCGTAACCATAGCCATCAACATTCGCCGCCATAGATGCAATACCCACTTTGGCATAGGCAGAAAAAATATCATTAATTTGTGCAGTAAATTTAGGTGTGAAGCTTAATGCACCTGCACTAATATCAACATCCTTATCGCCTAAGTCACCAGTGGCAAACAGGTTAGCTTCTAAACCAAACCATTCATTGAAGTTATAGCCACCGTATACGCCTACACCAGTACCGGTTTCTGAACCATCAAAAGCATCAGCTGTGACTCTATTTAATGCACCACCCACATAAAATCCAGTAGTGTCGGTTGCTGCAGAGACTTGAGTGGCCGCTAATGCTGATAGTAAAGAGATAGCAACAATTGATAATTTATTCATCATAATTCCCTAATGATTTAACGAAAGTATTAGACGGCGCGGATATTACAATAAGCAATTCAGAAGTGTCATGGTTTAAATTATCAAAATACAAATCATACAGCATTGATTCAGCTTGAGTCGGAAAATGGAAGTTATTGTTATTCGTTATGTGGCTAAATAATATTTACTGTAAGTATTATTTTTAAATTGAAACTATTAATAACTTTAACTTAACACCCGCAACAGCCCTATAAAACTCGCATATAGCCAACGGATGAGGGAACGACGCCTTCTCACATCCAAACATTCGGATACGACAACTCTGCCAGACGCCACACAAGTAATACGTGTACGCCAAAGAAATAATGGCCAGACATGGACTCGATAAGCTTGGTTAGCAATGTCGAGATCAATTTTCTGCGGTAAGTAATAAAGATGTTTACGCAGGACTAACTGACTCCAAGCCCCCGCTATCACAGGAGATACGGTACTATCTGCTTGATTTACTATCGAAGATTTCTGTTCCATCAGGAGCGTGATTTCTGCATTCATAGGAATGCTAACGTCAGAAACCACAGATTCGGCTATCAACTCAAAGCGAGTCGATAGCCTATGATAGCGGCATATCAATCGAGTGGAATGATCCCATCTGTGACTTTGCTTCTGCATCCATGCCATAACTTGCCCTTAATTTATGTTTCGTTTACATCAGGTTTAACCGGATCTTGATGAATAATCACCTCAGCATCTTCGAAGGCGGCTTTGACTCTTATCCCTGTTGTATCGGCAATACTGTGGGCTTCATTCAAACTCAAATTGCCATCGAGTTCTAAATGAAATTGAATAAAAACAGTTTTGCCTGCTTGACGAGTGCGTAAATCATGCAGCCCTTGCACCCGTGGATCTTCCATCGCGATTTGCGTAATTTGCTGGCGAGTTTCTTCGTCTAGCTCTCTGTCTAACAAGGCTTGAATTGAGCGATAACCTAAGCCAAAGGCTTGATGACCAATATAAAATGCAATCATTACCGCAAATAAACCGTCAGCCCACCACCAACCGTATTGCGCTAATACTAATGCCAACAATACCGCACCATTAAGGAATAAATCTGATTTATAGTGCAGCGAATCAGCTTCAACCACAGTACTTTTTGTCGCCGCTAATGCGCGTTTCTGCAACATGACTAAAGCTAACGTCATCACAATCGCTATGATAGAAACAACTACACCTATGGTGGCATTTTCAACCGGAACAGGTGTTAATAGACGCTCGCCACCATAGAACAGTAATAAAAATGCAGAGCCCATAATAAAGGCGGATTGCGCTAGAGACGCTAACGGCTCAGCCTTACCATGGCCATATCTGTGGTCATGATCCGGCGGCACAAGCGCGTAACGAATGGCAATAAAATTGATAATAGAAGCGAGAGCATCGGCAAAGGAATCCGTCAAAGATGCCAACATACTGGCAGAGCCGGAATAAAGCCAAGCGAACATCTTGATAAGAATAAGGATCAAAGCGGTAGCCACGGAAGCGCGGCTAGCCAGTTTGACCCAAAAATCGTATTGGGAAGTTTGAGTCATAAGGGATCTATCTTGAGAAGCTATGACCCTATTGTATATCAGCTAAGACGCTTAACCGCGAGGTTCTTTACCAGCTTGTGCTTCAAATCTCGCTTTAAACTTAGCTTGCTGCTCTGGTGTCAGCAGATTAAATATTTGATTATGCAGCTTCATACGTTCAATGGCTTGAGTTTGACGCTGCTCTTGCTGCGCACTCATCAGTGCCTTTGCTTGTGTTTCATCAAAACTAGGCGCGGTAATTAAGGCCTGCATCTCAGTGCGATGTGCCAAGCGTTCCTCTTTCGTTGGACGATTATCAGCGCGCGTGGCTTTCTGATCGGCAAACAACTTTTTGACGTCAGCTTTCTGGGCATCCGTTAAATCGAGCCCTTCAAACATACGATGCATGCCACCGTGGTCCATATGTCGGCCGCCATGTTCCATGCGGTCGCCTTTATGGAATTCAGATTTAGAGAAGTCGCAGCCAGCATCCTTAGGTGCAGCATTAACTGCCGTCGCGAAAACCGCAGAACTCGCTAGAATGGCAAACAGGCTCGCTTTCAAAGGTGATAATGTTTTCATAGTGTTAACCTCGATGGTTCAACTTTAATATGGCAATTAATAAGACACAGTGACGACCCTTTTAAGCCGAGTCACTTTCGACCCTTCCAGTCTAAACCCCTATATGTAAGTGAGGGCGTTGCCTGAGTAAATCACTGTAAAGTTGCGGCAATAACTCTATTCTTTACTTTGGCTTACATTGCTACACAGCAATTGACATCAAAACAGGTATACTCAGCCAAAGCGCTAAAAGTGTCTATGATAAACAGGCACATGAGGCCACATTACAGAGATTAAGGAACAGTATGAGTCGGATATTATTAATCGATGACGATCTGGGGTTATCTGAGCTACTAGGGCAACTGCTCGAGTTAGAAGGGTTTCAATTAACCTTGGCCTACGACGGTAAACAAGGTTTAGATCTGGCACTGACCGCAGATTACGATCTGATCCTACTCGATGTCATGCTACCTAAATTAAACGGTTTTGAAGTGCTACGCGCACTGCGCCAACATAAACAAACCCCAGTATTAATGCTGACCGCTCGCGGCGATGAAATCGATCGCGTAGTTGGGCTTGAAATCGGCGCCGATGATTATCTGCCAAAGCCGTTTAATGACAGAGAGTTAATCGCCCGTATCCGCGCCATTATTCGTCGTTCGAACTTAACAACCCAAGAAATCCATGCCGCGCCCGCCCAAGAGTTTGGCGATCTACGCTTAGATCCATCGCGCCAAGAAGCTTACTGTAATGAGCAATTAATCATACTCACAGGCACTGAATTCACTCTGCTGCACACCCTAGCACTGCACGCTGGAGAGTTGATGAACAAGGAAGAGTTAAACGAGAAAGTGCTCGGCAAAAAACTCATGCCCTTCGATCGCAGCTTAGACATGCATTTATCGAATCTACGTAAAAAACTCCCCGAGCGTAGCGATGGTCGGCCAAGGGTGAAAACCATCCGTGGCAAAGGTTATATTTGGCTCCCATAACGGTGGTATCGACTGTGCCTAATCGTTTATTTATCAAATTATTGCTCGGATTTTGGCTTTGCAGCTCGCTAATCATTGCCTTAGTGGGTCTGCTACCATTGCTGCAACAAAATCACGACCGTGCGCCACTGCCACCTCACCTTGAAAAAGTCCTATCGACTATAGCTAAGCGCATTCAAGAAAACCCCGCCTTACTGGAATCCGATTTTCTTCGGCGCTGGGAAAGACACAGAGACATGGAAGGCAAACCTCTGCGGGTCTATCTTGTCAACAGCCAAGGCCAAGTGATCAACACCCACAGGGTGAGTCGCGGTGTACGCAGCTTTATGCTGATGGCAGATGAAGAAAAACAACCGATTAGCCATCAGTTTAAAGATGAGCTGGTGTTTGGTCCCTATCAATTTAATCTGGGCGCTGAAACCTATTCACTGTATGGTCGCCTACCAGATAACCATCCACGGCCTTGGTTCTTTTTCTTCGCCGAAAATAAGTTATTAACCTTAAGCCTAGCGATTTTCCTTTCGGGATTATTATGTGGCTTGCTCGCGTGGCATTTAGGTAAAGCATTAAATTCACTAAAAAAAAGTGCGAATGCCCTCGCCGAAGGTGACTTAAGTCACCGTGTCGATAAGTCCACCACACAGCGTAAAGATGAAATAGGCCAATTAGCCAAGGCCTTCAATAGCATGGCGGACTCCATCGAAGCTATGGTTAATAATCAACAGCGGCTCATGGGGGATATTTCCCATGAACTACGCACCCCATTGACGCGACTGCAATTATCCCTAGCCCTCGCACGTAAAAAAGGTCAGCAGACCACCGAAACGGAACGCATAGGTTATGAAGCTGAGCAACTCGAAAAGCTTATCAGTGAATTGTTAGAGCTCTCGCGGGTCAAGCTCAGCACTAACGAAACTAAGGTACATTTAGGCTTGGCAGAATCCCTGAGCCAAGTTTTAGACGATGCGGAATTTGAAGCAGAACAGCAAGGTAAAAGCATTACTATCGATATCGATGAAGAAATTGAGTTAGCGCATTTTCCTAAATCACTTTCCCGCGCGATTGAAAATCTGCTGCGTAACGCGATCCGTTATGCCGCAAGCGACATTCACCTACAGGCGAGTGCGACGGCTGATCAAGTACAAATTACCATAAAAGACGATGGTCCAGGCATAGATGCCGCCGAACTCGATGCCATTTTTAAACCTTTCTACCGCCCCGACTCGGCACGACAAAGAGAAAGCGGCGGCTGGGGACTTGGGCTGGCAATCACTGAAGCGGCGATTACCGCCCACAAAGGTAAGATTAAAGCCGAGAACCGTATACCAACGGGCCTTAAAGTGACGATTACACTGCCGAAATAGCCGATATGAAGAACAAGTACAGGAGGCTGAACTAATTAGTCGTAATTGGCAACACCTCAGTGTTGCCATCGTGTTAAAACGTAGGGAACGGGATTACAGCTTAACTAATACACGTCCGGTAACTTGACCTTGGATAATTTTATTCGCGAAATCAGGCACCTCTGCCAATGATATCTGCTGGCAAGCTTGCTGATAAAAATGTTCGGGTAGTGCTTTAATCACAGCTTCCCACGCCGCTTTTCGTTTCTCGAATGGACAAGAAACGGAGTCGATTCCCAGTAGGCTAACACCCCGTAAAATAAACGGCATAACGGTTGTTGGTAATGCAAAACCGCCCGCTAAACCACAGATAGCGGCTGCGCCACCGTATTGCATTTGCGCTAATGCTTTGGCGAGGATCCTGTTGCCAACGGTATCGACCACACCCGCCCAGCGCTGCGCCTCAAGCGGCTTAGCATCTTGTTCAAGCTCACTGCGATCAATCACTTCTGCGGCACCAAGCTCCTTCAATAAAGGCGCATTCTGTTCAACCCGACCACTGCAGGCGACCACACGATAGCCAGCATTGGCGAGCAAAGTCACCGCCACAGAACCCACACCACCACTGGCACCTGTGACAAGAATATCCCCACTTTGCGGTGTTATCCCAGCCTGCTGCAGCGCTTGCACGCACAACATCGCCGTAAGCCCAGCCGTGCCTATCATCATTGCTTTAGCGGCATCACAACCTTGCGGCATGGGCACCAGCCAGTCGGCTTTAACTCGCGCTTTTTGCGCCATACCACCCCAGTGGTTTTCGCCCACACCCCAGCCCGTCAAAATCACCTGATCGCCAACTTGGTATCTTGCATCCGTCGATTCGCGCACCACGCCCGCAAAATCGATGCCTGGTACCATAGGAAACTGACGAATGATTTTGCCAGCACCGGTCACAGCTAAACCATCTTTATAATTCAGCGAGGAATAGGCGACATCAACCAAGACTTCCCCTTCTGGCAAATCAGCTTCTGTAATTTGTGAAACTTGAGCAAACGTACGTTTATCTTCTTGCGTCAGTAGTAAGGCATCAAACATAAATCGCTCTCCGAAGGCCAAACCGTATTAAACGATATTCAAAAAGTTACCATAAAAGGCATAGACATCATTAACAAGCAGACTTATTGCTAATAGTAAATGCTGAGATCTAAACAGATTAAAGATAATGACCAAAAGTGATCAAGCGCAAGAGATGGCAAGATCTAGCGTCTTTATTACTTTAAACTCGCCTGCTGTAAAGCGCCGCTTTGACCCCAGTAGCGGGCGAACTCAGTCAAGGTCATTCCGGCATTATTCGTTAGGTTCGCATCGCATTCTTTTGCGTATAGCCGCTTTACAATATTGAATTCGGCCTTAATCACAGCGCCCATCATTGCCGTATTACCACGCTTATCTTGCAAACAAGCATTAGCACCATGCTCAAGCAATAAATCCGTTGCAGCCTCTTGGCCGTTATAAGCCGCCACCATTAGCGCGGTATAGGTTTGACTATTTCTCTGGTCAATAGGGAAGCCTGCATCGAGAAAATGCTCAAGCACTGTGATATCGCCGGTACGCGCTGCAGCAAAAAAGTAGTCCACCAGCAATTGTACTTGTGCGGTATCGGGCTCGTCCGTTTGACTGACAGTTGCGGGTGTAACCAATGGCGCTTGAAGCGAACCCGCCCCCATTGCCACCGACATACTCAGGGCCACAATAATCAATAATAAGATAGCAATAGTGTGTTTCATCAATGGCTCCCAGCACAGCTAAAATAGAGATTTAAACAATGAGACGTGACGAAATGCCCGCAAGACGCTCTCTTAAACTGGGCAGAAAAGAGCTTGTTTACGTCTTGCGGGACTTACTGGATTCGGACAGTTAACGCGCAAATCTCTGCGACCAAAACAGTCCTAAAAATAACGACATCAGATTGAACGCTGTTTAACCTCGGCCAGATCACCCTTTACGGCCTTGGTTAAACGCTCACCAAACTCTGGGTCTGCACGATAAAAGTGACTGAGCATCTGATGTTTCACATTGGTATCGTTCACTTTGCCTAAGTCACCGGCCAAGTTAGTGATCAGATCTGCTCTATCTTGCTTGCTCAAGCTGCGATAAAAGACGCCCGCTTGGCTAAAGTTATCCTACTTGCTAATAGCCGTTTGTTGCACAGTCCCCGTCAGCGCAGTTGTTACCGCACGATAACGATTATCTTCGGCCAAGGCTAAATGTACGCTCGGTTGATAGTTCACATCGGACTGGGTATGCCCCATATTGCCCGCACCTTCTTGGTTGTGGTTTGCCACCGCCACTAAGGGTTTATTAATCGGCAATTGCGACAAATTCGCGCCGAGTCGATACAGCTGAGTATCGGCGTAGGAGAACATACGGCCTTGCAGTAATCTGTCTTCCGAAGGCTCAATCCCTGGGATCAAATTCGATGGCGCAAATGCCGCTTGCTCAGTCTCTTGGAAGAAGTTTGCAGGCATGCGGTTCAGCGTCATAGTGCCCACTTTTTGTTCTGGCACATCTAGCCACACCTTAGTGGCATCTAACGGGTTGTAATCAAAATTATTAAGCTCAGTCGGGTCGAGTAATTGAACGTACAGATCCCACTTAGGATAGTTACCCTTGTTGATCTCACTGTAAAGATCATCAGTTAAATGGTTAAAGTTTTGCCCTTGGACTTTAACCACTTCATCGGGACGTAAGCCTTTAACACCTTGCAGACTCTTCCAGTTAAATTTCACGTATTTAACTTGGTTATCTCGATTCACAAATTTGTACGCATGCACACCGAAACCGTCCATTTCACGATAACTGGCAGGTACACCTAAGTTACTGTAAACCTAAGTCAAAATATGGGTTGAACCCGCTTCGTGACTGAAAAAATCGAAGAAACGATTCGGATCTTGCATATTGGTCACTGGCGATGGTTTGAGTGAATGCACCATGTCAGGAAACTTGATCGCATCGCGAATGAAGAATACGGGTAAGTTATTACCCACTAAGTCCCAGTTACCTTGGTCCGAATAAAATTTGGTCGCAAACCCACGGGGATCACGCAGCGTTTCTGGTGAACCTTTTGAGTGGATCACAGTAGAAAAGCGCACAAATACGGGTGTAACTTTACCTTTTTGTGCAAAGGGTGCCGCTTGGGTTAGGTTGCTAAAATCGCCACTCGATACAAACTCACCATGGACACCTGTGCCTCTGGCGTGGACGACACGCTCAGGAATACGTTCACGGGCAAAGCGTTGTAGCTTCTGGATAAGCTGCACATCTTGCAATAACACGCTGCCATTACTGCCCGCTGTGGTCGAGTTTTGGTTATCACCCACAGGTGCACCATTGTCACGTGTCAGGGTATTTGTTGGTAAAGTTTGAGCCTGTACATTCAATGTCAGACCCATAGAAATAATTAAAAGGCTTTTAGTAAGATGCATAACAGTTCCTCTTCTATGCATAACGCCAAGCTCTTTTCTGCCTGCCCGCAGTATAGTTCTGAATTGGTAATTAGAAGAAACGATCTTTATCGATTATACGAATCAATAAAACCTATTAGACATAAATTGGCAACAACAAAAAGTCACATTGTCAGATACTGAAGCTAGAGATTGTGGACTAAAACCTCTCGGTTTTAGTCTATTGCGAAGTGGATAAACGTGGGGTGATTAAGAGATATTTAGCGATTGATTGAGCTTCACAACAAGAGCCGTAAGCTAGCATTAATCCTTAATCCCCATCAGTTTTAATCGCCGGTACAAGGCATTACGGCTGATCCCTAAACGCTTAGCGCATTGGCTCACATTGCCATTACAGGCTTGGTATGCCTGCAGCACATTGCTATAAATCACCTCATTTAGGGAATCCGATTGAACCTGTGTGACATTCGGCTCCACAACGAACTTGCCACTTGGCAGGGGTGATACTGAATGTTGACGGCTTACCTCCTTAAATTCTTCACATAAGGGTGCAGCTTGCAACAGGTCTTCTTTTAACGGCTCGCATGTGAGTTTGGCCGCCAGATAATCGGGTAAATGTTGCCAATTGAGGGTATTGTCCCCTTCTGCCATCAAGCAAGCGACTTGCATGAGGTTATCCAGCTCACGCAAATTCCCCGGCCAGTCGTATTGCATCATTTTCCCTAACAGTTCTGGGCAGATATCCTGCGCGGCGATACGATGTTTACGATGCAATTTATGGATAATACGCTCGATATCCAGCCGCTCCCGCAGCGCAGGCAAGCGCACTTGCAAGCCATTGAGTCGGTAGAACAGATCCTGCCGAAACAGCCCTTGAGTCACCTGTTGTTCTAAATCCATATGGGTTGCGGCAATGATTTGGATATCGACTTTAAAGCTTTGATTACTGCCAACGGGTACCACTTCGCGCTCCTGCAATACCCTGAGTAAACGACTCTGTGCCGCCAGCGGCATTTCGCCAATTTCATCTAAAAACAAAAAACCGCCGTGAGCTTGGCGAATTTTGCCGATAAATCCAGTGCGGTTCGCCCCAGTAAAAGCGCCAGCCTGATAACCAAAGAGTTCAGATTCGACTAACTCTGCAGGCAATGCCGCACAGTTCACCGCCACTAAGGGCTCGCTGCGACGCGCACTCTGGGCATGGAGCTTTTTAACAAACTGCTCTTTACCGACGCCAGTTTCACCAAGCACTAACAGCGGAATTTGCTTGGTGATCACCTTATTGGCATGTTGCCAAGCGCGCTCAAGTTGAGGATCGCGAAACCGAACCCCCAATTGATTGAGCGATTTATTGCTAATCGCAACTCGACCCTTAGCGCTGGGAATATTTAAGGATTGAGTCTGTAAATGCAAAGCTAAATGTTGATTAAAGCCACCCGCACGGCTCCAATTATCGCCTAAGTACTGTTCGACGGCATCGCCCACCTTGGCATGATTAAGCAATTGTTTCGCCATGGGATTACAACCCACGATGCGACCATCACTATCGGCAATCACTATGCCCTGCCAACCCGAATTCAACAGATTTGGCTGCGCCGCTAAATCGATTCGATAATGGCTATCGGGCAGATGGCACAAAAGCGCGGTCTCGACCTGCTGCGCCAAACTGGACACTAACATCAGCGTCTGCTGGGTGTGCCTTTGCTGCTCGCTGGTGATATCAATCACCCCGAGCATCTCACCTTGGGGGGAAAATATCGGGCAAGCAGTGCAACTCATAAAACGATTTTGGCGAATAAAATGTTGCTCACCCACTACAGATACCGCTTGTTTGGCGGTAAGCGCCGTCCCTATCGCATTAGTGCCCTTATGCTGCTCAAGCCAATTCACCCCAATATCCAGAGCTACATCCGCCAGTTTTGTGGAGTAACGGCTCACGCCCCAATGCCTAAGCACGTAACCCTCGGCATCGCTGAGCAAGAGTCGGCTATTAGAATGCGCCATCAACTGATTAAACAAAGGCAAGGCGTGGGATTGCACTAATGCAATGAGCATTTGATATTGCTCATGTTTCTGCTTTAGTTCGCAGGCATCGAGCCTGAGTTCCTGGGGTAACTGAAATTCTGACAAGCCAGCGCCAATGCTGCGCTGCCACGAATCGGCCAACCACGCCTGTGTCGATAATAAATGCGGTTTAACTGTCATAGCCATGCTCCCCCTAGCTGTGTTCCGTTTCGGCACAATTGCTGTGTGCCACTCAATGACAAAGTAACCACAGGACACACTTCTCTCCCTGAGTGCCCATACTTATTCAAATCTGCAAAATTAGCTTTTCATCATACTGTTAGCACAACAAGTGTACAACTCCTGCCAGTTTGGCACTCTCCTTGCGATGCTCACTTGGTATGCAAGCCTAAGGTGTTGCATAAGAGAACACTAAGCCAATCAATAGGATTGGCTTAAAGCAAAACGAAAAATATTTAAAAAGACATCCAGCAGAGATGCATCAACAAGACTCCCTTGCTGAAGCCAAGAGCGTAAAAATCGCCAACGCCCAGCATGCCATCCACAAGAAGGAATGATTCTATGATTTATGCTCAACCCGGAACCGCAGGCGCAATCGTTAACTTTAAAGAAAAATACGCCAACTTTATCGGCGGAAAATGGGTCGCCCCAGTCAATGGCAAATACTTCGACAATCGCTCCCCCGTGAATGGCCAAAACTTTTGCCAAATCCCGCGGTCCGATGCACAAGATATTGAATTAGCATTAGATGCCGCTCACGCAGCCAAAGAAGCATGGGGTAAAACCTCAGTCACCGAGCGCTCAAACCTGTTACTGTGCATTGCCGATCGCGTCGAGCAAAATCTCGAATACTTAGCCGTTGCCGAAACCTGGGAAAACGGTAAAGCGGTGCGTGAAACCTTAAATGCCGACTTGCCCTTATTCGTCGATCACTTCCGCTACTTTGCGGGTTGTATCCGCGCACAGGAAGGCAGCGCTGCCGATATCGATGGCAACACAGTCAGTTATCACTTCCCAGAGCCTTTAGGCGTGGTCGGCCAGATCATTCCTTGGAACTTTCCACTCTTAATGGCCGCATGGAAAATCGCACCTGCGCTAGCGGCGGGTAACTGTGTGGTACTCAAGCCTGCGGAGCAGACGCCAGTCTCGATTCTGGTCTTGCTCGAGCTGATTGAAGACCTATTACCCGCGGGTATTCTTAACGTAGTCAACGGCTTTGGCGCCGAAGCAGGACAAGCTTTGGCCACCAGCAAACGCATCGCTAAATTGGCCTTTACGGGCTCCACCGAAATTGGCTATCACATTTTAAAATGCGCCGCCGAATCCTTAATTCCATCGACCGTTGAGCTTGGCGGTAAGTCGCCTAACGTGTTTTTTGCCGATGTGATGGACCATGAGGACGAATATTTAAATAAAGCCGTCGAAGGTATGTTGCTGGCCTTCTTTAACCAAGGTGAAGTCTGTACTTGCCCATCTCGGGTGCTAGTCCAAGAATCGATTTTCGATCGCTTTATCGAAAAAGTGCTCGCCCGCGCGCAAACCATTAAACAAGGCGATCCCTTAGATACCGACACTCAAGTCGGCGCTCAAGCCTCTAAAGAGCAATTCGATAAAATCTTAAGTTACTTAGCCATAGGTAAGGCTGAAGGTGCAGAAGTACTATTGGGCGGCACACTTTGCCAACTCGATGGCGGTCAAAGCGAAGGTTATTATATCAGCCCGACGATTATGAAAGGCCACAATAAGATGCGTATCTTCCAAGAAGAAATCTTCGGCCCCGTCATTTCGGTCACCACTTTTAAAGATGAAGCCGAAGCCTTAGCGATCGCGAACGATACTGAGTACGGCCTAGGCGCTGGTGTGTGGACACGGGACATGAACACGGCTCAACGCATGGGACGTGGCATTCAAGCGGGCCGCGTGTGGATTAACTGTTATCACGCCTATCCAGCCCATGCCGCCTTTGGTGGATACAAAAAATCCGGCATCGGCCGCGAAACCCATAAAATGATGCTCAACCACTATCAAAATACCAAGAATCTCTTGGTGAGTTACGATGTTAATCCTTTAGGTTTCTTCTAAGGTTTTGGGGCTCAAACAAGCTGATGTGAGGAAGCTTTTATTAGGTTTTTAAACGTCTTTGCAAGCAAGCTTATAAAACTTTCCGCATGAGTAATAGATACAAGTGATAAACATGAAAGGGCGAATAGCCCTTTCTTTTTTAACTGAATTTAATTCAAACCTCACTCAGTTTATATTATCAATCCGCGCTAAACGCTGAGCTAATTCAGCAAGAGATGAGGCTGTTTGTGGATCGCTTTGGGGATCGATAACTTCAACCAGTTTAAGTTTTGGCTGAAAAGTTAACCAAGAACTACCCGTTGTAATCACTAAATCCAGCACAAACTGACCATAATAGTGCAACCTCAGTCGGTTATCCGTCATAGGCCAATGGGCATAAAGCAGAAAAGAATCGTACATTTGCGCCAAAGAGGTTGTCGCAATGAGCTTAAACCCTTCATCAAGCAAACTAAACTCGGTCGATTCTTCGAAGGGACAATCGAAAGAAGTGATGACCAAATACCCCGAGGTTTTATTGGGTAAAACGCAGCGGTATTGGCCTTCAATCACTAGGCCTGCAATAAAAGAGTGAGTAGGTTGGCCATTGAAATACAAAGGCATTTTCAGTGGATCAGGCTCAAGTCCATCAGTACGTGCTGTTAGCAGTGAAAACCCCGTTATCGGCTGCATCCCTTACCCCACTTATCTCGCATTCCTATCCGCGAAAACACACGTCACGCGGCTCTTGCAAACTCAAATCACTAGGACTGACGGCTTTTCCAATAACAGCCCAGTAATATCAAATAGCCGACAAAATATGCCACGAGATCTAGTGGATCAAAATGGCTACCTATCACTATTCGCGCCAAACGATTTCCGCCCAAGCCCAGCTTATCGACTAAGCCCCAATATTGGCCAAACTCGATAGCAAAGGCAAACAGCAATACCGCCAACGCCAGCCAAGGCGTTTGAAAAAAGCGTTTAATACCCTCGTCTGTACTATTGGCTACCGGATTGACTACTGGGGGTACAACAACGCGCGCCATGCAAAACAGTAAGATCACTACCAATACATCGCCCACAAAACCACGAATAAAACCCGCAGGCGCATATAAAGCGATTAAGACTTCAGTCAAAAATAATAAAACGGCATAAATAAAAAAGGATTTACGACTCGGATTGCGGCTGATGAAAGCGCGAATAACGGCGGTAGACATAGATACGTTAGTCCCTAACTTCACTCGGTTGAGGTGGCAGAATCTACCGTAATACCAAGAGGTTAACAAGCGAGTTTTCGTTGGAATTTAAGACTCGTCACCCAGGCAAGCGCGCCACTTAACCCCATCAACTCACTGAATGTTCGCGCCTCAAAATTTAAGCGAGGTTTAAGTTTGGGTTAAGTAGCCTACACCTAAACCAACTTAGGAGCGTCACACCATGTCATCAAACACACTGCAAACCATCAAAGTCTGGGACCTGTTGATCCGCATATTCCATTGGTCTCTCGTCGGCTTTTTCACCTTAGCCTACCTTACTGAAGGCGAAGACGAGTGGATGACCATCCACAGTTACGCAGGTTACAGCATCTTAATTTTACTGGTGTTTCGCCTGCTGTGGGGCGTGATTGGTACCCACAATGCGCGCTTTAGCAACTTTATCACTCGCCCTAAAGAAGTGCTGGTGTACCTCAAAGGGCTCATCACAGGCAAAGCCAAAGACTACATAGGCCATAACCCCGCTGGAGCAATGATGATAGTGGCCTTGATTGCCAGCATCGCCATCACGGGATTCTCAGGCATGGCACTGTACGCCACCGACGGACACGGCCCATTAGCCACGAGCTTTTTCGCCACTTGGCCTGAAGGCGCCATAAAAGAAGTCCATGAATTCTTTGCCAACTTCACCGTATTCCTTGTGGTTATCCATGTCGGCGGCGTCATCGTCAGCAGCCTGTTACACAAAGAAAACTTAGTCAGAGCCATGGTCACGGGCAAGAAACAACGCCCAGTGGAACAAAAAGATTAATCCATTAGCCATTTTGCTTAGCAACAAGACATCCAGCCCAAAAGGAATGCCCTATGAACAGATTAACCAGACACACGAATAAAAGTCGCCTTGCTATCGTCGCAATTTCAACTTTGCTGCTGACTAGCCTCAGCGTTAGCGCCGCCAACAGTAAAGTGCAAAGCCTGCCACTTAGCGCTGAGCGTATTGGCACGCAGCTGCAAAGCTATCAAGCCCAAGGCGCTGGACCCTTTACCGCCGCCGCAGGACAAAAGCTTTGGCTACAGGACATGGACGGTCGCAGCTGCGCCAGTTGCCATACCGCCAAAGTCACCGACATGGGGATGCACCAAAATACCCGTAAACCCATTGACCCTATGGCGCCGTCGATTACCGCAGATCGGTTAACAGACTCAGCCAAAATCGAGAAATGGTTTACCCGTAACTGTAACTGGACCTTTAAACGCGACTGCACGCCGCAGGAAAAAGGCGATGCCTTACTCTGGTTAAGCCTGCAATAACCGCCAAATTTCGACTTTATAACTCATTCAATTAGATCAATTAATTTCAATACCTTCCACAGAAGGTAACGGCACAAAAAGGAAGATGTCATGACTAAACAAGCACACCCTATTAGCTGGTTCTTAGGTTCATCACTCACAGCTGCGGCATTAGCCATTGGCGTTATCGGTGTCAGCCTAACCTTAACCGGCACAGGCTATGCGGACGATGGCCGCGGGCTCAGCCGCGCCATTCCACAAAATGCGGAATATACGGCAGAATGTGGCAGCTGCCACATGGCTTACCCCGCGAACTTGCTCCCCGCCGACAAGTGGCGCGCCATTACCGCAAATCTTGAGAATCACTTTGGTGACAACGCCAGCCTAGATCCTCAAGTCACTGCTAGAATTGAGGAATATCTGGTTCAACATGCGGCGCAAAATGGTAAGGTGATGAAAAACAGCACGCCGCTGCTCGTAGGGTCTGGGCCGCAGAAGATCACAGAACAGGCATTTTTTATTCGCAAACACGATGAGATCCCAAGGCGTATGGTGCAAGATAACCCCAAAGTCGGCTCATTCAGTCAATGCAGCAATTGTCACAACCTCGCAGAGAAGGGCATATTCGATGAAGATACCGTTAATATTCCTGGCTTTGGCCGTTGGGATGATTAGCAGTCCAAGCTGCAATGCCCACGACGATGATCTTTCCAGCAAGGTGGTCGAGTGGGTTAAGGAGGGCAAGGTTTTGCCCTTCGACACCATAATGCAACGCTATGAATCAAGGCTAAAGGGACGATTGCTCGATCTCGAAGTCGAGCAAAAACATGGCAGGATCATCTACGAGCTCGAAATCCTTCGTGACGATGGCATAGTGTATGAAATCAAGATTGACGCCAAAACCGGCGAGTGGCTAAAGGAAAAGGTCGACTGATGCGTTTGCTATTGATTGAAGATGATACCGATCTGGTCGCGCGCCTCATTCACGCCCTTAACAAGGCGGGTTATACCGTCGAGCACGCCGATAACGGTATTGATGGTGCCTTTTTAGGCGAAGAAGAAAACTTCGAAGCCGTGATCCTCGATCTCGGCTTACCCGGCAAACCCGGTTTAGAAGTCCTCGGCCAATGGCGACAAAAAGGCTTAGCCATGCCAGTGCTGATCCTCACCGCCCGCGATGCGTGGCATGAGCGGGTCGACGGCCTCAAGGCGGGTGCCGATGATTACCTTGGCAAGCCTTTTCATATTGAAGAACTACTCGCAAGGCTCGAAGTGTTGATCCGCCGCCACTTTGGCCGCGCCGACAATGTGTTGCAGCATGCAGGCGTCTCCCTCGATGTCGACAAACAGGCGGTCACCAATGTCGACGGTGAAGTGATAGAGCTGACTAAGATTGAATATCGCCTACTGCATTATTTAATGGTCAATCCCAGCAAAATCATCTCTAAGTCAGAGCTCAGTGAACGCATTTACGAAGAAGATCAAATCAAAGACAGCAATGTCATCGAAGTGTACGTCAACCGCCTGCGCCAGCGCTTAGGCAAGGATTATATCGAAACCCGCCGCGGCCAAGGTTATCGACTCAAGGAGTAAAGGCGTGTATTCACTCAAGGGTTATCTGACGCGCAATCTGCTGATCACGCTCACCTTTGCCATGGTGCTGTTACTGTATTTTCTGTACCAAGGCATCCAAATATTGACCCAAGATTTTGTTGCCTCGCGATTGCAACACGATGCCGACAGCCTGATCTCCGCCCTGAATCACAATCCCGATGGCACCTGGGCGCTCACCACCGACCGCTTGCCCAATGTGTACCACAGGGTTAATTCTGGGCATTATTTTGCGATTCAAATCGGCGAGCAAACTCTGCGTTCACGCTCCCTATTCGACCATAACGTGAACATGCCTAAACTGACCGCTGGTGAGCAACACCAAGCCACTGAGTTTGTCAGCAAAGAGCATTGGCTGATGTTCAGTCAGGCCGTTATCAAAGATGATCAATTAGTTACCCTGTGGGTGACAGAAGATATTAGCTCGCTTGAACAAACCCAAGTGCAGTTTTTAGCCTTTGCCAGCGCAGCCGTGTTGCTCACGATTGTCATTCTATTAATAGCACAGTATCAATTACTTAAACGCGGTTTTAAACCCTTAGAGCAGATGCCAGAAGCCATACGGCAAATGCGCACCCAAGGGCAAGAAATCAATCCTGACCAAGTGCCAAGCGAGATAGTCCCGCTGATCGAAGAGATAGATCGTTTAGTTAATCAATTGGGCCAGCGAGTACAACGCTCCCGTAATGCCTTGGGTAACTTGGCCCACGAGATGAAACGTCCGTTACAAGGGCTGCAGTCCTACCTAGAAAGCCTTCCACCTGAACAGCGAAGTGAGGGCAGTAAAGTGCTCGCAAACCTGCACCACATCATCGAGAGAGAGCTTAAGCGCACTAAGATTGTCGGCTTGTCCACTCCAGGACGTTATACCGTGCTCGATGACGATCTTGCGCCGCTGATTCAAGTAATGCAGCGCATTTACCCAGACCGCATTATTTATAGCCATTACACGAGCGGCTTAGTGATGCCGTTTGATCGGGATGACTTACTCGAACTCTTAGGCAACTTGCTGGATAATGCCTGCAAGCATGGTCGCAAAAATATTGAGATCCATATCAGTCAGCAGAACGTGCCAACCACAGGCTATGGGATAGAAGTGAGTGATGATGGCGAAGGCGTCTCCGATGCCGCGCTGTCCGTTATCATTGAGCGCGGCATTCGGCTAGATGAAAGCATCCAGGGCCATGGTTTAGGATTATCTATCTGCAAAGATATCGTCGACAGTTATCAAGGCGAACTCGGTTTTAGCCATGCGAAACAAGGCGGGCTTAAAGCCAGCGTATTTCTGCCGATCCCGAATTAAGCGGTATACTCACTCGGCCTATGACCACTAAGTTCATGCAAGCCAATAGAGGGTATAATTTGCCCATTCCCCCTTTCAGCAATCAGTCTAGAGATTTATATGAAAGTTATCGACCTAAAATCTGCCCCGCAACACATTCCACAATTGGCGGAGTGGCATCATCAAGCATGGGCACATTTGAGTTCTGCGGATGCTTCTGTCACCACGCTGATTGAGGAAATGAACGAGTATTTAACTGACGCCGCCATCCCCAAAATGTTTATCTGCGAACAGGAAAATCAAGTGATGGGATCATCTTCATTAATCACTGCAGATATGGACAGCCGAACTGACTTAAGCCCTTGGCTCGCCAATGTGTATGTGAATGCAAACCATCGAAATAAAGGATTAGGTAAGTTGCTAGTCAATGCCGTCATTGAGCATGCTAGAGCGATTGGTTTACAGAAAATCTATTTGTTTACTGCAGATAAAGCCGATTTTTATCGAGCGCTGGGTTGGTCAATGATTTCACATGAAGATTATAAGGGCGAGATGGTCACGATAATGGAATATAAATTTAAGAAGTGAATGTTTAAAGAGAGTGAGCAAGCCTCACGACGGGCGTCGTGAAGCTGTACATGCTGGCTAAATATCTAGATGTGATATCCAATACTTAGCGACAAGCCAAAGGCTTTAGTCAATTTCTATATCCACGCCGAAACGATTGGATAATTGGCGTTGCTCGTGCAGAATTTCAATTCGGCGGCGAGTGTCTTGGGTTAACTTGTCTTTGAGGCGCAAACCACTAGTAATGGCGGCTTTTTTTGCTTTCTTGCTCTTAGTTGTCGTTGCATCAGTTGGACTCTCGACGGCTTGAGATTCGATAGACATAGCTAACTCCTTTAATTAGAACCTTAAATAGGCTCTTCCAGTAAATCCCTGCTCAAAACGAACAAACAGGTCATCTTTATAATGAGTCAATTCGCCATTCACTATTTAAGTAATAGATAATTTGGCGACTCATAAACTTACGGCCCATATCATTTACCTAAGCCAACAAAATTAAATCACATGCTAACAGGATAAAAATAATCGAGACGTAAGGTCGAAATGAAAAACTGAGTATTGATTGACTTCATCCGCGTAACAGAACCCTAACGAGTCCTAAATTTCCAGCGACAAAGCGGCATAACATAGGTAGAGAAAGAACAGGTAGTAATGCAGAAAGGTTGGTAAGCTCGAGCGGCAAAGCGCTGCTGCGCAACAATTAGGCTACGCAACAGTACTACATCTAGCCTAGATTTACGACTTATATGGCATAGCGCCGAGGTAATCTTTCTTGCCAATTTCAACACCGTTGTGGCGCAAAATCGCGTAGGCTGTTGTTACATGGAAGTAAATGTTCGGAATAGCGTGCTCAATGGCAAACTCATAACCTGTAAGATATTTTCCTTCCCATCGTGGTTGTGAGACATGGATCGTGGCCGCATTAGCAAAATCATCCGCTTTAAACGTCGCTAAATAATCCAAAACCGAGCTAATACGCGCTTGCAACTCAGCCAGCGTCGTCTCGCTATCATCATGCTTTGGTACTGTATCTAAGTTATCAGTCAAACGTGCTACGCCAATTTTGGCAGTATCGCAGGCAATTTGAACTTGGCGAATAAGATTGAATTGATCCGGCGCTAAACGTGAGTTTAATAGCACCGCCATATCAACTTTCTTGAGGTTTGCGAAGCATTCGCCTTTTTCAAGAATAACGCTTAAATTTTTCAGCATCTTGCTAAATTGTACAACCGTTAAATCATAAAGCATGGCATAGACCTCATTGATGGACGCTACAAAACTGCAGCACTTAAGACGATCTTGGGGCAAATTACTCAATTTCAATCATTCTTGGAATTTAAGTATCTGCTTAATAATAAATACTTCAATATAAACGATATTAAGTCAATTAGGACGAGAAAAAGATAGACGTTACCAGTAGGCATAGAGCGTCAGCTACAAGCCAAGAGATTAAAATTATCTCGGACTGATCCGAATAACAATAACGTACACTCGTAGGAATTGGGATGGCCGGCTATGACGATAACCACATACTTCGAGCCCAAAGCATGTGCGTCACTGACACGAATTATCCACGACACCATAACGAAAAAAGCCTCATCTTTCGATGAGGCTTATCTCTTAATGTTGGCGGAGCGGACGGGACTCGAACCCGCGACCCCCGGCGTGACAGGCCGGTATTCTAACCAACTGAACTACCGCTCCTTTAGCTTAACGTCTACACGTTAACCTAAATTAGGCGCTTGGCGATGACCTACTCTCACATGGGGAGACCCCACACTACCATCGGCGCGTTTGCGTTTCACTTCTGAGTTCGGGATGGGATCAG